>JAJXVO010000168.1 GCA_021782105.1 bacterium
ACACGCGGACTCCGCAGCCGCTTCGCGCTTTTCCAGCCGCCCTCCTGGCCGACTTGCGAACAACGCCTTTCCGCATTGCTTGTGCTTACAATGAAACTCTCCCGCCTCCTCTCCTGTGCCGTGCTCGCCCTGGCCGTCGGCGCCGTATCCGTTTTCGCAGAAGCCACCCAGTCCAACGTGGGCCACGCCCTTCCGGCTCTGAACCTCACTTACGTTCAAAACGCCACCTCCGTCCAGGGAAAGCCTCTGCTCCTCGAATTCTGGGCGACCTGGTGCCCTCCCTGCCGCAAGAGCATCCCCCATCTCAACAAAATCTACGCAAAGTATCAGAGCCAGGGTCTCGTCGTGCTGGGCGTCACTGACGAGGACCGCGCCACCGTCGAGTCCTTCTTCAAAAAGGTGCCGATGAACTACTCCGTCGCTCTCGACCCCAACGGCACCCTGGCCCAGGGCTTCGGCATCGATGCAATTCCGCACGCGATGCTCGTGAACCGGGCAGGAAAAATCGTCTGGGAGGGCCATCCGATGGAACTCACCGACTCCGCCATCGAGTCGATTCTCAAGTAAGCTCCTCGGTTTCCCCGTCGCTGGGAGCCGCCTGCGCTGCGGCTTCCAACTTCGCGTCCTCAAGTCCTCCCGGCCCGCCGGTGCTCCCGCCACCTTTCCTGCCGTCTTTTGAGGGCTCTGCACGGAACACTTCGTCCATACTGAGCCCGCTCATCCGGCTCGCTCCCCTGAGCACCCGCCACAACGCGAATACGCTGACCCCGAGCGTCGGCACCACCACCACGGGCCAGCTCAGCAGATTGACCCTCCCCAGCTCCGCATTGAAGGCCGTCGACCCTGGCGCCGCCTTCAGAATCGTCCTCACCAGCACGAAGTTGAGCGCCGCACTCGCGACAAAGCCCACCGCCAGCAGCTGGCTCGACCGCAGCAGCAATCGCTCGAAATCCCCGCGTCTTCCGCGCTCTTCCAGGCCCGCCATCACCTTGGCCACGTCGATCAGGTCCTCGTTGAACAGGAGCTGACGCACCAAAGGCCGCTTGCTCCGCGTCGAAAAGAGCACCCCGAGCCCGACGATCAAAGGCACCGCCGCCTCCTTGACTGCAAACCACGCGCCTCCCGCCTTGAGCAGGCCCAGCCCACCCGTCGCCGCCACGCTCGTCAGGCCGATGATCGAGATGAAGTTCGCCCTCCGGCGGACCGCGTAGTCATAGACGAAATACCCCGCCGGCGCCGCAAGCGCCAGCCCCAGGCCCCAACCCGGCCCCAGCCACCGCTCGCCGCTCAGTTTGGATAGGATGAGCGTCGGCAAGGCTACGTTGAGCACGAGGGCCAGCAGGATATTCTCCCTCTTCGGAGGCGTCTGAACCGGGTCGAGAGCAGGTTCGGTCATTTCGTTTTGCATGCCAGCGTCGCACGCCCCTTACTCGCGTCAAACCCACAGGCCATGATTCTGCTCGGAGTAAACATCGACCATTGCGCCACCGTGCGCCAAGCCCGGTACCGCGAGGCGCCCGCCGCTTGTGGCGGCGCCATCGAACCCGATCCCGTCGCGTTCGCCCTCCTCGCCGAGCGCGCCGGCGCCGACGGCATCACGGTCCACCTGCGCGAAGACCGTCGCCACATCCAGGAGCGCGATGTCTGGCGCCTGCGCGAATCGATCGCCACGCGCCTCAATCTCGAGATGGCCTGCACGCCCCTAATGATCGAGTTCGCCCTCAGGCTCAAACCCGACTCGGTCTGCCTCGTGCCCGAAAACCGCCGCGAAGTCACCACCGAAGGCGGCCTTGATGTCGTCGCCAACCGCGAGCGCGTCAACGACTGCGTCTCGGCCATGACCGCCGCCGGAATCTTCACCAGCCTTTTCATCGATCCGGACTCCGCACAGATCGAAACCGGCGCGGCCCTGAAGGCCCCTTGGATCGAACTCCACACCGGAGCCTACGCCGAGGCCTTCCACTCGCCGCGCCGCGGCGCCGAATTTGAACGTCTGTGTCAGGCCGCCACGCTCGCCGCCAAGTCGGGCCTCTCCGTCAACGCGGGCCACGGCATCAGCTACGTCAATATCGCGGAAGTCCGCCAGATCCCCCACCTTCACGAACTCAATATCGGCCACAGTATCGTGAGCCGCGCGCTGTTCACCGGCCTCGAGGAGGCCGTTCGCGAAATGCGGGCGCGCTTGAACGCCTGATCCCCTTCCTATCCGCGATGGTCCCCCAACTGGCAGCCGGCAGCCTTCTTCTCGGCCTCGGTTGCGACGTGATCGAGGTCGACCGCGTCCGCCGTGCAGTCGAGCGCCAGGGCGAGCGCTTCCTCGCCCGGGTCTTCACCGAGGACGAGCGCGCCTACTGCCGGTCCAAGGCGCATCCATTTCCTCACTACGCCGCACGTTTCGCCGCAAAGGAGGCCGTCTCGAAATGCTTCACGACCGGCATCGGCGCAGAACTCTCCTGGAAGTCCGTCTCCATCCGCAATGGCACCCGGGGCGAACCCCTGGTCACCCTCGACGATCAGGGTCTGCAGCTGCTCCACTCCATCGGGGGCTCCGAGGTTCGCGTCAGCCTCTCCCACACCGAGGGCGTCGCCATGGCCGTGGCCGCGATCGTCCGCCTGCCCGCCTGATCGAGCACGAGCTTGCCCGGCGCTCACAACGCGGGCACCGTCGTTTCTCCGCCAGGGTTCACCATGGACGACGACACCCAGCCCCCCGCCGACTCAAGGCCTGCGTCAAGGCCCCGACTCTCGTTGACCCCCTCGTGGGTCACGCTGGGCTTTGTCCTGGGCGCCCTCTTCGTCTACCTGCTCCCCCCTTCCTTCCGCAGCGAAAAACCACCCCAGCCTCCCGCCCCCGCGGCGCCCGTCTCCAAACCCAGCCCCCCGCAACCCGAACGCCTCACCGAGGTCGAAGCCGTCTTCGCAATGTGGGGCGGCCACGCCATCTGGGACCACGATCGCACCGAGATCGCAATGTGGGACCGCTCCACGAACACCTTCTCCGATTTCTACGAGGTGCTCCGCGTTGGCGGCGCCCTCTACTTCCGATCCATCCCCAGCCTGACTCGCCCGCTTCTCGTCGACACAACCCACCCGGAGAGCCCCCTCCGCTTCACAGAAAGTCAGCGCATGCACGACGAATGGCTCCGAAACCGCTCCGAACTCGTGCCCGCCCCCTTTTCGCCCCCGCCAGAACCGGACCCCGGCCCGCCAACGGCGGCCCCTCAGACAACGCCTCCGCCCACCCGTGCTCCATGAGCTCCATTCACCCCATCCTTTCCTGCGAACAGGCCCGTGGTCTCGAAACTCATCTGCTCGGCGGCGACGAATCCCGCGAATGGGCGGCCATGGGCGCCGCCGGCCACGGCGTCGCCCATGCGATCACACGCGATTTCTGGGAGATCGGCGGCCTCCCCCAGTCCGCATCGATCCTGGTCCTCGCAGGAAAAGGCCACAACGCCGGCGACGCCCTGATCGCCACCCGGGAACTGCTCTCCCTGATGCCCAAGGCCCGGGCCGTCCTCATCTTCGTCTTCGGCGAACGCACCCTCAAGCCTCTCGCCGCCCGAGCCTGGAGGGAGTTGCGCGAGGCCTTCGCAAGTCGGGTCTCCACCGTTCAGCCCGATGCCCTACCCCCCGGCCTCGTCTTCGACCTCTGCATCGACGGCATCTTCGGTTTTCAATTCCGCGCTCCTTTCGACCAGCCCACGACAAGGGTCCTTCAGTGGGAGTCCAAGCTGAACGTCCGCCTTCGAGCCGCCGTCGACCTTCCCAGTGGCCTCGACGCCCCCGGCGCCTTCCGCGCCGATTTCACCTACGCCACCGGCATCGTCAAATCCCCCCTGCTGGTCTGCCGGAATTCGGGACGCCTTCGTTACGTCGACCTCGGTTTTTTCGCACAGGAAAAACCAAAGTCTTCGCTGGCTTCCACCGATTTCGTCCTCACCCGCTCCATCCTCGACCCCCTGCGCGCCCTGCGACCCGCCGTCTCGGACAAACGCTCCTTCGGTCACGTGTTCATCGTGGGCGGGTCCCTCTCCTATCCCGGAGCCGTTCTGATGGCGACACTGGCGGCGCTGCACGGCGGCGCGGGCCTCGTGTCAGCCTTCGTTCCCGAGTCGCTCGCAGCGTCGTTCGCTGCCCGCGCCCCCGAGGCCATGTGGATCGGCTGTCCCGAAACTCCCCACGGCGGCCTCGCCCTTGAAGGTTTTTCCCGGATCGCCGCCCTTCTGCCCCGCGCGTCCGCTCTCGCAATCGGCCCCGGTCTGGGGCGTGAGCCCGAAACGCTCGCCCTGGTTGAGCGATTGCTCAAATCCGTCGATCTGCCTGCCGTGCTGGATGCGGATTCGCTGCAACCCTCGCTCGTGAAAAGCGGCAAGGGCGCCCGGGTGCTCACACCGCATGCAGGCGAATACCTTCGTATCGCCGGAGGTCACGAACTGCGCACCTTTGCCGCCGAGACCCGCGCGACTATCGTGCTCAAGGGCCCCACGACCCAGATCGCCCACGCGAGCACGGTCTATCACTCGTTCTTCGGCGGACCGCTCCTCGCGAGAGGCGGCAGCGGCGACCTGCTCGCCGGCCTCATCGGCGCGCTCCTGGCGCAGACTCCAGACGATCCACTCGGCGCCGCACTTCGCGGAGTCACGCTCCACGGCACCGCCGCCGACCTGCTCGCCCGTTCACGAGGCCAGGTCGCCGTCCGCACCTCCGACCTTCTCGATTTTCTACCTCTGGCACTCCGCGAGCATGACGACCCCTAGAACCCTCACCCCAAGGCAGGCCCTGCTCGTGCTCAACGCCCTGCCCCACATCGGGCCGGTCACTCTCAATCGCCTTTTGGACGAATTCGACGGCGATCCCTGCCGCGTGCTTTCGGCCGACACCAGGCGACTGGAATCCTTCAGGGGAGTCGGACCCAAAATCGCCTCGGCGATGCGCAGCTGGGAGACACTCTTCGACCTCACCAAGGAAGAGGAACGGATCGCGGCCGCACACGCGTCCTTCGTCACGGGCCCCGACTCCGATTATCCCCCGCTCCTTCGCGAAATCCACGATCCGCCCATCGGTCTGTATCGATTGGGTGGATTCACGTTCGACCGTCCGTGCATCGCGATCGTCGGCAGCCGCCGGACGACCCTCTACGGTCAGACGATTGCCAAGAGCCTGGGAGCCGAACTCGCCCGGCTCGGTTTCTGCGTCGTCAGCGGCCTCGCCCGGGGCGTCGACACCGCCGCCCACGAGGGAGCCCTGTCCGTCGCTGGCGCCACGGTCGCCGTTTTGGGTAACGGGGTCGATATCGTCTACCCCCCTGAAAACCTCGACTTGTACCGGCGCATCGCCGCCACCGGGGCAGTCGTTTCCGAATTTCCGTTTGGGCGCCGAGCGGACAAAAACTCGTTTGCCATGCGCAACCGGATCATCTCAGGCATGTGTAAGGGGGTGATCGTCGTCGAAAGCGATGTCGACGGCGGCTCAATGATCACCGCCCGTTTCGCCGGAGAACAGGGTCGCGCGATCTTCGCGGTCCCCGGCCGAATCGACCAGGCGACCAGCCGGGGATGCCACCAACTCATTCGCGACGGCGCCACGCTCGTCACGGGCGTCCATGACGTGCTCGAAGAACTCAATTACCTGACGGAATTGATGCCCAAGACGCCTGCCCCCTCGACGGACGCGAATTGCGTCCCGGAGCTGCCCGACGACGAGCGTGGTGTCTTCGAACGTCTCGGAGGCGGCGAATTGCTGTCCCCGGATTCCCTTGCGGAGCAACTGGGCCTTTCGGCCTCCTCCGTATCCGCCACCCTGATGCTGCTCGAGCTCAAAGGCCTTGTCGTGCGACGCGCGGACGGCACCTACGAAGCGCGCTGACCGGATACTCCGGCACCAGCACCTCTCCGCCATTCACTGACAACCAGGGGCGCCCCGCCGGGCGCACACAGCAAAAAGGCGCCGGGCTTGGGGCCCGGCGCCTTTGCTATAAATGAATCCCTTTAAAGCTCTTCAGCTTAGAAGGAGAAGGTGTTGGTCAACTGCCAAGCCATACCTTCCATGATGCGCTGAGCCGCTGGCGTACCATCGGGCTCAACACTGATCGGCGTCAGACGGGTCTTCTGGCCGACATTGCGCAGGTTCAGCTGAATCTGCCACGAAATCTTGTCGGTGAGCTTCCGTTGATAGCCAACCCACAGATCGACGGCCGACTGTGCGGAACCATAGATCGGAGCATTCACATCATAGACGACATTGTTCGGGTCGCCAACGATCGGATCTGCCTTCAGGCGGTACCCCAGAATGGCACCCTGTTGCCAGCGCAAACCACCACCAACGTCGACACCCTTCAGGAAGGAATGGTCGAAGTTGTAGGTATTCACGAGATTGAACGCCCAAGGATGCACTTCAGGAGCAGACTGCCCATTCTGCTGCTGTTGGAACAGGTAGGCAGAATAGACGTTGTTGTCGAAGTTCGCACGGAAGGTGCCGGACGTATCACCGGCCCACCACGTACGAAGATCACCGGCCACACCCGAAAGGCGCTGATGGGTGGCTTCAATGAAGCTGCTCAAGGTGGAGCTGAGAGTCGTGCGACTCGCAGACGTCTTGGAAGCATTGAAGGTGATGTTCCAGTTGTGCAGGGGTTGAGCGGTCAGCTCAAACTCGTAGCCCTTGGAAACGTTGTCGATTGTACCAACCGGGTAGACACCGTTGATCTTGCCAGCGCCAGCAGCCTGAACGCCACCAGGACCAGCGCCCGGGCTCCAGCCACCACCGATGAAGCTGGAATAGGGCTGCGCCCAATTTCCAGAAGCATCCGCGGCCTGGATGTTAGCCACATTCACAGGAATGCCGTAGGCGTTGTAGAACGACTGAGGCTGCATCGACTTGATCCAAGCGTCCGCCGCGGCATTTTCATGCGCGTCAATCGCGGCGCTCGCCGGATCACGAGGCATCGCGCCATAAGGCGTGTTGATGTCGTGATTCGCCCAATCCCAGTACCAAGCGGCACCCGTGGTGTCGTTGCCCGATAGACCGATCTTGTCCGCAACCGCAGAAGCGGCGCCCCAAGCTTCGGCCAGGTACAGCCAGTAGGTGTTGCTGCCGAGGGTGGAGACGGAAGGATCTCCCGAAAGATCGGCACCGGTGACGGTGGTCTTGTAGGACACGACCTTCAGATGGATCTTGCCGCTGAGCGTGCTGAGAACGACGCCATACTCTTCGGTCTTGCCGCTCGAGTTCGGAATCGAATTGCCCTGGAAGTCATAACGCGTCTCATCGCGGAAATTCGACGAGCGGTCGTAGGTCAGGGAAATGTCCGAATCCCAAGGCAGGTTCTCGCGGATGAACTTCGGCGCATGCACAACCAATCCCCACGTGTTGCTGGAACCCGTGGAAATGCTGTTGGCACCACCAGTGATGGCATAATTCATCGACGCAACGCCGGTCGCAGAATTCTGCGGGGCGATCGCGCTGTAGGAATAAACCTTGTCCTTGCGATAACCAAAGGTCGGAACAATCAAGCCATCGGCCATGTAACCCTGCCATGTAAACCCTTGGGAGTTAATGACGGTCTTGGTCTTGCTTCCGTCCGTGTAGAGCTGGTTCAGGTCGCCCTGATCCGCGTTCAGGATATTGACGGAGGTGGTCGTCCAGCCCTTATAATTGGCGGGATTTTCCGACTGGGTCGAGGCAGGCGCCGCGGCCGTGTTGTAGAACGGGTTGGCCCATGCCGCACCTGGGTCCACATAGGTCGGGGTACCGGGAACGGTCGACGGCTGCCAGTGCGAGTCAAAGTACTGCACCACAGTCTGCCCCTGGGGAGACTGAACCGCCGTGATCGGGCTGATGTAAGCGCCAGACGCCGAGGTCCGTCCGCTCAGATTGCCGCTCAGGTAGGTGATCCAATCAACCTGACGGAAGCCCTGGGAAATGTTGGCCGTCTGGTTGTTGTCGAGGGCCCATTGGGCGTCCGTGGCATAACGCACGTAATCACGCGTTTCAGTGGTGGACTTCGAACTGGAATCAAGCGCCGTGAAGCGATGCTTGCCAAGAAGATCCGTGACCCAGGAGCGGTTCAGGAAGTCAGTCGCCTTCAGCTCGCCGTAAGCCGTGAACAGAAGGTTGTTCTCCGTGGAGAAGTACTGGCTGTTGCCGTAGTGGCCGCTGCTACCGATGTAGGCCCTGCCGAAGTTGGGATTGGCAACCGGGGGGGGATAATCGCTCGCATTGACGGTACCGGCGGGAAGCGTCGGGGAATTGATCAACGTCAGATTGTTGTCGATGGAGATGAACGGCGTATCGGACATGTTCATTTCCTGCTGGTCATGGTACATCTGCCTGTCCCAGACAAAGTCGAAAGCGAGTCGGTTATGGAAGAAGGACTGCGACACATTGAGGTTGAAGGCATTCCAACCCTCCCTCTCAAACTTGTTCGGGCCGTCGATCAGATTGTTGTAGAAATCGAAGATCGTGGGGTCCGTAAGGGTCTTGTCCTTGTAATAATTCTTCAGAGCGCCCGGATAGGGATCAGCAAGGCCCATCGCTTCGGCACGAAGGTTTGCCGACTTGGTTTAATGATTGTAGCCGTTGATGCTGACCGGATGGGCGAACGGATAGCCGTCGATACCGCCGTCGATCGAGCCAGTCTTGCTGATGGCCCACGCCGTAGCGATATTGGACTGCTGCACATTCATGGCAGCACC
>JAJXVO010000169.1 GCA_021782105.1 bacterium
CTGGGCGGTGGTGCCATCCTCCGAGAAGCGTCCGCGCATTGCGTTTTCGAGCGCCGCGGGCTGCTCGAAGATCTCCTTCTCCATGAAGTGCGCGTGCCCGTTGATCTCCGCGTCCTTGATCGACCAGGTGATCGTGTCGACCACCGGTGCCACCTCGGCCTGGTCGATCGTCGTGATCGCAAAATCCGTCGGCGTGAGGTGCACGAGTTCGCCGTCCTTCAGGTACACGACGTTGCGGGTGCGGCTCACCAGCGCCGAAGCGTCGCTTGCCAGCAGATACTCCGCGTCGCCCACGCCCAGGAGCAGCGGAGAACCCTTGCGCGCCGCCACGATCTCGTCGGGACAATCCACGCAGACCACCGCGATGCCGTAGGTGCCCTCCACGTGGAGCAGCGTCTTGCGCACGCTCTCAAAAAAGCGGCTGTGCCCCTGAGTCGAAGCCGGCTCCTTCGCGTAGTGATAGGCGATCAGGTTGCAGAGCACCTCCGTATCCGTCTCCGACAGGAACGTATATCCCTTGGTAAGGAGGAATTTTTTGATCGAGGAAAAATTCTCGATGACCCCGTTGTGAACCAAGGCCAGCTTGCCGTCGCTCGACACGTGCGGATGCGCATTCGCATCGGTCACCCCTCCGTGCGTCGCCCAGCGCGTATGGCAGATGCCGCAGCGCCCCGTGAACGGATGCCGCGCCACCTCGCGCACCAGCACATCCACCCGCCCCACCTTCTTGACCAAGTCGATCCGGCCGTTTTGAAGCACGGCCAGGCCCGCCGAGTCGTAGCCCCGGTATTCGAGTCGCTTCAATCCCTCCATCAGGATTGAGGCCGCCTTGTGCTTACCCACGTAGCCGACGATTCCACACATGTGTTTTGGTGCTGTTTGCGATTAAATTGGCTCGCGAAATTAGCGTTCTGTCTAAACTTTCCACAAGGCAATAGAGACTTTTCTCCATGACAACCGTTCAAAGTGTTTTGTCCGTAATCATGGGCGGTGGCCGCGGCACCCGCCTTTACCCTCTTACGATGGAGCGCTGCAAACCAGCGGTGCCGCTCGCCGGTAAATACCGGCTGGTCGATATCCCGATCAGCAACTGCATCAATTCGGGTATCAATCGCATCTTCCTGCTGACCCAGTTCCATACCGCGTCGCTCCATCGGCACATCCAAAGCACCTATCAATTCGACGGGTTTGGAGGCGGGTTTGTGGACATCCTCGCCGCCGAGCAGACGGAATCGACCAACGACTGGTATCAGGGCACCGCCGACGCGGTGCGCAGAAACCTCGTCCATTTTCGCACCTTCTCGCACGACTACGTGCTCATCCTTTCGGGCGACCAGCTCTACCGAATGGACTTCCGCAAGATCATCGCGCAGCACATCGAGACCAACGCGGACGTGACGGTCGCCTCCATCGCATTCCCTGCCTCGAAGGTCGAGGGGCTCGGTCTGATGCGCGTGGACGATCGCCTGGCCATCACCGAATTCGTCGAGAAACCCAAGGACCCCGCGATCATCGAGGGTTTGGCCGTCAGCCCTGCGATCGAGGCAAAACTGAGCCCGTCCAAGGAAAAGCGCTGCCTGGCCTCGATGGGCATCTACGTGTTCAATCGCGCGGCCCTCGCCGAGGCCTTGGACAATTCCATGAAGGATTTCGGCAAGGAGGTCATCCCCTCTCTGTTGGGACGAAAGCGCCTGTATTCCTACATTTTCGAGGGTTACTGGGAGGACATCGGCACCGTGCGCGCCTTTTTCGAGACGAATCTCGCGATGGCGCAGCCGCTCCCGCCGTTCAATTTTTTCGATCCGTCCGGAAAGATCTACACCCACTCCCGCCAGCTTCCTCCCGCCAAGATGAACCGCTGCAACGTCGATCACGTCGTCGTGGGCGAAGGGTCGATCATCACCGACACCAATCTCCGCCGCTGCGTGATCGGAGTGCGCTCATTCATCGACGAAGGAACGCAGATGGAGGACGTGATCATGATGGGCGCCGACTTCTTCGAGGAGTGGGATATCCAGAAAACCAACACATCGAAGGGGATTCCCCAGATCGGCGTCGGTAAGAACTGCAAGATTCACTTCTCGATCATCGACAAGAATGCCCGCATCGGCGACAACTGCTCGCTCTCGCCCGAGGGCAAACCAGACGGCGTCTACGCCGGGGGCGCCGTGATCATCCGCGACGGGGTGCTCGTGGTGCCCAAGGGGCAGATAATCCCGGCCAATACGGTCGTCTGATCGCTCCTGCCTCTTTTCACAGGCCGCGTCCCACCCGGACGCGCCTTTTCCATCGCTACTTCCGGGTCCTCGCGGGCTTAGGACTTTTTTCGGTCGTCGACCAGCAGGGTGTAAACGATCAGGCCGAACCCCCCGACCACCATGAAGAGCGAATAGAATGTGCCGCGGCTCAGGCCCATGATCGGCGAGATGCCGAAATCCGGTTCGCGGAATACCTCCCCGATCGAACGGGCAATCGCATACGCGACCAGGAACTCGCCCGAAAGGCGGCCGGGCGTGCGTTCAACCACGGGCGTCTTCCAGAATCGCCACTGCATGAAGGCAAAGAGCAGCAGTCCTTCCATGCCGGCCTCGTAAAGCTGGGAGGGATGCCGGGGCGGGATCATCGAGATCGGTGTTCCCGGGGGCGCGCTCAGCGGGAAGATCATCGCCCATGGCACGTACGACACCTTCCCCCATAGCTCGCCGTTGATGAAGTTCGCAATGCGCCCAAAAAACAGGCCGATCGGCGTGACCGACGCGATCACGTCGGACACGTGCAGGAATGAAATCTTGTTGGCGCGCGAAAACCAGAGGAGCGCGATGGCGACACCCACCAGACCTCCATGAAAAGCCATGCCACCATCCCATACCTTGAAGATGCCGAAGGGGTCCGTGGGAAAGCTGCGCCAGTCGTCGTAGAGGAAATAGTGCCCCACCCGCCCGCCTACGAGCACGCCGATGATCAGGGCCATGATCAGGTCGTTCACCTTCGCGGCCGGCACCTTTGAGCGCCCCACTTTCGCGTAGCGCGTGCACATCCACGCGGCGACGACAAAGCCGAGCACGTAGGCCAGCCCGTAATACCTGATTCCAATATTGTCCGTAAACCTGATGAGAAACGGATTGAGGTCGTGGACCCAATAAGCGAGCGGCACCGCGTTCATAAGAGCGCCGGAGGTTTCACGGAGCCGCCGCAGATTGCCATCTCAATCTTAAGCCCATTCCGTCAGCTTTTCCCTTGCGGGAGGGGCACCCTGCACCCCTAGGCTTGTGCATGAGCACCTTGAAACGCACCCCTCTGCGTGATTTTCACGCCAGCCACGGAGCCAGGCTCGTGGATTTTGCCGGCTGGGAGATGCCGGTCCAATACCGCTCCATCCTCGAGGAGCACAAGGTGGTCAGGCGCGCAGCCGGTCTGTTCGACGTCTGCCACATGGGGGAGGTCGATGTCCGCGGATCGGGAGCGCTTGCCTTCCTTCAAAAGCTCGTGACCAACGACGTCGCAAAGCTCTTTCCAGGCCGCGTGCTCTACTCCCCAATGTGTCTGCCAGACGGAGGAGTCGTCGACGACCTGCTCATCTATATGCGCGGACCGGCGGACTATTTCCTGTGTATCAACGCCTCAAATATCGCCAAGGATCTCGCTTGGATGACTGAGCAGGCCCGGGGCTTCGATGTCACAGTGACCGATCGGTCCGACGACTACGCGCTCCTGGCACTCCAGGGGCCGGCGGCGGCGGGGATTCTGCAGAGCCTCACGGGCGCAAAGCTCGGGACAATTCGGTATTATCACTTTGGAGAGGGCACCGTGGCGGGGATTCACTGCCTGCTCAGCCGCACCGGGTACACCGGGGAGGACGGATTCGAGCTGTACCACGCCGCTTCCGAGGTCAACCGCCTGGCCGAGGCGCTCCTTGAGGCCGGCAGGCCCCATGGCCTGGAACTCGCCGGACTGGGGGCACGCGACAGTCTTCGTCTGGAGGCCGGGTATCCGCTTTATGGACACGAGTTGAGCGCCACGATTTCGCCGCTCGCCGCCGGGCTTGGCTGGACCGTGAAGCTGGAGAAGGGCTGCGATTTCAACGGACGGGATGCGCTATTTCGCCAAAAGCGCGAGGGATGCGCCGAAAAGGTGGTCTATTTCCGCACGGGCGACCGCCGGATTGTGCGCGCCGACACTCCGGTGCTCGGCTCAGATGGTGCAACCGTGGGGCGGGTGCTCTCCGGCACGCTGTCGCCCATCCTGAACGAAGCAATCGGCTCCGCCCTCGTGTCGGCGGCGGCCTCATCCTCCCCACTCGCCGTGGATATCCGCGGCACCCGGATCCCCTTCACCCTCACCAAACCTCCCTTTGTTCCTCTGCCCGAGAAGGCCTGAAACCGAAAACCTGATTGCAGCTCCCGCCGAAACCAACAAAAACAAAGTTCGCCTTATCCTTTCATGAGCAACATTCCCCCTGATCTTCGTTACGCGAAATCCCACGAATGGCTAAAACCATCCGGCGACGGCACGGCGCTGGTCGGCATCACCGACTACGCCCAAAACTCGCTTGGCGACATCACCTTCGTCCAGCTTCCCAAGGTCGGCACGCTCCTGAAAGTCGGCGATAGTTTCGGCGTGGTGGAGTCGGTGAAGGCCGCCTCCGACATCTACGCGCCCGTCGCGGGTATGGTGCAGGAGGTCAACGAAGCCCTCAACGGCAGGCCCGAGACCCTGAACCGCGACCCGTACGGCACAGGCTGGATGATCCGCCTCAAGCTAGCAGCGCCAGCCGATGTCTCCGCGCTCCTCGACGCCGCAGGCTACGAACAGAGCCTGGCCTGAACTCTCATCGCCGGGGGCGCCTCGCCGCCCCCCCCTTTGCGCTGCGGGACGCCCGATCCCGTGATCGGCGGCACCTAGAGTCCAAGGAGGATCGCGCATAGGTCATCGCCTGACGATGCCGATCCGGAAAAGGCCCGTATCTGCGAGAGGATCTCCCCAAGCGTCCCCTGGAGGTCTCGGCTCGAGAGCTGATCGAGCGCCTGAGCGAGGCGTTCCGGGCCAAATTCGTCCCCTGCCCAGTTCTGCTCCTCCTTGAGTCCATCCGTGTAAAACAAGAGTCGGTCTCCCCCGACGAGCGGACATTCCACGGCCTCGTAGACTGTCGCGGGAATCAATCCCAGCCCGGGTCCGCACTCCGCCGTCACCAGCGGGCCCGCTGAGGATCCGCTGCGCTGGAGAAGGGGCCAGGGATGCGCGGCGTTTGCCACGGTGATCATTCCCGCCTTCAGATCGATCGTCGCATACAGGGCCGTCACAAAACGAGGGAAACTCGGCCGGTCGAGCAGGCCGCAGAGCCGGTCGTTGAGCGCGGCGATCACTTGGGAAGGATGAATGGTTCGGGCGGTGACCTCGGCGAGCAGTCCGCGCAGGAGGGTCGTAACCAGCGCCGCCTTCACTCCGTGTCCCATCACGTCGCACACCAGCAATCCAAACTGCGTGGGAGACAGGTTCACCGCCTGGAAGAAATCCCCCGCGAGATGCGCGCAGGGTTCGTACGCAAAGGCGATCTCCGGCTTGAGCGCAGCGGAACGGTCGAGCCTCTCCCGAACCGCCTGCACGCTCGCGGTCATGAGCTCCTGCTGCATTTCGCGAGCCATCGCGATCTCCGATTCCATAAGGCGCGTGCTCGACTCAAGGTCGCGCTGCGCCCGAATGGCGCGCTCCTCGGCCTGCTTCTGCGCGGTGATGTCGGCCGACATGCCTACTATCCCCTGCACGCGTCCGTCGCGATCAATCAAGGGGACCTTCGATAGGAGCATCCATTGCTTCTCACCCGAGGGCGACACATCGAGATCCTCCCGGTTCAAAATCGACACTCCGGACTCGATGACCTGGAGATCGTCGGCGGCCACCCGGGCATCCCGTGAATCGCTGACGAGTTCGGCGCGGCGGCGCCCCAGGACCTCCGCGGGCGAGTCGACTCCGACCGAGCGGCGAAAGGCCTGGTTGGTGATCGTGAAGCAGCCGCTGTGGTCCTTCACGAAGATCCGGCACGGAAGGATGTCGATAAGGGTATGGAGGAGGCGGTGCTGGGCCTCCAGGGCTTCGCGCGCGAACTTCGTCTCGGTCACGTCCCTGGAGATTCCGAAGGTCCCGATCACCTCGCCGGTTTCAGAGATCAGAGGAAGTTTGGTCGTGTAGGTCCAGAGTTCGCGCCCTTGGCGGTCGCTCCGCTCCTCCTTGCCGAAAAATCCGATTCCCGTGCGGATGATCTCACGCTCGTCGAAATCCTTTTGGCGGGCGATTTCGTACGGAAAGAAATCAAAATCGGTCTTTCCCACCGCGTCCTCAGGGGTCTTCAGACCGAAAAACTCCGCCTGCGCCCGCGTGATGCACAGGAACCGCCCCTCCAGATCCTTGAAATAGACATGATCCGGGAGGAGTTCCATCAGTCGCGCAAAGAAGAGCGCACCGTGCGTGCCGTCCGGACCGACAAGACCTTTGAAGGGCAATAAGCTCATGGTATCCCGTCCGCGCAACGGAGGCGGGACGGGAAAGGGGGCACTAGAAACCAACTCCGCACCTTCATGCAACGCCGACTTTGCGTTTTTTCAAAGGCTCCGGGGCACGATCCTCAATGGGAGGATCTTCCGGAAGACGAGCGAAGGACTTCGACCATGCGCCGAAAATCGGCCGGAAGCGGCGCTCGCAGGTCCATGACCTTCGAGGTTATGGGATGAAGAAACACGATGTGCTCGGCGTGGAGCATGATGCGCGCAGGCTGTTCGGACAATCTCGCGTCCGGCTTCCATCCGTAGACGGCATCACCCAGGAGCAGATGCCCGATGGACTTCAGGTGCACGCGGATCTGATGGGTGCGTCCCGTATGGATACGGCAGCGGAGCAGCGAGGCGATCGGCGGGAACGCCTCCACGCGCTCCCAATCGGTGCGCGCCGGACGCCCGCCGTCCCCGACCGTCATGCGATGCCGATGTATCGGATGGCGAGAGATTCCCCGGTCGATCACGCCCGAGAGCAGATCCGGCACGCCGGACACCAGAGCCAGGTATTCCTTGCGCAGCGCCCTGCCTGCAAACTGGGAGGCAAGCCCGCGGTGCGCGGCGTCGGATTTCGCCACCAGCAACACGCCCGACGTGTCCTTGTCGAGGCGATGCACGATGCCGGGCCGCTCGACGCCACCCACGCCGCTCAGTTCGCCTTCGCAGTGAGACAAGAGCGCGTGGACCAGCGTATCGTCGCCCGTGCCCGCCCCGGGATGCACGACCATGCCGGCGGTCTTGTTGAGCGCGATCATGTGCTCGTCCTCGAACAGGACATCCAGGGCAATGTCCGCAGGCGTGAGTCCGGTCGCCTTCACCGGCGGCAGGGAAAACGCGATGAGATCGCCCGCGCGCACGGTGTCCTTCTTCGTCAGCACGCGTTCGGCGCACGTCACCAGGCCAGCCTCGAAAGCCCTTTGGATCGCGGTTCGGCTGTGTTCGGGGAAGGCTTGGGCCAACACCTTGTCAGCGCGCTCGGGACGGGCATTTTCCGGGACTGTGTAGGTGTCGGCCATGGGGGTGGGTCTCAAGCTCCCTCCTTGGCGAGCGCCTTCTGAAGCCCGTCAACCAAGTCTTTCAAACCGGGCGTCTTCGCCTCAAACGAGACTTCGAGTCCCGCCTTGCGAAGACTCTCCGAAGTCTGGGGGCCAATGCTCCCGAAAAGCGGCGTCTTTGCTTTGCGTCCCGGCCTGAGCAAGTCGCCCTGCCCGACGAACGATTCCACGGCCGAGGAGCTGGCAAAAAGGACGGCATCGGCGCCACGCTCGCGGAAATCGGCGGCCTCGGGGCTCCCGGTAAGATCAGTGCGTTCGGTCTTGTAGACCTGCAGCCGGTCCACGATCGCCCGGGCTTCCTCGAGTTTCGACACCATGACCTCACGATTGAGGTTGCCCGTGACCACGAGCACCTTCACGTGATCCAGGCTTCCCGTCTCGATCAGCGCATCAGCCAGATCCTCGGCGGTGGGCCGCTTGGGCTGACACTCGACCTTGAGATGGTAGCTGCGGACCACCTCGGCGGTCGTCTCGCCGACACATGCAACACGCACCAGACCCAGCGAACGGATATCGTCGAAGAGCTTCATGAATTGCTCGAAGAAATACCGCACTCCATTCGCGCTCGTGAAGACCAGCCAATCGTAGCTGCCCAGCTCCAACATGCAGTCGGCCAGGTTCTGTTTGTCGATCTGGGCGGAGACGGTGATCAGAGGCAGCTCGAGCACCTCGGCGCCGCGCTGCTCGAGCAGGGAACGCAGGCCGCCCGATTGCTCGGACGTGCGGGTGATGGCGATGCGCCTGCCTGACAGTGGCTGGGAAGTCATGATGAAAGGGGTGGTCGTACGGCGTCAGCGCAATCCGAGCGCACGCAGCACGCGTGCGGCGGTTGAGACAGGATCGGCATAATCTGCGGGCGTCAGGTCGAAGCGCCGGCGGCCGGTCGTTTCGTGGAATACGTGGAGCGCGTCCCCCGCGACGTGCGCCGCAAAGGCGGTATGGCAACCTCCGCCCAAGGCGGTCTGCAGCGCGCGCTCGACTGCGACCGCGCGTGCCGTCGCCGCGTCGAACGCACGGGCAAAACGTCCCTCGTCCCCGGTGCGGCACTCAATTCCGATGGCGGCCTGGCCC
>JAJXVO010000170.1 GCA_021782105.1 bacterium
CGGTGCGTGCGCCGGGCGGCGAGCGGTGCACGCCGGGCTGCGGTGTGAATGCCTCAAAAAAATCTCCCTGAAGTCCGGAACTCATCGTTGCGGGCGGTGGGCCCGTCAGAACAGGGCAGAAAACCAAGCGAGGCTCACGCCTTTTTCGCCGGATCGTGCGGATCAGGACGCCTGGATCTTCATCAGATCGCTGAGCGTCTGTGCGACATAGCGTAGCTCGCGCACTTCCTCGGTGGCCTTGGCCAGGGCTTCGGGATTCGTGCGGGCCTGTTGCAGCAGGGTGAGCGCGCGGTCGAGCCCCTGCCGGATTTCGATGATCGAACCGCCCATGTTGGCGAGCACCGTGCCGGCAAATTCCGCGACGGCGGATTTGCGGCCCTCCTCGATGAGGCGATTGTTGGCGTCCTGGAGCTCCTCTTCGGCGATCTTGTGCTCCGTGATGTCGCGCGAGATGCCAAAAGTGCCGATGAGAGCGCCGTCGGTGTCGTAGAGCGGAAATTTGCTGGTGGAGGCCCAGGTGATCGAACCGTCGGGCCAGGTCTCGGCCTCTTCGACGTCGAGCATGGGCAGCCCGGACTGCATGATCTTCGCCTCCGCGGCTTTGACCTCCTTGATGTGATCCTCTGAGTAAAATTCGGCCGCGGTCTTACCTTCGACCTGAGACGGGTGGTCCCGGTTGAAGGCACCCACCATCCGATTGCTCACCCGCAGGAAGCGCCCCTCGGCGTCCTTGAAATAGATGGCATCGGTTGCCTTCTCCAAAAGCGCCTTGAACAGAACGGTATCTAGAGCCTGAGACGGAGTTGGGGTGGTAGGCATTGATGAATGGGAGACGGGAAAAGGATTAGCGGGTCCGGTTTGCCCGGCAATCCTTTGTTGGAAACAGGCATCGGGAATGCTCAGGGCGGCAGAGTGGACTGGGCCTTGCTCAATGGAAATCGCGCAGCTCGACATCGAACACGAGCGTGGCGTAGGGCGGGATGTTGGGTGGGCTGCCGGCGATGCCATAGGCGAGCCAATGGGGTACGATGAGGGTCCGTTTTTCGCCGCGCTTCATGGTGAGCAGCGCTTCGTCCCAGCCTTTGATCACGCGGCCGACCCCGACGGGGATGGTCAGGGGCGAACCGTTCTTGAGGGAGCTTTCGATGAAGGTGCCGTCGAGCAGGCGCAGATCATAATCGACGATTGCGATGGAGCCGTAGTGAGGGGTTTCCGTGCCGGTGCCTGGCTTGCGCACGATCCACATCAGGCCTGACGGGGAGGTTTGGGCTCCGGGGAATTGCTTGGCGATGAGCTTCTCGTCGGCGGCCGACAAGGTGTAGGCCGTGGCCGGACGCGATGCGGGGGTGGTGGGTTTTGTGTCCTTGGAACAGGCTCCCAAAACGAGGGCGATTGCGAGGGCGGCGGCAGAGGGCAGGATTTTGGAGAGTCGGTGCATGGCGTTCGGGGTTGGGCTGATTAAGGCGAAAGGGACAGGCGGGTAAAACCGTAAATCCGGGCATCGTGCGGACCGCTGGCCGCGGGGAAACCCGCGCTTGCTTCGGCAGGCGCCCTCTGTTTCCAAAGGGTTCCATGTCCCTGCCCACTCACTATTCCGGTGTCACGGTTCACACGAAGGCCAACGTCTATTTCGACGGCAAGGTCGTCAGCCACACGGTCATCCTTGCGGACGGAGAGAAAAAGACCCTCGGTTTGATCTATGCGGGCTCCTATCACTTTGGCACGGGCGCTCCTGAGCGCATGGAGGTGGTTGCCGGCGAGTGCCGTGTGACGCTGGACGGGCAGACGGCGCTTGCCACCTACAAGGCCGGCGAGCACTTCGACGTTCCCGGAAAGAGCGGCTTTTCGATCGAGGTGCCCTCGGGCATCTGCGAATACATCTGTTCGTACCTGGCCTGAGGGCCGGGGGGCTCGGTCAGGCGGTGGTCGAGACGGCTTCGCGCACCAGTGCGGCCACGGGGGGCGGCAGGTCGAGCCCCAATGCGGCATCCTGGGCGGCGGGGCTCATCTTGCGCCAGGTCTTGCGCAGGATATCCACGAATTTTTCCCGTGGATAATCGGCGTGTTGGGTGGCGAAGGCGCCGATTTCGTTTTCCAGGAAAACCAGACAGGCGGCGTCCTCGAGGGCCTGGGTGCCGGCATTGGATTTGAGGCCGCTCTTGGAGATCCAGGCCTGGGCCTCGTCGGCCTCCGACGCCGGGACTCCGGCGGCGAGCAGCAATTCGCGGGCTCGGGCGGCTTGTTTGACGTAGAGCGATTTCCGCCACGCGTGGTAGCCGGGCTTGTCGAGGGGGAACGCATCCCGGGGCACGCTCCATCGCTCCAAATGCTGGCAGCGGGCGGCGAGCAGGAGGATGGGAGAAGCCGTGGGAACAAGCCGCAGGACCCAGGCTTCGATGCCATCGGCATAAACCAGTTCAGCGGGCCGGCCGTCGGGCAGGCTCTTGGGATCGGCCTTGTGGGCCTCGTCGATCGCCGTGCGGGCGAGGTCGTAGGGAGTGCTCATCGGGGAATGGCTGGAGACGCGCGAAATCAATTTTTCGCGGGCGCGGCGGGCAGCGAGTCGGCGATATCCTTGGACAGTTCCAGCACGGCTTTTGATAGAGCGCCGGCCATGGCGCCGTAGTCGCGGCCATCCCATGCGATTGCTGGTGCCGTGAAGGCTTTTTGCAGCACCAGTCGCGGGGGGTCGCCGGGCTTCGAGATATCGACGATGGCCACGAACCGGACCGAAGCGCCGGAAGCGCTGAGCACGCCGTCGGCGCGGCGGATGTGCACGGTCACGTCGAAATCGCGATGATCGTCCATCGACAAAGGAGATAGCCACACATGGGCGATGCGCGGGTCGGTGGTGAGGCTCATCTGGAGGGCGCGGGCGATGCCCACGTCGAGCGGCTCGGCCCAGCGGGCAAAATCGTTGAATACGACCTCGTTGCCGCCACTTCGCACGACGAGCACGCCCTTGCGCAGATAGGGGGCGAGGTCGACGGGATTGAGGCCGATGCGCAGCGTCGCGGTCGGGGAAGGCAGGGCGGTCTCCATCGAGGCCGGGATCGCCAGGGTGTAGTAGTGGGTTGGGTCGGGCTGGGGAGCGGGAATGATCTGACAGCCGGAGTTGGAGACCAGGGCAAGGGCGAGCGCGAGGGCGGCGACGCAGGAGAGCGGTTTCATGGGGGGAAAGGGCCGGAGCGGGGGCATTACTCGGGATTCTTCCGCCCGGAGAGCACCGCGTTGGGATTTCGTTCGAGGAAGTCGGCGAGCCGCTGGACGGAGTCGGCGGCGTCGGAGATGTGCTGAAGGGTCTGGCTGACGTCGCCACCGACGTGCTGCTGGGCCTCGACGAAGTGCCGGAGCGCGGCGGAGGTGGCGTTGAGAGATTCGACCGCCCGTTTGGTTTCGACGAGAGTGGCGGCGAGCTTTTCGCTGGTCGGGTTCACCTGGGCGTCGACCTTGGCCAGCACGGCGTTCATCTGCTGCGAAGCCTGGTTGAAGTGGGCGATCGCCTCGTTGAGCTGGGGTGAGGAGGCGAGGGTCTGGACGGACTTGGCGGCCTTGGTCCACTCGGCGATGAGTTCGCGCACGTCGACCTTGTTGACCTGCTTGCGGGTATCGACGAGCAGCCCCTGAAGTTCGCGGGAGAGGTTGGCGAAATCCACGCGCTTGAGGTCGGAGAGAATTTCCGTGAGGCTTGCCTGGTATTCAGAAATTGCGGACGGCACCGAAGGGACGACGAGATAGCGTCCGTCAGTGAGCGGCGGCGTTGCGGGATATTCGACGGGGTTGTAGAAATCGAGTTCCACGAAGAGCAGGCCGGTGGCGAGGCCGACGACGCCGAGCTGGGCGCGCAGGCCCTTGTTGACGAAGTCCTGGATCACCTTCCGGTCGGTCACGTCGACTTCGGCGCCGGTCTGGTCGATGATCATGTTGCGGCTGAGCTCGCACACGACGGCGACCTCGGACTGGGCGGTCTTGTCGTTGTAGCGGATGCTCATGTCGACGACGCGTCCGACGCGCACGCCGCGGAGTTTGACAGGGGAGCCGAGGTCGAGCCCGTGGACGGACTCGTTGAAAAAGACGACGAAGCGCTGCGGTTTCGAGAACAGGTGCAGGCCGGCGAAGGACAGCAGGGCGAAGAGCCCGAGGGCAAGGGCGCCCAGGACGAAGAAGCCGACCACGGCGGGACTCACTTTGGTTTTCATGGCGATGCGCGGCGGAGCAGCGGAGGGAGGCGATTAAAGCGGGAGTGGAAGGGCGCAGAGAGGATAGAGGCTGGGACTGCGCGGGCAAAGCGGTTTACTAAATTCATGGGGCCTGCCTCCGGAGGAATTCGCGAACCCGAGGATCTTCGCTTTCGCGGGCCAACACGCGTGGATCCCCTTCGGCGACGATGCCCCGGGCCTCGTGATCGAGCAGGATGATGCGATCGGCGATATCAAAAATGGACGCGAGCTCGTGGGAGACGACCACGCAGGTGGTGCCGAAAGTGTCGCGGATCTGGAGGATGAGCTCGTCGAGCTTGCGCGAGGTGATCGGATCGAGGCCCGCGCTGGGTTCGTCGAAGAACACGATGGCGGGATCGAGCGCCAGGGCGCGGGCGAGCCCGGCGCGTTTTTTCATGCCTCCGCTGATCTCGGCGGGATAATAATCCTCGAAACCCTGAAGGCCAACCTGCCCGAGTTTGAGCGCGGCGAGCTCGTCACGCTCGCGCCGGGAGAGGCGGGTATGCAGCTCGAGGGGAAGGGCGACATTTTCGCGAAGCGTGAGGGAGCTCCACAGGGCGCCGCTCTGAAAAAGCACGCCGAAGGTTTTCAGTAAGTTGCGGCGTGCGGCCTCGGACTTGTCCTCGAAGGGGAGTCCGTTGAACAGCACTTCGCCGGCCATCGGCGTATTCAGGCCGATCAGGTGGCGCAACAGCGTGCTTTTCCCGCATCCGCTGCCGCCGATCACGAAGAATAGCTCGGCTGCACGCACCGAAAAGGAAACATCGCGCAGGATTGCGAGCCCATCGTAACCGCAGGTCAGTCCCCTTGCTTCGATCGCAGGGGGCGGAGAGGGGGTCTGGGATGGGTCGGTCATGGCGGATTACCAGCCGAGGATGTTGAAGATCACCGCGAACAGCGCGTCGGCGACCACCATCAGGATGAGGGCGGTGACGACGGCCGAAGTGGCCGCCTTGCCCACGCCCGCGGCACTGCGATCGGCTTGCAGGCCCCGGAGGCAGCCGGACATGCCGATGATCATGCCGAAACACGAGGCCTTGATCAGGCCGGTGGTGACATCGGAGAAATCGACGGCGGAGACCAATTCGACCCAGTAGGCGGTGGGCGGGATGGAGAGGATGCTCAGGGCGATGACCATGCCTCCGAGAATTCCGAGCAGGTTTGCGTAGAGCGCGAGCAGAGGGGTCATCAACGCAAGGGCGAGCATGCGGGGGATGACGAGAAAATCGACGGGGGCAACGCCGAGCGTGGACAGGGCGTCGATCTCCTCGTTGGCCTTCATGTTTCCGAGCTGGGCGGCATAGGCGGCGCCGGTGCGCCCGGCGAGGACGACGCCGGTCATCACGGCGGCCATCTCCCGTGTGACGGAAAGGCCGATGAGGTCGGCGATCCATATGTCGCCACCGAACAACCGCAGGATGATTGCGGCGGTGTAGGCGAGGGTGACACCAACTAGGAAACTCACGAGGCTGACGATGGGTAGCGCCATGGCGCCGCATTGCTGCATCTCATTGAGGCAGTCCTTCCAGCGGAACCGGCGCGGGTGGCGCGCGAGGCGCACGATGCTGATCGAGCATTCGCCGACGAAGTGGGAAATGCCGGTGAATTGCTGGACGAGATCCTGGGCCCCGATTCCCACCAGCGAGACCATGCCGATGGCACGTTCCTTTCTGGGTGTCGCGACGGCGCGATCGAGCTGGGCGAGCAACGCGATCAGATTTGCAGGCAGCGCATCGGAGACGAAAAGGATCTTTTGGCCGTCGCACCATGTGCGTGCGGTGGTGAGATAAAAGACCAGGGAACTGTCCCAGAATATGGCATCGTCCAATCGGCAGACGAGGGCGGAAGGCTTCGACGCGACAGCGGGGGGTGTCCACCGGGGCGGTTCCCCGGTGATGCGCCACTCTCCCCCGAGCACGAGTTCCAGGCGGTCGCCGAGGGGGCGCAGAGAGGCGCTGGCGGGTCGGCTGGCCGATGGACCGATCATAGGCCGCAACGATTGCCAAGATGGGGGGCGCGGTAAAATCCAAAATTCTATGGCCAGCGCCGGATACGTTCCCTTGCCTTGGACAACACATGCGTTTTCGCACCGTCCTGTTCGATCTCGATGGCACGCTCGTCGACCACCTGCGGGCCATCCACCGGAGCTATTGTCACACCCTGCCGCAATTGGGTTATCCCGCGCCCTCTTTCGAGGCGGTCCGCAATTCCATCGGTGGCGGGCTGGAGAACGCGATGCTCAAGTTTGTGCCCAGAGAGCGTCTTGCGGAGGCGCTGGCGATCTATCGCCCGTACTGGGACCGGACGATGCTCGACGATCCGGAGCTGATGCCGGGGGCGATCGAACTGTTGACCTGGCTGGGGTCCGAGGGCGTCGTCTGCGCGGTGTTCAGCAACAAACACGGCCCGTCGGGGCGCAGGCTGTGCGCCCATCTGGGCATCACGCCGCACTTGGCAGCGGTATTTGGAGCGCAGGATACACCCTGGGTGAAGCCCCAGCGGGAATTTGCCCAGCATGCGCTGGAGCGGCTTGGGGCGACGGCGGCCACGACGCTGCTCGTGGGCGATTCGCCCTTTGACGTCGAGGCGGCGCGCAACGGCGGATTTGCGGCGTGTTGGTGCGTGACGACGGGCACGCACCGTGCGGAGGATCTGCGCGAGGCGGGGGCGAACCGGATTTTTTCCGGCCTGCCTGCGCTGCAGGTCGAGTTGCGGCGCGACTTCGCCGGGGAGCGGCGCTGAGTGCAGATGCGGTTCAGTGCGTCGCGAGCACGGCCTTGAGTTCGCGCAGCAGGCGTATGTTTTGCGGGTGGGTGCCGACAGTGATACGCAGCCATTCGGGCATGCCGTAGGAGCCGACGGGGCGCACGATCACGCCGCGGCGCTGCAGGGCGTCGAAGTGTCTGGCTCCGGCTCCCGTCTTCACGAGGATGAAGTTGCCCACGCTCGGAACGAAGGTGAGGCCGAGCTCTCTGAAGCCGGCTTCGAGCTGGGCGAGCCCTGCGCGATTTTCCTGGATGGAGCGCCGCACGAAGGCCTCGTCGTCGAGTGCGGCCAACGCGGCGGTCTGGGCGATGGCGTTGACGTTGAAGGGCTGGCGCACGCGCTGGAGCAGCGAGGCGATCTCGGGCGTGGTGATGCCGTAGCCCGCGCGGAACGCCGCGAGACCGTAGATTTTGGAGAAGGTGCGCAGGCAGATCACCTTGCGTCCCGCGCCCAGGAGCTGGCGCAGGTCGGGGGCGTGTTCGGCGTATTCCGCGTAGGCCTCGTCGTAGACGAGCACGACGTGTTCGGGCAGGGCGCGCGCGAAGGCCAGCAACTCGGTTTCACTGTTGGCGGTGCCGGTGGGATTGTTCGGGCAGGCAACAAACACGAGCCGCGTGCGGGGGGTGATGGCCCTGGCCATGGCCGCGAGGTCGTGCGTGTGCGCGACGAGCGGGACTTCCACCGGCTTGGCTCCGAACAGGAGCGTGGCGAGTTTGTACACGACAAAGGCGGGGTCTCCCATCACGGCTTCGTCGCCAGGGCGCAGAAAGACGTGGGCGAGCAGTTCCAGAATCTCGTTGGAGCCGTTGCCCACGACGACCTGTGTGGAGTCGACGCCGAACTTTGCGGCGAGTTTCTGGCGAAGACGAAAGCAGCCGCCGTCCGGGTAGAGCTGGCCGTCGGCCACGGCCTCGCGGGCCGCCTTTGCGGCGAGGGGCGAGGGCCCCAGCGGATTTTCGTTCGAGGCCAGCTTGATGATCGAGGCCGGATCCAGGCCCAGCTCGCGGGCGACATCTTCGATCGGCTTGCCCGGTTCGTAGACGGGCTGGGTTAGGACGGCGGGATTGGCGAGGGAGGAGGCATTCATGGAGATCGGAGCGCCATCCGGCACGCGGCGTGCAAGGAAGGGGCGGTCGCCGTCCTAAAACGGCCGCTGTGCGGCCAAAGGCAAGCACCCAGCGCGAACCGCCCCGCCTCCGTTCAAACGTCGGAGCCAGCTTCGGTTTGCCAGGGCCCCCCCTTCATCCTATCAAGCGCGCACCGGCCCGCCCTTCTTGCCGGGCTCTCCCCCCCATGAAACGAAAACCTCTGCTGCCGCCGCTCACCCGCATCCTGCTGCTCGGACCCCTGGTCTGTGCCTGTTTCGCGATGGAAGGGGAGGGCGCCGCTTCGGCGGGTTTCGTGAAGGCCGACTCGCCCGAGGTCCTCGTCGAGGGCCGATACGCGACGACCCCGGAGGGCGGCGTGCGCATGGGCTTTCCGGGAGTCATCCTGCATTTGAAGGTCGAGGCCTCCGCGCTGGATTTTCGCGTGAAGGCCTCGTCGAACGACGTGTACTTCGACGTCAGCGTGGACGGCTCGGCGCCCCTCCGCCTGCAGGCGAAGGAGGGCGAGGGCGTGTATCCGCTTTTTCACGCCGCAACG
>JAJXVO010000171.1 GCA_021782105.1 bacterium
GAGTTTCCGGCAGTGCCTCTCGCGGAATCTGTGCCGCAGTCCTCGGAGCATCCCGTGGATAACGAATCCAGTTCCGAGATTGATGCGGCCCGTGCACACACCGCCGGGACTCCGTCGGAACCCGCGCTTCAGCCGGCATCGACGCAACCCGTAGCCGTGCAGGGGACCGACGAAGGGGCGACGCCGGAGCTTCCGCTTGGTGGTGCAGAGGGATCCGTGACCGAGTACGACCAGACTTCCGCGGAGGCGAGCGTGCCGGTCATGTCGGTGGCGGCGGACGGTGCGACGCGCCTGATCGTGACCGCCTATATTGGCATTGGAAACCGGCTTTACGTACGTGGAGAGGGCCCGGGGCTGAGCTGGGAGCGGGGGATTCCGCTCCAGTTCGTATCGATAGGAAAATGGCGTTGGGAGAGTGCCGACGCGTCCGCGCCGGTGCGGGTCAAGCTATTCAAAAACGACCAGACGGAGTGCGGCTCCCTGGGGGAGATCGTGCTGCAGCCGGGTCATCAGGCCGAAGTGAGCGCCACGTTCTGAGGTCCGCGTCCGGGCTTGCCTCTCGCGCGGGCCGTGCCTGTGTACACGGCCTGCATGTCGCGTCTGATACTTGCCTCCGCATCGCCTCGTCGCCGCGAATTACTCGCGAGCCTTGGTTTTGCCTTTGAGGTCCAGGTCGCGGGGGTCGTCGAGCATGAGGAGCCGACCACGGATCCGCGGGTGATGGTGGCGCACAATGCGGCGCTGAAGGCCGATTGGGTTGCCGAAAGAAATCCGGACGCCGTGGTGTTGGGCGCGGACACGACGGTATTCATCGAGGGCTACGCATTGAACAAGCCGAAGGATCTCGACGAAGCGCGTGCGATGCTCCGGCGGCTTTGCGGGCGGGCGCATACGGTGCACACGGGGATGGCCGTGCGGTGCGGCGCCTCGGGCATCTCGCTGGACACAGGCGTCTCGACGAACGTGAGGTTCAAGCGGTTTGACGAGGTCACGCTGGAGGCGTACCTCGCCGTGGCGCACGTGTTGGACAAGGCGGGCGCCTATGGAATCCAGGAACACGGCGAGTTGATCGTGGAGGGCTACGACGGATCGTATTCAAACATTGTTGGGCTGCCGCTCGACGAGACCCGCCAACTGCTGGCGAAAGCGGGCTTAACCCCTGGAAACTAAGCGCTAATTGAAGCCAATCCGGCGCCCCCCGAAACCGGTTTCACGACCCTTGCGTCTTCTTCGGGATTGCCTTTGTGGAAAGCAGATAAAAATCGAACAGAAATGACGTCACTCGGTCAAACCCTGCGGTTTACAGCCTGTTGAACGCCATCCCATACCATGAATTCCCTCGTCCCTGACACGCCACCGGCCGCGCCTCGTCGCGAACGCCGCCGCTTCGTGCCGCGCTTCTCGGACGACCCGGACAGGCGTTCGATCCAAATCGGCATTGCGGCGACGCTGATCGTGCATCTTCTGCTGCTCGTGTTTCTGCCTAAACATCTGGGCAACGATCTGGGCAGCACCTTTGTCGCGCGTCCGAAACCGGCCGGTCAAAATTTCAACATCGAGCTCACGCCCGAGCAGGTTCGGCAATTGACGCCTCCCCCGAAGCCGCCGCAGCCGAAGCACTATGTGGAGACCAATCCGAATGCGCCGGCGAACATTCCCGACAAGACGGACAATTTTGCGGCGCAGAACCAGCAGGCGGCGCAGCCGAAACCCTCGAAGCATCCGACGGGTGACCACGCCGAGTACCACACGGACAAGAAAGTGATTTCGAATCAGGTCGTCTCCGGACAGCTGATCAAGCCGCAGCCGATGGTGATCGCCCCGCCGCCGGAACCGACGGTGAAAATCAAGACAGAGCAGCAGAAGAAACAGGTGACTGCGCGGGAGCAGAATCCGCTGCCGGGGTTCGATAAGAATATCGGCGAGTCCAAGAACGCCTTCGGCAGCCAAATTGCGCAGTCGTCGCCCAACGCCCGGAATCTGCCCAAGAAGGTCGTGGGCACGCCGGATGCCCCGCTGATCGAGGGCGTCCTTGGCCCCATCTCGATCGATCCCAATCATCCGATGCCCCGGCCTCACTTGGACGAGATTCGTGCACGGCCTGCGGTGTTTCAGGACAATGAATTTGGCGCACAAAACATCGGTGTGGCTGCATACAGCGCCCTATGGAGCCCCTACGGCCAGTACTTGCGGGAGTTGACTGAGGCTGTGCAGGTCCAGTGGGACAAGCTGCTCAACAACGCGAAGACCTATCCGGCCCAGGGCTCGTCTGTCGAGGTCACGTTCGTGCTCAAGAGCGACGGGACCATTTCGAACATCGTGAACGTCAAGAGCGACACGGCGGGCCGGCAGGGGAAGGATTACTGCGTGGCGGCGATCACGATTCCGGCGCCCTACGACAAATGGTCGAAGGACATGATCGCGCTGCTGGGGGATCACCAGCAGTTGACCTTTGTCTTCTACTACCAGTGAGCGTGGAGGACAGCGACAGGGGGCTGGGGCTGCCGCTGGGCGACGGGGTGAGCCTGATCGTCCGGGATGCGCGAGGGCTGATGGCGTTTTCGAAACCGGCAGGCGTGTTGTCGCATCCAAATACCCGTGACGACATTCCCCGGTCGCTGGTGAAGGCGTCGTATTCGCTGGAGCGGGAGTGTTACGAGGTGGAGGGGGGCGGGCGGCTATGGCTGCTCAACCGGCTCGATTCGGCGACTTCGGGCGTGATCCTCGCGGCGGACAAGGAACGGCTTGCGGAGGCGATCCGTGAGCAATTTCGGAGGAAAACGGTGAGGAAGATTTACACTGCGCTTGTGTTTGGCGCGCCGGCGGTGCCGGCCCAGGTATGGCGGGATCGGCTGGCGGTGGACAAGCGCGGGGGGCGGGTGCGGACGAGCGGGGCGGGAAACATCCCCTGCGAGAGCCGGATGCAGCTCCTACAGCGCGGTCGGGGGCAGCCGCTGCTCACGTTGATCCGGCTCGAGCCGCGCACGGGCCGAAGCCACCAGCTGCGCGTGCAGTGCGCGCTTCACGGGCTGCCGATCGTGGGGGATGCGACCTACGGTGATTTTGGCGCGAACCGGAGCCTGGCGAAGGCGACGGGGGAGAAACGACTTTTTCTCCATTCGCTCGAAACCTCATTCGAGTACGAATGGGCGGGAGCGACGCACCGGTTTGCGGCGAAGGCGCCGCTTCCCGGGGAGTTTCTGGAACTGCTGGGAGCCTGACCCTGGGGCGCCCCCGCGCCGTTCAGAAGCGGGTCATGTTGACGAGGGCGCGGAAGCGCTTGTCGATCTCGAGGCGTCCGGCGTCCGAGAGGGCCTTCACGCTGAAGCTCTCGCAGGTGAAGCTTGCGGTGGCGGAGGCGAAGGCGAGGGCCTTCTTGAGGGCGCCGAAGTCGGTGCGATTGGTCACGGCCATGTAGCCGATGAGAGCGCCTGCGAAGCTGTCGCCCGCGCCGGTGGGATCCACGAGTTTCTCGATGGGGAAGGCGGGGATGACGAAGTGGCCGGCGAGATGGAAGAGGAGGGCTCCGTAGGCGCCGCGTTTGATGACCACAATGGAGGGGCCCATCTTGCGCAGGGCGGGGCCGGCGCGATAGGGGTTGTCCTCGCCGGTGAGAAGCTCGGCCTCCTCGTCGTTGATCACGAGCATGTCGATCTTCCTGAGAACCTGGACGACGTCGTCGTGGGCGGTCTTGATCCAGTGGTCGAAGGTGTCGGCGAGGAAGAAGGGGCGCTTGGGCCGGGTGTTCATCTGCTCGATGACGTGGAGCTGGAGCGAGGGCTGGATCGCGCCGAGCATCACGTAGGGGGTCGAGCGATACGAGGCGGGGATGGTCGGGGAGAACTTCTCGAAGCAGTTCAGGCCGAGGTCGAGGGTGTCGCGTCCTGCGAATTTCGCGCGGTAGCGTCCGGACCAGAAAAACGTTTTCCGTGCCTCATCGGTCTCGAGTCCGTCGATGTCGATTTGGTGCGACTTGTAGAGTGCGATATGTTCGGCGGGGAAGTCGCGGCCGACGATGCCGACCAGGCGAGTGGGGGCGAAGTAGCTGCTGGCGACGGACGCGTAGCTGGCTGCGCCGCCGAGCACAAGGGGGCTTTGTGCCTCGGGGGTGGCGACTCGATCGAGAGCGATCGAGCCGACGATCATCGTGTACTTTGCGGAGAGAGGATAGACTTCCATGAACGAGAGATCCCCGCGGGAGGCGGGGATGCTTGGTGGAGGCTGTCTTTGCGTCGGCGCGGAGGACCGGTGTGACGCGGGAGACGGGGCCTAATCGGTGAGGATCAGATTGGTGACGAGCAGCGTTTCGCCGTCAACATCGACGACGATGGAGTACTCGCCGGCCTTAGGAAAGGAAAGATTAGTGACCTCGTTGATGAGGTTGATGCGCTGAAGGGGGTCCTGGGAGCGGAAGGGACGCTCCATGAGGGGGGCGACGTTGGAGGGATTCATCCCCATCGAGACCTTGAGCGTGTGCTCCCCGCTGGCGCAGCCGGTGAGGGTGATGAACCACACCATGAACGGATAGGTGAGGGGGTAGCGTCCGGAGCGGATATGGGAAAAGGCGCCGAGGATCGTGTGTTTGCCGGTGAGCGGGTCGATATGAACCGCGTCGCAGGTGATCCAGGCGAGAAGGCAGGGTTTGTCTTTCATCCGAGGCAGAGTTGGAGGGGAGGAGGTGGGCGGATCAAATCATTTTGCTTGGAGGGGCGGGGAGGCTTTGCGAGGGTCGGGGGAGATGGAATGGATACGCCCCATGTTGAACTCGCTCGGCGAGTATCCGCTCTGGTTCGTGGTGCTTTGTACCGGACTGGTGGCCGGAGGGCTGATTCAACTCGTCGTGAAGCTGTTGAAGTGGGCGTTGATCGTCGCGATAGCGGTTGTGTTGCTCGTGGCTCTCGGGGTGGTATTTCTGCACGGGTTCTCGTAAACGGGCGTAGCCGGGGGGCGCGGGCGTCCGAGGAAGGGAATTGGTCCCGAGATTGAAAGCCTTGATCTGGATCAACGCGTGAGCGTGGGGAAAGTGGTAGTGTGGCTGCCATGACAGCCAACCTGCCGATCACCGCCATCGAAGCGCGGGCCCTTGTATTGAAGGACCTGCTGCAGTTTGCCGACTCGGGGATCGTGAGCCGGACGCTTTTTGCGAGCGACACCGTGCGGTTGGTGCTGTTTGCGTTTGCGGCGGGGCAGGAACTGACGGAGCACACCAGTGGGCGCCGGGCGTTTGTGCAGGTGCTGGAGGGGCGGTGCTCGTTCAAATATGACGGCAGCTGGCATTGGCTGGAGCAGGGGGCCCTGTTGCATCTGCCGCCGGGGCATGCCCATGCGCTGAAGGCATCGGATGGTGCCTGTGCGATGCTGCTGACCCTTCATGGCGAGTCCGTGGCGGCGACCACGGCGAGCTCCACGGAATCGAACGCCTGACTTTTTCCCTATGAAATCGACTGAACAAACCACCCACGCGTCGGAGCGATTCGACGTTCGCGAAATCCCCTGCAGCATCAAACATGGCCAGATCATGGAGAAGTGGCAGCTGCTGGAACCGGGATGCAGTTTCGTCCTGGTGAACGACCACGATCCGATCCCGCTCTACTACCAATTCTCCGCGATGTTTCCGGGGGAGTTTGACTGGAGCTACGAGGAGCGTGGGCCGGAGGTTTTTGCGGTGCGCATCACGCGACTGGAGGAGGGTGAGCGGGGCGAGCCGACGTTCCGTCCCGAGGCGGGAGCGCCGACGCGCTGCGGGCATGAGCCGGCGGGGGGCGTTGGAACTTCCGAGGCGGTCGACGTGGATGCGCGCGGGCTGGAGCCGCCCGAGCCGATGATGCGGATCCTATCGGCCCTCTCGACGCTTCCATCGCGCAAGATGCTCCGGGCATTGACGGACCGGAAGCCGGTGCATCTGATCGCGGAATTGGAGTCGCAAAAATACCACGTCGCGAGCGAGGAGAAATCCGATGGCAGCTGGCTTAACAGCATCTCTCGCGCCTAAGGTTTTGGGCGGTGCGGTGGCGTCGTCGGCGCGCTCTGGGCCGATGGCGACCCAGGCTGCGCTGTCGCTGGGCTGGTTTGGTCTGGCGGGACTGTGGCTGCTGGCCGCGCCTCTGCTGGGAGTGATCAACGCGCCGGCCTGCCTGGGGTCGGCGTCGGACCCGCGGCTTCTGGCGCTCACGCATGCGTGGGTGCTGGGGTTTCTGGGGAGCGCGACTTTCGGCGGAATCTACCAGTTGCTATCGGTGGCGGTGGGCGAGGAGCTCGCGTGGCCGCGGCTGGCTTGGATACACGGCGCCCTGCATGCGGTGGGGGTGCCGGTGATGGTGGCGGCGTTCCTGCGGGGAAATTTCTCGTGGGTGGCTGCGGGGGGCTCGTTGGTGGCGGTGGGCGCGTTGCTGGCATCGCTGAACATGGCGGTGACGATTGGGCGGGCCCGTACGAAGGATGCGGTGGCCTGGGCCTTTGGATTTTCGGCGTTCTGGCTTTCGGCGACGGTGATCGCGGGGTTCCTGCTGGCCGTGAACCGGGCGCATCCGGTGCTGCCGGGCAATTCCGAGACCTGGCTCAAGGTGCATGCGCACCTGGGCGTGGTTGGCTTCTACCTGACGCTGCTCCAGGGGGCGGCGTTTCGGCTGCTTCCGATGTTCACGCTGGGTGACGTGAAAAACTGGATGCGTGTGGCCTCGGGACTGGGGCACACCCAGGCGGGGCTGATAGGACTGATCTTTGCGATTGCGGAAGACATCCCGGTTGCGCGCATCGTGTTTGGGGCGACGATAGCGATGGGACTAGCGATGAGTGCGTCGGAGGCCTGGTCGGTGATCCGAAGCCGGCGAAAGCGCGTGATCGACACGGGCGTGAGGGCATTCCTGAGCGGGGCGGGCGCGCTGGCGGTGGCGATCGTGCTGGGGCTGATGCTCGCGGCGTGGCCGGATGCGGGGGACGGATTTTCGGTGAGCGGAGCGGTGGCGTATGGATTTGTGGCGATAGTCGGAGCGCTGGCGCTGGCGGTCGGGGGGATGATGCTGAAGATCGTGCCCTTTCTGGTGTGGATGAGGCGCTATGGGCCGGTCATCGGCAAGGAGCCGGTGCCGCTCGCGTCGAAGCTACCGTCGCCTCTGTTGGAGCGCGCCTGGTTCGAACTGCATCTGCTCGGGCTCGTGCTGGTGCTGCTGGGGCTGGCGCGTTCGGAGGCGCCCTGGCTCTATGCGGGATGGGCGACGATCGTTGCCGCCTCGGTGGCGAGCCTGCTCAATCACGGCCGGATAGCCGGCCACCTGTGGCGCAAAAATCGGACACTTGGAGGAAATGCTGTATGATCGCGGAGGATACGATTCGCAACGTGCTCACGGAGATACTCGATCCGGAGTACGGAATCTCGATTGTGGAACTTGGCATGGTCAGCCACATCGACGTGCAGGGCGGGGAGGTGCGCGTGGGCCTGACGCTGACGACGCCGTCGTGTCCGGCGGGCAATGTGATCCTGGAGGGAGTGCGGACTGCGGTGGCGGCGCTGCCGGGCGTCGAGACTACGGACGTCTACCTTCAGTGGGATCCGCCGTGGACGCCGGACAGGCTGACAGCGGCGGCGCGCAGGCTGCTGGGATGGGAGACCTGACGGGTCGGGTCCGGAGGGGGGCCGTGGAGGCGGCCTATTTGATCGCCTCGCGCAGGTAGGCGGAGGCGCTGTCCATGAGCCAGACGACGACGGCGATCACGACGATGATGCAGCCGACTTCGTGCCAGAGCGCCTCGCCCTGGTATTCGTTGAGGAGCGTGCCGATTCCGCCGCCGCCGACGAGGCCGACGATCGTGGCCATGCGGACATTGATGTCCCAGCGATAAATCGTGAAGGAGGTGTAGGGAAGGATGATCTGGGGAACGATGCCGAACCAGAGTTCCTGGACGAGAGAGGCGCCGGTGGACTGGATGCCTTCGACGGGTCCGTGGGACACGCACTCGATGATCTCGGAGTACTGCTTGGTGAGGGAAGCGATCGAGTGGACGAACAGGGCGAGCATGCCCGCGAAGGGGCCGATGCCCACCCACACGCCGAAAATGATCGCCCAGACGATGGCCTCGACGGAGCGGGTGACGTTCAGGATCATGCGGAGCACTCCGTAGACCACGAGGCCGAGGCGTGAGCGCGAGGCGACGTTTTTTGCGGCGGCGAAACTGAGGAGGAACGAGATGGGGATCGCGAAGACGGTGGCGAGAAAGGCCATGTAGATCGTCTGCAGGGTCGCGAGGATGGCGTCGGGGAGAACGGCCCAGTTGGGAGTGGCGAGTGCGAGCCCGAGGCGGCGCGCGCCGGCGAGCCCGTCGGCGTCGAGCATTTCGCCGAGGCTGAGCTGGGTCATGACTGCGCCCACGTAACAGGTGAGGCCGAAGAGGAGGAGGAACTGGATGACGGCGAGGTTGCGGTACCAGGGGGGCGGGGGTGTGGCGTCGCGGACGGGGCCCGAGAAGATGGAGGAGCCGAGGGTCCGCACGTTGAAGCGGCGAAAGGGGTACGCCGCGGCGGCGCCGAGGGCGAGCAGGCCGGCGACGAGGCCGAAGCCGCGGACAGGGGACTGGAAAAAATGCTGAAACGCGCGGGCCGTGGGATGAAGCGCGGAGGAGAGCG
>JAJXVO010000172.1 GCA_021782105.1 bacterium
CCTGAACGCTTCCCGGTCCGCCTCCTTTAACAGGAACTCCCCGTTCACCGTCCGGCTCATGCAGTGGTACAGCCCTTCCTCAGCTCCTGCATCCACTTTGATTCGTGCCGTCCGCATTAAATACTTTTGCCCTTTTTGTTGGCCAACGTCTACCTTTTTTTGCCTGTCCCTTTGAAAGGAGGGGACTGGGCCAGATCGCTCGCCCCTCTCGTTCTCTAGCGAATATCGGACGCGATGCCTCGGTCTGGCCGCCTCAATCAAGCAGCAGGGCCACTTGCAGGCCCGGGCCGTGAACACCCTCGATCAGAATGCCCTCCACGTCCGCAGTCTTCGAGGGGCCGGTCACCCAAATCACGTTCGGATCGTCGCCAAGCACCGCGAGCGCCGACGCGAGATCCGGCACGATGTTTTCCCGCCGGATCGCCGCCACGTGCACCCACGGCGCCAGGGCCGCCAGACGCGTCGTGGTGCCGCGGTCGTTGAGTACGATCGTTCCTGTCTCCGCAATCGCACCGACCGCCGACGTGATTCCAAACTGATAATCGTCCACACGCTCGCGGTCGAAGGCCGTCTCAACGGTAAACGTCGCCGGAAACGCCGCCTTGAGCGCCGGCCAGAGCGCCGGGTCGCAGTATCCGTGGTGCCAGCCCTTGGCCCCCAGCAGAGCAACCAATTCGTCCGGCGAGGCGACGGGCGTTCCATTCACCGCTCGCAGGCGCGCCGCAAAGGCGGGCCACAGATCCGCACCTGCCGGAGCGACTGCCGATCGCGCACGGGAGAGGTCCCACTCCGGCAAAGGTGCCCTCTTTGGGAGCGGAGCGAGCGCCTCGCGCACGCGTTCGAGGATGATGTCGCGGGATGAACTCATGGCGTGTGTGACTGGGGGCTGCCCTTGGTACCGTCGGCCTTCCTCGGGCGTTGCCTGAGCCATTTCCTAAATTCGCCGCCGCGCCATTCGGGCAGCGTGCGCGTGTCCGTCCAGGCTTTCATCGCTGGAATCGGTATCCACGTTTTCGGCAGGACATTCATCAGTTTGCCGGCCACCAACGCGGTCTTCCAGGCAGCTGGGCTCGACGCCATCAGGGCCCACGCACCCATCGGAGGCGAGCCCGCCTCCGCCAGCGGAGCATGCTCGCGTTTGCCCTTGTTGCGCAGGCGCAGCAGCAGGTCGGGAATCGGAATATTCACCGGACACACCTCGTTGCACGCGCCGCACAGCGACGAAGCCTTGGGGAGATCCGCCTTGTCCGCAAACTTGTCGCCCTCGAGCAGCGGCGAGAGCACGGCGCCCACAGGCCCCGGATACACGCTGCGATAGGCATGGCCGCTCACCTGCCGGTAGACCGGGCAGACGTTCAGGCAGGCGCCGCAACGGATGCAGCGCAGGATTTCCCGGCACTCGCTGGCCAGCACTTCCGTGCGTCGGTTGTCGACGAAGATGACGTGCATCTCCTCGGGGCCGTCGGGCTGCGCGGCCGCCTTTGGCCCAGAGATGAATTCGGTATAAACCGTGAGCTGCTGGGCCGTCGCCGAGCGAGCGAGCAGGTTGAGGAAAAGGCCGAGGTCGCGGTCGCGCGGCACCAGCTTCTCGATGCCGACCAGCGCAATGTGGCATTTCGTGGCGGCGAGCGAGAAACGCGAGTTTCCCTCGTTGGTCACGATCACCAGTCGACCGCTCTCCACGGAGACGAAATTAGCCCCCGTGAGGCCCACATCGGCTTGAAGGAATTTCTTCCGCAGGAAGGCCCGCGCGCGGCGAGTGATCGTCTCCGGGTCGTCGTTGTAGGCGCCGAGTCCCTCACGCTCGAAGCTCGTCGCTATCTCTTTCCTGCTCTTGTGAATGATCGGACGGACGATGTGGCTCGGGTGATCGTGGTCGATCTGGACGATGAACTCGCCAAGATCCGTCTCCAGGGCCTCGATACCGCGATGCTCGAGGTAATCGGCCAGGCCGATTTCCTCGCTCACCATCGTCTTCGCCTTCACGAGTTTGGTCGCCCCCCTTGCCTTCATGATCCCGTGGACGGCGGCGCAGGCCTCCTCGGCCGTGGAGGCCCAGTGAACCTTCACCCCGTTGGACTGCAGCTTCGCCTCCACCTTCGGGAGGTAGGTATCCAGATTTTCGACGACATGCTGCTTGATCTCACCGGCCAGGCGCCGCAGCGCGTCGGGATCCGCGTAGTGGTCGTGCAGCAGCTTGTCGCGCTTCTCGTGCGTCACCTTCGTGCCGAGGTAGACCGAGGCGCGTTTCTCGGCAGAAATGCCTTCAACAAACTGGTCGATGGGCTGGCGTGCCATGGCGGATCAGAGAAGATTTCCGTTCCGGAGCGCATCTCGCAGCACTTGCGCGACATGCTGGGTGCGGATCGGCTGGCCCGCCTTTTCGGCGAGGCCAGCCATGTGCATGAGGCAGCTCATGTCGACCGACACCAGGACGTCGGGCGCGGAGGCACGGATGTGTTCGAGCTTGAGCGTGCCCATGGCCGAGGAGATGTGCGGGAAGCTGACAGAAAAGGTGCCTCCAAAGCCGCAGCACTGGTCGGATTCGCCGAAGGGCGCAACGCTGGCGCCGGCTATCGATGAGAGCAGCGCGAGCGCAGCGGGGACCGTCTCCGAGCCGCGACAGTGGCAGGACCGGTGAAACGCGATCCGCCCCTCATAACGTCCGGGCCAGGTTTTCACGCCGAGGCCGTTCACAATGAAATCCGCCAACTCCCAGGTGCGCCGGCCAAGTTGCCGCACCTCGCCGAGATCAGCCTCCTTCTCGAACTCCAGCGCCGTGCCGTGCGTGAGCATGGCAGCGCACGAACCCGAGGGCACGATGACGGGCAGGTCGCCCGCGAATGTCTTCACCGCGTGGCGCACCACCTGGCGAGAGGCATCCCAGTCGCCGCCGTTGAAGGCAGGCTGGCCGCAGCAGGTCTGGCCTTCAGGGAACTCGACCGTGCAACCGAGATGCTCGAGCACCTCAACCGTCGCGCGGGCGGCATCCGCGTAGAACGCGTCGCACAGGCAGGTCGCCATCAGCATCACACGCCGGTCGGCGCGGGGAAGTTGCCGGTCGGAAGCCATCAGCGTTTTGAAAGCGTGTCGCGCTCGTGGCGGGCTACGGTCGCGAGCCAATTGGAACGCACCGGAACATCGGCGCGAGCACAGAGCTCGTCCCAGACCGCGCCCCAGGGCAGAGCCTTGGCCTGTTCCATCAGGGCGAGCCGTTCGTGGCCGCGGCCGGCCGCCTCGGCCTGGCCCAACGGCTTCGAGGGATCGAGCAGGCCGAGCAGGATGGCCTGCCGTGTGGCGCGCGCCCCGATGACGTAAGCAGCGAGCCGGTTGATGGAGGCGTCGAAGAAGTCCAGCGCCACGAAGACGCGGTCCCAGGCGGCGCCGCGCGCGATCTCGAGGAAGAGCGAACGCACGGGATCGTCGAGGATCACCACATGGTCGCTATCCCAGCGCACTGGACGGCTGGTGTGAAGAAGGATGCGCGGGTGAAACTGCATCAGCGCCGAGACCTTGTCGGCGACGGATTCAGTCGGATGGTAGTGTCCGAGATCGAGGCAGAGGACGAGTCCCCGGCTCTGCGCGTAGCTGGAATAGAATTCCTGGGAGCCGACCACGTAGTCCTCGCTGCCGAGGCCGAAGAGTTTGCCCTCCACAGCGTCGACGCAGTGCTTTCGGCTGACGCTCTTGTCGGCGAAGATCGTGTCGAAGGACTCGACGAGCCTCGCGCGCGGCGCCCAGCGATCGGCCGGAGCGTCTTTGGCGCCGTCCGGTATCCAGTGATTATGGACGCACGGCGAGCCGAGTTTTTTGGAGAAATGTTCTGCGATCCGGCGGCAGGCCTTGCCGTGGTCGATCCAGAAGCGGCGCACGGCCTTGTCGGGGGACGAAAGTGTGAAGCCCGAGGTGGCCATCAAGTGGGCGAAATAGGTCGGGTTGAAATCCAGACCGACGTGCCGCTCCTTCGCCCAGGCGAGCCAGCGGGAGAAGTGCTCGGGCTCGAGCGCATCGCGGTCGACGACCTTCGCACCGGTTTCGGCATAGAAGGCGTGCAGGTTCAGCCGTTGCCGGCCCGGGAGGAGCTTGAGCACGACGTCGAGGTCGGCGCGCATCTCGTCGCCGTTGCGTGCACGGCCGGGGTAGCCGCCTGTCGCCATGATGCCACCCGAATCGAGCCCTTCTTTCGGCGTCTCCAGGCCGCGGACGTCGTCCGCCTGCCAGCAGTGCAGCGAGATCGGAATCGAGAGCGCCTTCGCGAGGGCGGCCTCGGTGTCGACGCCATAATCGGCGTAGGCGGCGCGGGCGAGACGGTAGGCGGACGAGATTTGTTTTTCGGAGGGCATGGCGGGTAAAGCGTGCATCAAATCCCTGGCAGGGCGACGGTGCGAGGCTCACGCATTCGGACTGTAAACCGTTTGTTGGAGACTGCGGGCAAGACGCTCGCGGAACGCCGCGAGATTCTCCACCGCACCGAGGGTGACGAGTTGGCTGGCGATGTTGCCCACCGCGGAGCCTTCCAGGGCGAAGGACACGACCGGCAGGCCGGCGGCATTGGCCGTCGCCTGGCACAGGGGCCGGCTCTTGGAGCCACCTCCGACGATGAGGATGCGCTCGAAGCGACGTCCGGACAGCTGCTCGAAGGTTTTCACGGCGTCTGCATGCCCGCGTCCGAGGGAGTCGCAAATCAGGCGCACGTAACCGGCAAGGTCCTTGGGCGGCTTCGCTCCGCGGCTGCGTAGCTGGGCGTCCACCGCCACCCGCATGTCCGGCGGGCTGAAGAGGGAGCTGTCGGTCACGTCCAGAAGCATCGCCGGGGCGGGTTTGACCTCCGCCTCGCGGTCCAGTTGGAGCCATTCCCGCCGTCCGGTCGGTTTTTTTTCGAAGGTCTTCAGGGTCTGCTCGAGCAGCCACAGTCCGAGACAGGAACGCAGCGGGCGATAGCTGCCGTCGCCCATGCGTTCGTTTGAAATGCGGGAGCTGAGCGCCTTCGGACCGAGCACGGGGGCCGGGCTTTCGAAGCCGAGCAGCGACCAGGTGCCCGAACTCAAATAGAGGTCCGTCCCATCGGCCGACGCCGGCATGGCCGCAAACGCACAGGCCGTATCGTGGCCGGGGACGAGGATCGATTGGACCCCCTTCAACTCCGCCACGCCCGTGACCGGTCCCAGACGTTTCGGAGAGACCGCGGGCTTGGTGAACCATTTCGCGGGGATCCCGAAATAATCCAGGGCTTCCTTCGACCAGTCGGTGCCATGCACGTCGAGCAGCTGGGAGTGGCTCGCGATGGAGAGTTCGTTCTCCATCCGGCCCGAGAGCAGGAAATTGAAATAGTCGGGCAGGAAGAGGCAGCGCTCCGCGACCTCGGCCATCCCGGGGCAGGCGTTCAGCGTCTCCACTAATTGGAGACTGGTGTTGTAAGGATAATTGGGAACGCCCGTGAGGCCGTAGACGCGCTTGATGCCGCTCTTCCCCAGACGAGCCGAGAAGGCGGCCGTGCGGGAGTCGCGGTACGCATGAACCGGGAAGACCGGGCGTCCCCGCCTGTCGACGAGCGCGTGGTCTACAGCCCAGGTGTCGACGCCCACCGAGGCGAGCGTCGGAAAGCGCCGCTTCGCCTCGATCAGGCCTTCGCGCACCTCGCCCCAGAGGTAAGGCAGGTCCCAATAATCATGCCCGGCGAAAGGGCGAAACTGATTGGCGAAGCGGCGGACTTCGGTGAGCGAAAGTTTCTGTCCGTTCCAGGTGCCGACGATCACCCGCCCGCTCGTCGCACCCAGGTCGACAGCTGCGCAATGCAGGGGTTTGCTCATGGGAAAATCCAGGTCGAGAATCGCCGCCGTCTCAAGCCCGGGGTTTCACCTTGGACCAGATCTCCTGCAGCGCACGCGCGCTGGCCTGGAGGCCCTGGTGTTCCTTGGGCCAGAGGGGAATCTCGAGCTGGGCGAGCACACCAGCCCGGCCCACCACGGTGGGAACGCTGATCGACACGTCGCGCAGGCCGTACTTGCCCTGCTGAAGCGAGGACACCGGAAGCAGCTGACGACGGTCCAGTGCAATGGCGTGCACGACCTCGGCGATCGACACGGCGACCGCCCAGCCTGCCCCACCCTTCCGGCGGATGACTTCGGCGCCGCTGGTCTTTGTCCGGTCAAACACCTCGGACTGGAAGGACGCCGAGACCCCGGGAAATTTGTCCAACGGCAGACCCGCCGCCGTGGCGCTCGACCACACCGGCACCATCGTGTCGCCGTGCTCGCCGAGGATCAGGGCCTTCACCTGCGTCGGCGCGAGCTTCAGGGAGTCGGCGATCAGCGAGCGGAAGCGGGCGGTGTCGAGCATGGTGCCGAGCCCGAGCACCTGATTCCAGGGCAACCCAAGCCGCACGATTGCGAGCTGCGTCAGGATATCGACGGGGTTCGAGACGACAAAAACCAGCGCGTCCTTGCGGAAGCCGGCGATCTTGATCGAGGTCACGATCTGATCGAACAGCGCCACGTTGCGGTTGATGAGGTCCAGGCGGGATTCGTCGGGCTTTCGCCGAAGCCCCGCGGTGATCAGGAACACATCGCTGTCGATGGCGCGGGCGTAATCGCCCGCATAGATGCGCTGGTCGCCGGCGACCGACGCGCCGTGAAGCAGATCGAGCGCCTCGCCGGCCGCCATGTCGGCGTTGGCGTCGAGTAATTGGATTTCCGAGACAATGCCGGCGCACTGGAGCGCGAACGCGGCGTTGGATCCCACGCGGCCGCCGCCGCCGATGATGGTGATTTTCACGGGTGAAAGGGATTCGGTGTTGGTTGGGGGAGCCGGATTCGGCGTGTCATTTCCCGGCGAGCTGCCGGAGAATCTCGTCGGTGATCTTCTGCACGAGCGTCTCCATCGTCGGATCGGGAGCGGCCTCGGCAGCGGGTGCCGAGGCGGGCGCGGCAGGGGACTCGCAGACCACCGGCGCGCGGAAATCATTGCTGTCGCAGAGCTCGCATTCCTTCAGGCCCACGCGCGGATCGGGCATGCCGAGCTTCACGCGCAGGTTGATGAGATCCTTGAGCTTGTCCGTGCCAAAACGGTGAAGTCCCGATCCCAACCCAGCGGCGATCGCGACGGTGCGGCAATAGGCGTCGATGTTCTCCATCTTCCAATACGCGTCCTCGACGTCCTTGCCCCACACGATGACGCCGTGGTTCTGCATCAGGATGGCCTGATGGTCCACGCCGATGCGGCCGACTTCCTCCGCGTTCTCGGGCGTGCCGGGCGTCTGGTACTGAGCGACGCCGATCTTACCGAGGAAAACTTCCGCCTCGGGGATGAGGCAGGAGGGAATGGTGGCGTTGGTGATGGCGAAGGCGGTGGCGTGCGGCGGGTGCGCGTGCACGCAGGCCTTGGCCGCGGGCTGGCGCTTCATGATGCCCAGGTGGGTCATCGCCTCGCTCGTGCGCTTGCGGGTGCCCGCCAGCTGGCGGCCGTCGAGGTCGATGAGCGCCATGTCCTCGGGAGTCATGAACCCTTTGCAGATGAGCGTGGGCGTGCAGAGCACGAGATTGTCGCCGACGCGGACGGTGATGTTGCCGCCGTTGCCGTCGGTGTAGTCCTTCAGCCAGAGCCGGCGACCCATGTCGCAGATGCGGCGCTTGAGCTCGTGAATCTGTGGCGAGTTGAAGAAGCGCTCGATCTCGGCGGGCGTCTTCGGGTCCGACCCGGGCGTCCATTTGTATTCGTAGTCGGGCACGATCGGGCCGGTCGCCATCGCAACGGCGGGAGCCACCGTGACGGCGGCCGTCTGAACGGGCGCGACGACCGCGACCGGGTTCAGCTGCGGAGCGCGTTTAAGGTCGGCGAGCACATCGCGCGCCGAGGGCGTGAGCAGCACGCCCTCCGGGATGGGCTGACCGGAGCGAATGAGGCTCTCGACTTCTCGGGCTGTGAGGACTTGAGGCATGAAAGTTCGGAGTTGAGGGTCTATGAAAGGAAGGATCAGCGCGGGGGCTGATAATTGATCTGTGTGACGATGCACGCCACGTAGGCGTCGACGGGGGCGGCGCCCTCGAAGGGTTGCGAAGCTTCGGCGCCCTCGGTGAACCCGACGATGCTGCCTTCGTCCGCGCCGAGTTCGTCGTACACCACGACGCTCGAGCCCTTGGCGAGCGGCCGCTTCGGCGCACCGGCAAATTGCTCGCGCGAGAATGGCTGCACGATCAGCAGACAGCCGCCGGAATAGACGGGCTCCTTGATCGTGAGAGTGACGCGGCCGATTACAGTTCCGAGGCGCATGGGGGTGGGCTCAGGTTTGCGCCGAGTCGACGATGCCGAGGATGAGGTTGCGCAGCGGCGATTTTGGATCGCCTACGTAGTCGCGGGTCGCGGAACCGTCCGTCGAGAGAATCACGAGCTGATGGAGGCCCGCGCCGAGAGGATCGATCGCCAGGACCGGCGCGCCATCGTCACTGCCGTCCGCACCGAGCGGTTGGCAGATCACGGTGCGGTGGCCTTCCATGCTTTTGTGGCAGGCCGCCGCCACGATGGTGCCGTCGATGCGGGCGTGGACCATGGCTTAGTAGATGCGAAGGTTGTCGACCATCACGCAGCGGCGCGTGCGGGTGAAGGGCGCGGGG
>JAJXVO010000005.1 GCA_021782105.1 bacterium
CTCGACCGTGACGGGGGCCACGCGCACGGCGATGACCGGCTCGGCGGCGAGCGGGGCGTCTTCCTTCTGTTTGAGCCGAAGATGATGGAGGGCGGCGGCGCCGACCACCAGTGCGGCGGCGGCGGGAATCAGGATGAGGCGGCGTTTCATTTGAAGATCTCCTTTTCGACGAGTGTATTGATGCGTTCAGCGGCGGTGATTTGATCGGCCCGGGCGAGGGCGAGGGCGGAGAAGGCGGCTTCCTTTCGGGCCAAGGCGCGAAGCAGGTCCTCGATGGAGCCGGCGCCCGTCTGGTAGCGGACCTGTTCGATGCGGGCGGCTTCGCCTGAAGCGGCCACGCGTGCGTTGGCGGCGACGACGGAAACGTGGGAGGCGTCGAGGCGGGCGAGCGCATCCTGGAGACTGGCGGAAGCCTGGAGCTGGGCCTGCGCGAGTGCCTCGCGACTGGCAGCCTGGCGTTCCCTCGCTGCGTGGAAGCGCTGTGCGTCGGCGGTACCGGAAAAGATTGGAATGACAACGCCCAGGGAGGCTCCCCAGGTGTCGAGCGTTCGGTGGATTCCGAGACCGGTATTCTCGAGGTAATTGGCAGACCCCACGACCTGGGGCAGGAAGGCACTGCGGGCGACGGCGACCGCCCGGTTTGCCTGTGCGGCGTCGAGGTCGGCGATCCGCACGGAGGTGGCGCGCATGGCCAGGTCCCTCAGCTCGCGACGATCGGGCGAAGCGGCAGGGATCGTGTTGGGCAATGAATCTACCACGAGTGTGCCCGCGGGATCCCGGCCGAGCAGGGCCAGGAGAAGGGAGCTCACCTTGGTGCGGTCTGCCATCACGGCCGCCTGCTGTGCCTGGGCGGCGGCAAGGTCATCCTCGACCTTGAGCCGGTCGACTTCGGGACGTTTGCCGATCGCCACCATGCGGTCGATATCGGCCTTGGTTTGGCTGAGTGCGTCGATCTGCCCGGCGAGGGCTGCCTCGACCCGATCGAGCGCCTGGGCTGCGGCGTACAGGGACACGGCGTTGAAGCGCACCTGCCAGTGGGTTCCCTCGCGCAGAGTCTCGGATTTCTGGGCCTCGAGGCGGGCGATGGCGACCTGATTGACGAGACGGCCTCCCAGAAACAGGGGCACCTGATAGGCCAGACCGTAATGAAGCTGGTCCCTGTCCCAGGGAAGACCTCCCATGCCGCTCGCGATGAGTTCGCGCGACATGGGCCGGATGATCTGATCGTCGCTGTAGTACGAATACGATGCGACCGCACTGAGATCGCCGAAGCGGCTGCGGTTGGCGGCCCGTGCGTCGCTGGTCGCGGCATTTGCCGCATGGGTGCGGGCCTGGAGGCCGGGATTGGAACGGAACGCCTCGGCCACCACTTCTGCGAGCGAGAGGTGCTCAACGCGGGAGGGCGAGGCGGCCGGAGCGGGAGCCGGGATGTCCGCTCCAAAGATCGCAGCGGACAGCGCGACGGTCAGTGCGGACAGCCGAAGGACGGGGGTTTTCATGGTTGGGAACATGCGTGCGGTTTCAAAGGATTCTGCGGGGTGGCGGCACGGGGAGGGGTCACATGACGGCGTTGAACAGGAAACCGACGATCATAATGCCGACGGCGACGACGCCGAAGAAGATGAAGATGAGGGGCAGCTTCAGGACCTTGCGCAGGATGACCGCTTCGGGGAACGACAGCCCGATGACGGACATCATGAACGCGAGCACCGTGCCGAGTGCGGCGCCCTTGCCGAGCAGGGCCTGGACAATGGGGATGATGCCCGCGGCGTTGGAATACATCGGCACGCCGATCAGCACGGAGAGCGGCACGGACCACCAGGCCGCCTTACCCATGAGAGCGGCCATCGCATTGGTGGGCACGTAGCCGTGGATGCCGGCGCCGATCGCGATGCCCGCGAGCACGTACGGCCAGACTCGGCCGACGATGTCCCTTACCGCCTCGGTGCCAGCCCGGACACGCAGACCGAAGGCGATGCGCTCGTCGGCCACCTCGGCGACAGGGGGCTTGCTCGCGTAGACCCATTCCTCAACGAAGCGCTCCAGCTTCAGGCGCCCGATGATCCAGCCCGCGACGATGGCGATGAGGACGCCGGTTACCATATACAGCCCGGCGACCCTCCAGCCGAACAGGCCGAAGAGCAGCACCAGCGCGACTTCGTTGACCATCGGGGCGGAGATCAGAAACGAGAAAGTGACGCCAAGGGGGACTCCCGTGGTGACGAAGCCGATGAACAGGGGCACCGCCGAACAGGAACAGAACGGGGTCACGATTCCGAGTAGGGCGGCGAGGACATTGCCCGTGGACTCGCGACTTCCCTGGAGGAGGGCCCGCGTGCGGGCCGGGGTGAAAAAGGAGCGGAGAATGCCGACGACGAACACCACGAGCAGCAGCAGGAGCAGCACCTTGGGCGCCTCGAAGACGAAGAACTCGACGGCCGAACCCAGGCGGCTCGAGGGATGCAGGCCCAGCACGTCGTAGCTCAGCCACTTTGCGAAGGGCTCCAGGCGAAGATAGATCAGCAGCCAGACCGCCAGGCCGGCAAGCGCGGCGGCAACGGAGCGAAGGGAGGGAGAATGTAATTTCATTTCGTTAAAAGGCGAAATAATTGGGCAAAAAAAGTCAGCTGCCGCAGCGTTTTGAGTTTTGCCGGGTGGCCTTGGCGTTGCGGGTCGCCGGCCGGTCGAGGCAGCTCGAAAGCTCGGCCACGCAGGGGAGCCTGAGGCGGTAGAACACCTGCTGTCCCCGTTTCTCGTCCTCGAGCACGCCGGCCTGCTTGAGTACCGAGAGATGACGGGAGACCGTCGACCAGCCCAGGCCGGCGATTTCCACCAGGTCGCACACGCACAGCTCGCCATCGGTCACCGCATCGACGATGCGGAGCCGGGCCGGATGTCCCAGGGCCTTGAAGACGGCGGTGCGCTGCTTGAGAGTCATACGGGCCCACGATTTCGCAAAAATGCGAAACTTCAAGCACGAATTTTTGGAGTCCCTGCGGACCCTGGGGCAAGCGGTTGGCGGCCACAGTGGTGCCAAAACAATGGAGACGCCCGCGCCGTTCGCCGGCATGGGCCTGCTCGCCTCCGTGCTGCCCGCGGGCGGATTTTGCGACGCTGCCCGCTTGGGTTCTGATCGGCGATATGAGCGAGCCTACTATGGGACTTGGGAATCGGGGGCCTCGTTTGACCGCCTGGGATGGCGGGGCAGAGTGGAGGGCGAAAGCGGTCCTTGCCGGGCCGAATCGCCGCAACTAAGATCCCACCGCTGCAATGCCGCCGGCCACGGGTGCCGGCGGTGGCGTGGCGCTCAACCCACAGCCTTTTCCTCCATGAGCGTCCTTCTTCTCTCCCGCCTTCAATTCGCGCTGACCATCACCTTCCATTATCTTTACCCGCCGCTGAGCATCGGCCTGGGCATTTTGCTGGTGGTCATCGAAGCGTTGTGGCTGATCACGCGCAACCCGCTCTACCATCAGATGGCCCGGTACTGGACGAAGGTGTTCGCCCTGACCTTTGCGATCGGCGTGGCCACGGGCATCGTGATGGAATTCGAGTTTGGGACGAACTGGGCGACCTATTCGCGGTATGTGGGCGACGTGTTTGGCAGTGCGCTGGCGGCCGAGGGCATTTTTGCGTTCTTCCTGGAGTCGGGATTTCTCGCCGTGCTGCTGTTCGGCTGGGACAAGGTGGGCCCCAAGATGCACTTCTTTTCGACGTGCATGGTGGCGCTCGGAGCGCATTTCAGCGCGGTGTGGATTGTTGTCGCCAATTCCTGGATGCAGACGCCGGCCGGTTTTCATATCGTGGGCACGGGTCTGAATGCGCGGGCGGAGGTCACGGACTTCTGGGCGATGGTGTTCAACCCGTCGTCGATGCAGCGGCTCAGCCACACGCTGAGCGGGGCCTGGCAGGCCGGGGCCTGGCTGATGGTGAGCGTTGGCGCCTGGTATCTGCTTCGCAGGAGGCACCGCGAATTTGCGCTGGCTTCGGTGCGAATCGGCCTGGCGTTCGCGCTGTTCGCCTCGCTCCTGACGCTGCTCACCGGGCACAAGAGCGCCGAGGGCGTTGCGAAGAACCAGCCCGAGAAGCTCGCCGCGTTTGAGGGCCTGTATGTGACGCGGACGCATGCTCCGCTCACTCTGTTCGGCTGGGTGGATGCGAAAAACGAGAAGACCCACGGTTATGCGATTCCCGGTCTGCTCAGTTGGCTGGCCCATGGAAAGACGTCGGCAAAAGTGACCGGCCTGAACGAGACGGCGCCGGCCGATCGGCCGCCGGTGAACTTCACCTTCCAGCTCTTCCATCTCATGGTGGCCGTAGGCTTCACCATGATCGGGCTCGCGCTCTGGGCTGTCTGGGCGCTGTGGAGAGGTTCGCTCGAACGCTCCCGGGTGCTCCTGTGGTTGATGACCTTCGCCGTGCTCGGACCCCAGATCGCCAATCAGGCGGGCTGGTGGGCCGCCGAGGTTGGGCGGCAGCCTTGGATCGTGTACCATCTGCTCAAAACATCCGCAGCACTCTCCGCAGTCGTGACCGCAAATGAGGTCGTTGCCTCGATGGTCATGTTCTCGCTGGTCTACATGCTGCTCTTTGCCGTGTTCGTCTTCCTTCTCAATGACAAGATCCAGCATGGGCCTGACGACTCCGACCTGAATCCGGCCGGAAAGTGGGCGCTGGGGTTTGGACTCAAGTCGAAAGGTGCCAAATGAACTACGGATCCCTTGATCTCAACACGGTCTGGTTCTGCCTGGTCGGCGTGCTGTTCACCGGCTACGTGATCCTCGACGGCTTCGACTTGGGGGTGGGAGTAATCCATCTCTTCGCGGCGAAGAAGGACGAGGACCGCCGCGTCTTCATTAACGCGATTGGCCCGGTTTGGGACGGCAACGAAGTGTGGCTCGTCACAGGGGGCGGCGCTCTCTTCGCCGCTTTCCCCGCCGTGTATGCGACGGTGTTTTCGGGCTTCTATCTGGCGTTCATGGCGCTGCTCTGCGCGCTGATCTTTCGGGCGGTCGCCATTGAATTCCGCAGCAAACATCCGTCACCGCGCTGGCGAGCCTTCTGGGATGGCGGATTTGCGCTGGGAAGCGGCGTATCGGCTTTGTTGATTGGCGTGGCGATGGGGAATATCGCCTGGGGCATTCCCCTCGACGCCCGCGGAGAATTTGCGGGGTCCTTCCTCGGCATGCTCCATCCCTACGCGTTGATGATGGGCGTCACCACGGTGGCGCTCTTCGCGATGCACGGTTCGATCTATCTCCTTCTCAAGACCGAAGGGGAGATCCAGGCCCGCGTCCGGCGTTGGGTCAACCCGCTGATCATCGCGTTCATTCTGTGCTACGTGATCGTCACCCTCGCGACGCTCTTGTACGTGCCTCATGTGACGGCTGCCTTCCGCAGCGAGCCGTGGTTCTTCGTCGTCGCTGTGGCGGTCGTGCTCGCCATCGCCAACATTCCCCGGGAGATCAACGTGGGGAAGGAGTTTTACGCCTTCCTCTCCTCCTGCGCGGCGATGTTTGGCCTCATGGTGATCTTTGGCATCGGCTCTTTCCCGAACTTGGTGTTCAGCAATCCCAATCCGGAACTCAGCCTAACGGCCTTCAATGCATCGTCCTCCCAGAAGACCCTGGGGATCATGCTGACGATCGCGCTGATCGGCGTGCCGGTGGTGATCGCGTACACGGCGAGCGTGTACTGGATATTCCGCGGGAAAGTGAAGCTGGACAAGACCAGCTACTGAACCGCGAGAGTCGGGCGCCGGCGACTTTCCACAGGCAGTGGCCGCGCGATGCGCAGGGCGTGTCCGCGGACCAGCGCGTGTGCCACCTTTTGATGCGCCCGTTTCAGGATGCGATCGAAGGTCTGCCGCGAGACTCCCATCTTCTTCGCGGCCTCGACGCGATACAGCCCCTCTTCATCCGCGAGACGCAGCGACTCGAGTTCGTCCGCGGCCAGTTCTATTTCGTTGAGTTCATACAACGGAATGCCGGCTGGTTTGAAATAAGTACTGGGAGCCTCGTGGGAGATGCGACGCGGACAGGTGGGACGTGCCATGGATTTGAAAATTCGAAGGCGAAGGCAGGGGGGGCATCAAGGAAAGCCGTCTTGCCATGGTTTTCAACCTTGCTCGCCATAAAAATGGGCATATGCTAATAACTTTCTCATGATCGTTGCCCCGCTCGAATGCCTTCCCTGTCTCTGTCGCATGGCAGTGGACCAGGCCGGGCTGTCAAAGTGTCCCGATCCGGCGCGCCGTGCGGCGGTCGAGGCGTCGCTGTACATGCTGGCGATGGTCGATCCCCTCACACCCACCGGGGTGCTTGCGAGCGAGATCTATAGGTCGGTCGGTGGTAGCACGGGCGATGTGGACCCGTGTCGTAGTCTGAAAACCCGGCTGAGGACTGCGGCATGGAGCGTCATGTCGCTGCTGCGTTCGCGGGTGGAGGAGTCGCAGGATCCATTTGCCACGGCCGTCCAAATCTCCCTTGCGGGCAATGCCCTGGGGGAGGCACGATCGGTGAGGGGAGTGGCCAAATCGGTGCGCCATGCGTGGAAGCTCGCGACCGGCGACACCGTTCCCGGGGCAGAGATCGAGGCGCTGCGCGCCGCAAGCGAGTCCGCCACCAAAGTCCTGTTCATGGCGGACAACGTGGGGGAGATCCTGTGGGATACCCTGCTGATCGAACGGTTATCGCACACTGCGGTGACCGTGCTCGTTCGACGCGAGCCGTTCTGGCAGGATGCGCAGATTGCCGACGCGATCGACGCGGGTCTGGGTTCACGCGCGAAGCTGGCCGAGCACACGCGGTACACCACGGTTCACGTGTCGTGTGTCGCCGATTGCCCTCTCGATGCCTGGCTGGACACGTTCGATCTGATTGTCGCCAAGGGTCCTGAAAATCTCACGTTCCTGGAAGGGCGGGCGCAGGATCCGCGACATTTTGCGCTTTTGGTTCCGCAGTGCAGCCGTCTGGCGGATCCGCTGGGCATAGTCCCGGGGAGACCGGCGCTGATCCACTTATCGCAGCTCGAGATGGCGAATGGGGTGAGTTGACGCACAGGCGTTCGCGCTTCCGCCTTGCCCGGGGCGCAGGTCCCCCGAAGCTCGGCCCATGGAGGCTGCACACGACTCCCGCCGGCGCCGGCGCTGGTTATCGTCCACCGTGCTGGGATTGGCCTCGCGTCGTTGTTCAGCGACTGGTCCCACGAGATCGCCACGAGCGCGATGCCTGCCTTTCTGGCGACGATGGGGTCGCGGCGGCGTGGCAGGTGCTGGCGTCGAGGGCGGGTGCCTGGCTGGGGCGTGGCGTCCGCACTCCTGTGCGCATGGCGATGCTCGCCGCGGCGGTCACTCCCGAGACCTATGGGCGCGCGTTCGGTTTTGAGCGGATGCTGGACACCTGCGGGGCGATCCTTGGGCCTGCGACGGCCTTCGTGTTGCTCAAGGGGGTGGAGCTGGATTATCCGCGGCTCTTTTTCTGGACGCTCGTGCCGGGATTTGCGGCGGTGGCGTGCCGGGCATTCCTGGTGAAGGAGCGGGAGCGGATTCGTGTCTCGCGGGTTTCGTTTCGCGGAGGGTTCAAGCGGCTGCCGCCGCGCTTTCGCAGGTTTTTTGTGGCGGTGGGATTGTTTGGTGCCGGTGATTTTGCGCACACGCTGCTGATCCTGCTGGCCGTCCAGGAGCTCACGCCCGTACTCGGTGCGGTCCGCGCGGCGAGTGTGGCGGTGGGGTTTTAGGTGGCTCACAACGTGGCCTACGCGGGGTTCGCATTGGCTGGCGGATCGCTGGAACAAACCTCGCCTGCTGGCGTTTGGCAATGGCCTTGCCGCGGCGATGGTGCTGGCGATCGCAGTACTACCGGCGGGACTTTGGATGCTGGCGGGCGTGTTCGTGGTCGGGGGGACCTATGTGGCGATCGAGGAGACGCTCGAGGATTCGCTCTGCGCGGAACTGGTGCCGGAGGAGCAGCACGGGATGGCCTTTGGGGTGCTTGCGAGCGTGTAGGGGCTGGGCGACTTCGTTTCGAGCATTGCGGTCGGGGCGCTGTGGAACTCGTTCGGAGTGTCGGTGGCTTTCGGATACAGTGCGGTGCTTCTCGCGACGGGTTCGCTGCTCGTGCTGTGGCTGGGGTGGGGGCGGCGCGGCTGGCAGCGCGAACCCGCGGTCTAGCGTTGAAAGTCGGGAAGGCGCTTCCAAAACCCCAGGGCTTTCCTGAGGCAGTCGCGCTGGCGCCGCCGGGCGTGTTTGATCAGACGCCGGCGGCCTCCCGTGCAGGCTGCGGGCAGGTGTCGGTTCGACAGCGCGTCGATCAGCGTCTGCCAGTCCCCCGCGTCACCGAGGATGCGGGCCACGCGGTGGAGGTGCGTCCGTGCGGTCCGGGCCTTCCGGGTCAGCCGCACATCGACGACATTGAGCTGCTCGCGGAGCGTGATCACGGAAGTTCGCCAAGTGTGAAACGAATCACCCTTGGCGGCGTGGCGCGCCTGTCTGCGGGCCTGGCGGAGCGAGGCGTCGAGGACCGCGTCCAGCTGATCCCGCTTCGGCGTCGGCCAGGGTTTCGATGCGAGGGAAGCCCGGTGTCGGGCGAGGGCCCGTGTCCATTCGGCGAGATTGGGAGAGGGGCAGGGAGTCTCGATCAAGGCCAGTGCGCACAGGCGGGCTTTCCCCTTCAGGGCGGGAACGCAGGCGCCGGCCAGATCGACGACGACCCGGTGATTTCTGGTTGCGCCGAGGTTTCGAGCAAGGCGCGCAAGATCCCGGCGCGCCGTCGCGGCCCAGGGGGCGCCCAAAGCTTCGGCCATCCGGAGTACGGCGCGGGCGCGTTTGATCCGGACTCGTGCTGCGCGCAGATCGGTGGCGACGGCCTTGTCGGCGAGGACCAGACAGCGCAACAGGACCCGCTTCAGGCCGGGCCCCAGTGTCTCGTCCTTCCACATGCGTGGCAAATCTCCGCCTCCGGTGTGTACGCGAGCCATGCGCGAATCATCCGTCCCTCCGCGAGCAGCGTCAACGCCCCTCGCCTTGGGAGGCGGTTCGAGTCTTTCGTTGATGCGGGGTGGGCGCTGTGGTGGCTTGGATCCATGCGGAGAAATGAGATACTCGGAAACGGCGACACGGCGCCCCTCGCCCTCGGGCCACGATCCCGGTTTGCGGCAAGAGTGCGCGGCGTGGTGGGGGCTCGGGGGCAATTTTGCCACGGGACCTGGGTGTACTGGGTAAGTTGTGACAGGGAAGTCGGTTCGGTCGCACGAGTGGCGTTCGTGGGGTGCGGACAGGAAACCGGGGGGGCGTTGCGGACGTCTCGCATCCTTCGCCGCACATGAGACTCGCGAAATCTCCAGACCAATCATCTGCCGACGCCTGGCCGGCCGCCGTCAAGCTCGTCATGGCCGCCCGTTTTGCGCGGAGCATCGGGCAAGGGGCGCTGGTGGTGGGATTCACGCTTTATCTGCATGCGCTGGGCTGGAGTGCGGCGATGATCGGCGTGCTGTTGTCGGCCGCGCTCCTGTTTGGAGTGATTCTGACGGTGCTCATAGGTCCGGCGAGCGACCGGCTTGGACGGAAACCCTTCCTGCTCGCGTACGAGGGACTTTCGATGATCAGCGCGTTGCTGGCGTTGTGCAGCGGAGCGGGCTGGGTTTTGACGCTGGGGGCGGTCATGGGGGGATTTGGGCGCGGTGCGAATGGTGCGGCGGGACCCTTTGGTCCGCTTGAACAAGCATGGTTGGCGCAAAATCTGCCGCAGTCGCAGCGGGCGCGGGTGTTCAGCCTGAATTCGGTGCTAGGGTTTGCGGGCATGGCGGTCGGGGCGCTGTTGGCGGGACTCCCTGCGGTATGGGGTCACGCCCTGCCGGGAGCGCTGGCGTACCGGCCCTTGTTTGTGCTGCCCTTGTTGGGCTCGATCGTCGGACTGGTGATGTTTGTCCGGGCGCCGGACGAAAAACGTCGGAAGGCGCCTGAGACGCCGAAGACGGGCGCGGAGGGCTCGACCGCGCAGCGGGACGCGGCATCGGAGACGAACCGGGCGGAGAACCGGCATTTGGTGAGACTAGCCTTGGCGAACATGCTCAACGGTTTTGGCATCGGCATGGTGGCGCCTCTGATGGCGTATTGGTTTCTCAGGCGGTTTGGGCACGGTCCGGGGACGATTGGCATCGCGATTGGCGCCGGCTTTGTGCTGGCGGCCCTTGGAGGGCTGGTTGCTGCACGGATCGCTCCTCGGTTCGGCGTGGTGCGCACGGTGGTGGTCATGCGCGGCGTGGGCCTGGTTCTGATGGTGCTGACGCCCTTCATGCCGGTCTTTGGATTGGCGGCCGTGTTATGGGCGGTGCGAGCCGCGTTCAATCAGGGGACCATCGGGGTAAGGCAGGCGTTGACGATGGGGTTGACGCGCCAGCATCGCCAGGGCTTGGCGGCGACGGTGAACAACGTCTCGATCCAGGTGCCTCGTGCGATCGGTCCGGCGATTGCGGGCGTGATGCTCCACTACGGCTGGCTCACCGCGCCCTTCCTAGCGGCGGCTATGTTCCAGCTTGGATACCTGATCGTCTACCAGCGCTTCTTTGGCGGGCTGGAGAATGCGGACGTGTGAGGCCTGATGGCAGAGGCCAGGACAGAAGTTTGAAGTGAGAGATCAGGGGGCAGAGTACCCAGATCCGAAGCCAAGTTTCATCCGGCCGTCCTCGGCCGCCGGCAGACAACCCCCTCCGACGTCCGAAATCCGACTTCCGACCTCTGCCTCATGGCACCTGGTAGATCTCGACGAGGGCGACGCCGGACGGCGAGCCTGCGGCGGGGACCTGGGCGGTGCCGCCGGCGGGGGACACCTGGGCGGTGTAGAGGCCCGGTGGAAGGGTGATGAGGATCGCGGCGTCCTTGGACAGGGGATCCAGCGCGAAATCGCCGGTCTTTGTAAAGGCGTCGACCAAGGCCTGGGAGCCGCCCCAGTCGTCGTTCGCACTGATGATGTTTCCCTTCGCATCGTACAGCGTGAGTGTGGGGTCGCCGAGCGGGGTTTTGATGCCCAGGTTTGCGAGCGTCGGTCCGATGCCGCGGATGAGGACCTTCATGGGAGCCGAGCCGGTGATGACGAAGCCGCCGACGAGGACGTTGTCACCGGTGCCCACGATGGCGCGGGCAGACAGGCCGATCAGGCGCGAGGCTTGGGTGGTATCGGCCGAGTAGATCTCGCCGAGGGCCACGCCGGGCGTGCCGTCGACGCTGGTGATTTCCGCGGTTCCTAGGCCGCCGGGAGCGGCGAACTGCATGGCGGCATCCTTGGAGTTGGCGGGCAGGGCGAAATCGCCGGTCGTGCTGAAAAGGTTCTGAAGCGCCTGGGTGCCGCCCCAATTGTCATTTCCACCCGCCTGGGTCGGAGTGCCGTTGGGCGCGATGTTGTAGACGGTCAGTGTAGGGTCCGCGAGCGAGCCGGCGACGTGCAGGTTCGCGAGCGTGGGGCCGACGCCGCGCAGGAGCAGCGTCTTGGCGCCGCCGGATACGGAGAAGCCGATCGTCAGCGAGGGATTCGTGTCGGTGGAACTGCCCACATAGCCCCGGGCCGAGAGGGAATACAGGATCGAGCTGCTGGAGGGGGCGACCGCGGGCGGAATCACGATGACGTTGATCGAATAGGGGGCGAAGGACGCGGAGAAGGCCGTTCCGGGAATCGCCATGACGCCGGAGGCGATGTCGGTGTTCCCTGTCCCGTCGCGCGCCGCGTTGTCCTGGGGAATCCCATACGTATACGTCGTCGCGGTCGCGCCCGGGTTGAAGTGCGCGATCGAGAAATCGGCCGTCTCGGTGGTGTCCGGACTCTTGTTGACGACGAGGATGCCGAGGGAGCCGTCGGTGCGTCGCACGGAGTAGCAGGACAGGAGGGGGTTGTCGCTGGAGGCACTGACGACCTCGTCGCTGGGCCGGGCGAACTTCGAAATCATCTTGATCGCGTAGTAGGCGGGGAGCTTCTGGTTGACGTTGTTGACCGGGGTGATGATGGCGTCGGCACCGTAGTTGCGCCAGCCGTACAATGAGGGGCTGTTGTTGCCGGTGGTGCTGTTGCCGTTCAGGTACTCCCACCAGTAGTCACCATTGAACTGGGTCTGGATCATGCTGCCGAAGCTGTCGGCGCAGAAAAGGGCGGTGACGAGACTGGCAGTCTGCTTGCCCGCGCCGTAGGACACGGAATTGTTCTCGGTCGTGATCATCTCGACATTGGCGCCGGCGGCGCCGAGGTAGTCGGTGAGTTCCTGGCGGATCTCGGTGGCGTCATTGACCCAGGTCGCGGAGGAGTTGAGCAGATCGGTGTCGGTCTCCTGGCCCGGGGTGAGCAGGTAGCGGTGGAAGATGACGAAATCGGGGGTGACGCCGAGGGACTTGAGGGTCGTGAGCATCACGGGGGTCCAACCGCTGTGGGAGACGTTGGTGCGGGGATCGACGACGGTGTGGGAGCCCCTATATGAGTCGTCGAGGGGCGTCATCGTGTAGTACGAGCTGCGCGCGGCGATGACGGCGCCGATCCGGATCGTGGGATCGACGGCCTTCATCTTCGCGTAGTAGTCGGCGAAGCGGGTGGCGTAGACGACCGGGTCGTGGGGGGTGGACTGCTTGTCTTCCTCCCAGCTCCCGTAGCATTCGTTGCCGACCTCCCAGTACTTGAAGCCGAACCCATCTTGGTTGTTTGCCGCGTCGACCCAGGCGGCGGCCTCCTCGGGGGTGCCGCTGCCGTAGTTGACCGTGATCATGGCCCGGGCGTGGAGCGCCTGGACGAGCTTGCCGAACTCCAAGTAGTCGGAAAACCAGGGACCGTTCCAGCTCTGGTCCTGGGTCATGTTGGTCTGCCAGTGGTAGGCGTCGGAGAGGGAGCCGCCGGGGAAGCGAAGGGTCAGCGTGCCGAGGTCCTGGAAATCCGCGGCGTCCTGGGAGAGGGTGTGATCCCAGATGGCCGTATTGAGGCCGAAATGCTGGCTGCTGAGAGGCCGCACATACGACGTGGTGTCGATGGAAACCTGGACGTCGGCGCGGGCCAGGGGAGCCAGAATCATGGCGAGGAACAACAGGGGAGGGAGAGGGCGCATGGGGCGGGTGAACTACGAAGCGGGCAAGGTCGCGCGTGGGCGCAGTGTGCAGCAAGCACCTCGTCAGTCTTCCTATAGATCGGACGGGGGATCGAAGCGTGGCGACGAAAACTCAGACGGCCGTGCGAGGGGGCAAGGAAGGGCCGTCGAACCAGGTTCCACCCACGAGGGTGGAGGTCGGGAATTCGGGCACGCCGAACGAGTACTGCGTCAGCTGGCCGGCCAGCAGCTCCACGGCGAGTTCGCCGACGCGTCGACAGTTCTGGCGGATGCCTGCGGCCTCGGAATCGCCGTCGGTGCGAAAGATGTCCACGTAGGCGAGATCGCGAGGGATCCGCAGGCCCAGATCGGCGAGCCGGGGACGCACGAAGGGGGCCCAGCTGATGAGGGCCTCGGGGCGGTGGCGGTCGAGCCACGCCTTGAGTTCACGGGCCGGGACGGGCGTGTGTCCGCCGCTTGCCGACGGCTCGGGCCGTGCGGACGCATAGGCGAGGATGGGGACTCGGTCGCCTTCGGGCAGATTCTGTTGTTCGGCGAGGAAACCTGCGGACCAGGCCTGGTCGACGAAGCGGTCCCACCATCGCGGCATGACAAAGCCGATGCGGCGGTAGCCAGCGGCGGCGACCCGCTGCAGGGCGAGCCGGATGATGGCCCGCTGGTCGTTGGTGACCGTGTGCAGATGGGGCGAGTGGGGGAAGAAGTCGATTTTGACAGCGCAGAATCGTTTCCAGTCCATCTGCAGCTCGGCATCGTTTTCCCAGCGATGGGAGGCGACGATGAGGCCTGCGATGCCGCGGGCGGCGAGCGAGTGGCTGAGGCTGCGAGGCGTGGTCGCGCGTTCGCCGAGCCAGAAGTGTTCGAGACGGTAGCCGAGCTGTGCAGCCCGCGCTGCGGCACCGGAGTAGAAATCGGCGTGGGCGGGTGACGCCTTCCAGCCCCAGCGCGAGCCCCAGTGAGTGAGGTACGCGAGGGTGGTGGCTGCGTTGGCGGGCTTCTCCTTGTGCCGGTACGCGATCAACGCGCGCAGCATCGGATCGGGACGGTAGCCCATTTCGTCGGCGAGCGACTGGATGCGCTCGCGCGTGCTGGCGGGAAGACTGGGGTGGTTTCTCAGCGCGAGGGAAACCGTGGTGACGTGCACCCCGGCGCGACGGGCGACCTCTGCTTGTGTGATGCGGCCAGCCATGGATCTGTCGTGGATTGCGCAGATGAATTGACCGAATGGCAATCGGAACGAAGAGCCGGGCTTCGTGTCGCCGGTGGCGACGACTACGCCCGGCAGGCTTCTGCGCTGTGATTCACCTTTATCCGGATTGTCTTCGGAGCGGCGCAGCCAGGCGTAGTCCGTAGCGAAGCTACGACGAAGCCTGGTGCCCGGAGTGGGACTCGAACCCACACTTCCTTACGGAAACAAGATTTTAAGTCTCGTGCGTCTACCATTTCGCCATCCGGGCAGGGAGGGATCGCCGCATATTTGCGGGATCGCAGGTGCAGACACGAGTCGGAAAACGAAGTCCCGGGCGATGACGGAACGCCGTCCCGTTCGGAGGCTCCCGAACGCCGTTCAGCTTTTGTGACGAAACTCGGAGGCCGCCGCGCGCAGGCCGTGGTCGTAGGCGGACAGGATACGGTCCCAGGTCAGGTTTGCGGCTTCGTCGATATGGCGGCACGCCGGATCGGCGTCGTACCAGGCGATCGTCCGGGCGATGCCGTCGCGGTAGCGGGTGGTGGCGACGTAGTCGGGCACAAAACGTTTGATTTTCGTGTTGTCGAACACGGCGGAGTGCGACTTGTCGCCGAGCAGGCCGCCCGTGAAGCCGGGGTCGCAAGCGCAGAGAAAGTCCGTCGCGATGTGCACCAGCTTCGGATGGGAGACTCCTGCAGCCTCGGCCGTCTGCTGGTAGATCTGGTCCCAGGTGAGCACCTCGTCGGACGTGATATGAAAGGACTGTCCGATGGCTCCGCGGTGGCCGCACAGGCCGACCAGGCCCTTGGCGAAATCGGAATTATGGGTCATGGTCCAAAGCGAAAGACCGTCGCCCGGGACGATGACCGGCAGGCCGCGGCGCATGCGGTCGATAGCCGTGTAGCTTTTGAGCCAGCTGTTGACGGCGAGAGGAATGACGGTGTCGCCGAACGTGAACGACGGCCGCACGATCGTCATTGGGAAGGACTCCTCGCGCAGGGCGCGCAGCAGGCGTTCCTCGCAGGCGATCTTGTTGCGGGAGTAGTCCCAATGTGGATTCGCGAGCGGCGTGGATTCGGTAATCAGGTAGTGACTGAGCGGCTTCTGGTAGGCGCTGGCGGAGCTGATGAAAATGTACTGGGCCGTGCGGCCCCGGAACAAAGCGATGCGCCGTTCGAGTTCGACCGGGGTGAATACGAGAAAATCGACGACGGCGTCCCAGGTGTGGCCGGAGAGCAGGCGCTCGGATTCGACAGGATCGTTGATGTCGACCGTGATCTGGGCGGCGCCCTGGATGGGGATGTGGCGGGAACGGTTGCAGAGCGTGACCGAGTGGCCGCGCGCGATGGCGAGCTGGGTGCAGGCGGTGCTGATGATGCCGGTGCCGCCAATGAATAGAATGCGCATGATCGTGGAGGAATGGGTGCCGCCACATTTTCCGTCACACGCGGCGGGTGCAATCCCCGAGTGGTGCGGGCAAGCTTGACGTTGACGGACCCGGCCCGTGCTGGGCAGGGTTTGGGTCCCTTTATGATCGATCCCATGCTCTCCCGATTCCTCCGCGGTGCCGCCGCATATTATGCCCTCGCATTGGTGGCCATCCATGCCGAACCGACGCTCACGGACCATGGCCAATATTTCAAATCCTCGCCTTCGGCGGACGTCGGACTGACGACGGTGCCTGCGTCGGACAGCCGGTTCCTGTACGAGGGACGCTTCGACACCGCGAAGCCTGCGGCGCCGGTGGCGATCTGGGAAGGCAGCCGAATCTGGATCGATTTCGAGGGCAGCCGCATCGCGCTGCTATTCGACCACCTGCAGGACCAGTGTTTCTTCGATGTGCACGTGGACGGGATGAGCCACGTCCTCGCGCTCCGCGATCCCTCGCAACACTGCTACGAACTGACGCTTCCGCTGGGTCCGGGGAGGCACCGGCTGATGCTCTTCAAGCGCAGCGAGGCGACGGCGGGCACGGTGGCCTTCAAGGGCATCCAGGTCGCGCATGGTGCGGCGCTATGGGCGGCGCAAAGGCCGACCTATCGCATGAAGATGGAATTCATCGGCGATTCGATCACGGTGGGAGCCTGCAACGAGGACGGTCCCGCCGACCAGTGGGACGACCGGCTTACGCATGACAACGCGCTCAGCTACGGAGCGTTGACGGCAGCGGCCTTTCACGCGGACTACCGCTGCATCGCCGTGAGCGGCATGGGCATATGCGCGGGTTATGTGCCGATGCTCGCGGGGCAGGTTTGGGACCGCGTCTATCCCCGGGTGGGTGCGCCAAAGGCGGACCTCACGTCGTGGCAGCCGGATGTCGTTTTCGTGAATTTCGGTGAAAACGACAACTCGTTCACCTCGGTGCACCACGAGCCGTTCCCGCCTGGTTTCACCGCGGGCTACGTCGCACTGGTCCAATCGATACGTGCGGCGTATCCGAAGGCGGAAATCGTGCTGCTGCGCGGAGGCATGTTTGGAGGCGCGAAGAGTGAAGTCCTGCGCAAAGCCTGGATGGCGGCTGTGACGAAACTCGAGGCAGGCGACCGTGACGTGGCGCACTTTGTCTTCACCCACTGGACAGAGACGCATCCGCGTGTGAAAGACGACCAGGCGATGGCCGACGAACTCAGCTCGTGGCTGGGGAACCAGCCCTTTATGCAAGGGCGTTGAAACTCGGGAAGTCTTTGGCTGCGGCGCCTGCGTTGCGTCGCAGCCTCGTTGGCGATCCGAATGGGCACGGCGGCTGCGATGAGCGCTTGTCAGATGGAAAGCCGGAGGGGGCGGAACCGGCAGACGTGGGATTCGTGCAAGACTTGCCCGGATGAGTGGGCAGAACCGAGACGTTCGGACGGCGGAGCTTCGCGTGAGGATAAGCCATTCATTGGCAATTGTTAATTGTGCTGCGTCTTCAGCGCCCAATTCGCTGCCTGCCGGGTCTCTGGGGAAAACCCGGGAAAATGACTCGGGAGAAATAGGAAAATCCTTAGTCAGGGGAAATGGTCTGATACGATAGAATGAAATGGCTGCGCCTGTCGGCAGGGGTGGCTCTCTAATCTCCATGAATCTGTCCTGTAGTGTTGGGAGGATACGCCGAACGGCGATTCGGAAGCCGCGCCGTTTGGCCGTGGCTGGGTGACCGGCCCCTGGAGTGCCCGCGAATTGAATCACGGTCGACGCACTCGGTCAGCCAATCCGAACCACGCCTATGACAGACCTGATATCCAGCATTGTGGGGCCTGCGTCCTGCGAAACGACCGTTTTGGTGGGCCTTCTCGCGCTGGGGGCATTGGTCCTGGTGCGGGATCGTCGGATCCGCGGTGCCCTGAAAAAGGAAGTCGCCGACCACCTGCGTACGCTTGAGGAGCGCGAATCGCTTTACGGCACCCTCGTGTCGCGTGCGAGCGACGGGATCGTGCTGCTGCAGGATGAACGCATCGTGATGATCAATCCACGCCTGCTGGTGCTGATTGGCTGCACGGAATCCGAGGTGAAGGGTCAACCGTTTCTGCAGTTCGTCCATCCGGAGAGCCGTGCGGAGATGAGGGGAATCTACGCCCGGCGCATGGCAGGAGGAGACGCTCCCTATCTTTATGAGACGGCCCTGTTGCGCCGGGATGGGCAGCGCCTGGAGGTGGAGGTCAGCGGCACGGTGATTACTTTTGAAGGGACCCTCTCGAACCTCGTGATGGTGCGGGACATCTCGCAGAGGCGTCAGACGGAGAGGAAGCTGGCTGTCTCGACCCGACGTCTTGGCGCGGTCAACCGACGCCTCGGTGCGGCGATGATCCGGGCGGAAGAACTTGCGCACTGGGCCGAGGAGGCGGAGCGCAGCAAGAGCGAGTTTCTCGCGAACATGAGCTGCGAGCTTCGCACCCCGCTCACTTCGATCGTCGGCATGGTGGATTTGTTGCGCGACGAGGCCTTTGGGCCGGTCAATGCATCGCAGCGGGAGAGTCTGGAGTCGATCGATGAGAGCAGCCGGCACCTGCTCGAGCTGATCAACGACATCCTCGACATGGCGAAGCTGGAGTCCGGACGGGTAGAGTTGAAGTGCGCCGAGATCGACGTTCGCGGGCTGTGCGAGGCGTGCATGCGGTTCGTGGCGATTTCTGCCGCCCGGAAAGGAGTGAATACGATTCTCGAGTGCACCCAGGGTCCGGCGAAAATGTGGGCCGACGCGCGGAGGCTCCGTCAGGTCCTGATCAACCTGCTGGGCAACGCCGTCAAATTCACGCCATCTGGCGGCAGCATCGCGCTCGTGGTTGCGCAGGCGGAGGGCGTCGCGGGAGTGCGGTTTACGGTCTCGGATACCGGCTTCGGCATCAGCCGGGCAAAACTCGCCGCGATCTTCGAACCCATGGAGAAAGGCGGGTCGGCGCTTTCTGGATACCGGGGCGGGGCAGGACTTGGGTTGCCGATGGCGCGGAGGCTGGCGGTGCTCCAGGGAGGGGCGCTCACGGCGCAGAGCGAACCCGGCATGGGCAGTTCCTTCACCGTGATCATCCCCGATCGTCCGATCCCGTCGCCGGCAATATCGGTCGGAGACGACGGAGGCGGGCTTGCTCAAAGCGTTTCGCTGGCGGGGCTTCGCATCCTGATCGCCGAGGACGATGCCACCAACGCACGCATCCTCGAACTGCGACTCCAGATTTCGGGCGCATCGGTGACGGTGGTTGGAAACGGGCGAGAGGCGGTGGAGTGCGCCAGGAGCATGCGGCCCGACGTCGTTCTCATGGATGTCCAGATGCCGGAGATGAACGGCATCGACGCCACCCGTGCCCTTAAAGGGGATCCCTTGACGGCGGGCATACCTATCATTTGTCTGACCGTCCTCGCGATGGACGAGGATCGAGACCGCTGCCTTGCCGCAGGTGCGGACGATTACCTAATCAAACCAGTCGCGATGCGGGCCTTGATTTCCAAACTACGCCGCGAGCCCGCCGGGTCGGAAAATACGGAGGTGCTCGGGAATCTCCGGGAATGAACATCAGCAAAAGCCAGCCAGCCCAGCCGAAGCCCGCCTCGGGACGGGCGGTATGCGGATTTTCGCTGCCCTTGCTCGACGGGCCGGCGCATGTGCGGTGGGCGGCTTTCTGTGTGGTGTACACGGCGGCGGCGCTTGTCAGTGAAATGATCCGGCCGGCGCTCGCTCCGCGCGCCCCCCTGTGGTTGCCGGCCGGGCTATTGATCGTCGTGCTTTTGGCCGCTCCCAGGAGGCACTGGGCCGGCTACCTGGCTTTTGCTGCTGCGTTGAGCTTCGGGCTCGCCCTTCGCTCGGGAGCCTCCTCCGGGTTTGCCGCCGTCGGTTCTCTCGGTGTCGTGTTAGAGGCGCTTATCTCGGTCTGGGGAACCACGCTGTGGGTGCGGAGCCATTCGGCGGATGAGGCGGGCGGCGCGATTGGACTGCTTGCGGTCTGCGCGCTTCCGGGCCCTGCCGTCGGCGCTGCCCTCGTCGTGATCGGCTGCGCGGGCAACTCGGTTCCGTCCGAATATCTGGCATATTGGCTGGATCTGTGGTGTCGCGACGTGCTCGCGATCCTCATCTTTCTTCCGCTCGCCATGGGTGCGGCCGCGGAATGGAGGCGGTGGGCGACCGAGACGATCGCGGCAAGGCGGACCGAGGTCGCGCTGTTGCTGGCCGTCGCTTTGGCCGACACCTGGCTCGTGTTCGGCCTGACGGGGTCGGTGGGGGGCGAAGTCAGGTTTCTGCTCGCCCCACTCTTCGTGTGGGCGGCGATGCGCCTTCAGGCCCGCGGCGTTGCCCTGGTCAGCGCCTTGATTTCGCTGACGCTTTTCGCCCTGGCCACCGTCGTGCCCAATCACATCGACGTGTTCACGCCGGGAATGATCGCACACCTTCAGGTCTTTCTCGTCGTATCAACGGCGACGGCGCTGATGATCTCGATCGCGTGGAACGAATACCAGAACTCCGCCGGCAGTCTGCTGCGCCTGCAGACCAGCATGACCGAGATCGTGGTGACCGTCCAGGTGGTGCGCGATGAACAGGGGGCGATCGCCGACTTCATGATCGTGGACGTCAATCCGGCCTTCCTGGCCGCTTCCAAAATCACCCTCCAGGCGGCGGTCGGCGCCCTGCTTTCGGAATTTGTGGAAAATCCGTCTCGGGAGTATGGTGAGGAGGCGGACGGATTGCTCCGTGACCGTCGACCGCGGACGATCGAGGTGCATTCGCCTGCGAGCGGACGCTGGTACCAGGTTTCTGCCTATGCGTCGGAGGTGGAAGATCGCATCGCGACACTTTCCACGGACATCACGGCGTTGAAGGAGCGTGAAGCGGAGGTGGTCCGCTACTCGCGGATGTACTCGATGGTGAGCCAGATCAACCAGTCGATCGTGCGGTCGGCCAAGCGCGAGGACCTGCTTCGCAACGTGTGTGTTGCGCTTACCGAACACGGTCGGTTCGTCGCGGCCTGGGCGGGGCGTTTTCGCTCCACGGAGAACCGGCTGATCAAAGTCCACGCGTCGGGAGCGGAGCCGATGTTTGCCGAACTGCAATCCTTGCCGGCGCCTGCCGACGAGATGCTCGCCAGAAGGGCGTTTAGGGAGGGGGCGATCGTCGTCTGCATGAACCCCGGGGACGATCCCACGGCCCAGCCCTGGGGAGCCGTGGCGGCCCGGCACGGGATGGGTTCCCTCGCGGCCTTTCCTCTCAGAGAGGACGGGCGCGTTGTTGGGGCGGTCTTTGTCTGTTCCGGTGACGCGGGGGCGTTTTCGTCCAAGGAAGTCGATTTGTTGGGCGAGGTGGCGCGGGACATTGGCTTCGCCCTCGACAAGATGCGGGGGGATGCGATTCGCACCCAGACCATGGCCAACCTTGTCGAGAGCGACCGGCGATTTCGCGGGCTCTTCGATCAGGCGCCGGTCGCCTATCAGGCGCTCGACGGGCGCGGGGTGCTCGTCGACGTCAATCCCGCCTGGCTTGCGCTGTTCAAGGAAACGCGGCCCGAGGCGATCGGCCGGCCGTTCCTGGACTTCGTGGGAGACGAGCAAAGGGAGGGTTTCGTGCAAGGTTTTGCGGCGCTGGTGAGCAATGGAGGCGAACGCACCCTCGAGTTCGATCTGGTCCGTGCGGACGGGGAGGGATTTGCGGCCCAGGTGGCAATCCGTGTCCAGGGCGACGCCGAGGGGCGGTTTCAGCTGGCCCACTGCATCGTCTACGACGTGTCGGAGCGGATACGTTACGAGCGTTCCCTGCGCGAGGGGGAGGAACGCATCAAGACGGCCTTCGAGATCGCGAACGACGGGATCTGGGAGGCCAATCTCAGGACGGGACGCCTCTCCCTGTCGCATCGGTTTTACACGATGCTGGGATACCAGCCGGGCGAATTCGACGAGACGCCGCGCCAGTGGATCGACCGGATTCACCCGGAGGACGCCGCAGGGGTCGTCGCGCGTTACCCCGCGTTCCTGGCTTCGGGCGAGGACAACTTTGAGATTGAATACCGGCTCCGGGACAAATCGGGCGCGTGGCGCTGGATCCGGGCGCGGGGCCGTGTGGTGGAGAAGGGGCCGGCTGGCGAAAAGGTGCGCATCCTGGGTACGAACAGCGACATCACCTTGCGCAAGCGCTCGGAGCTCGCGCTGCGGGAGAGCGAACGCCGGCTCGCGTTCGTGATCGAGGGCTCGGCGCTCGCCGCCTGGGACTGGGACCTGCACTCCGGCGAGATCCTGTTCAATGCGTACTGGGCCCGTCTGACGGGCAATGGCGATACCGAGCGCATCATTTCCGCCGACGAGAGGAAGACGTACCTCCACCCGCAGGACTTCGAGATGGTTGCCGCGGCATTCAATGAACATCTCCAGGGCAGGCGGCCGTATTTCGAGTGCGAATACCGGGTGCGGCGCGGGGATGGGACGTGGCTGTGGGTCTACGACCGGGGACAGGTGATTGCGCGCGACGGCGTGGGCGGCCCCTTGCGGGCGGCAGGCACGCTCAGGGACATCACCGACCGCAGACTTGCCGAGATGCAGGTGCGCGAACAGGCGGCGCTGCTCGATCAGACCGACGACATCGTGCTCACCGTCGATGCCGCCGGAAGTGTCCGCTTCGCAAACCGAAGCGCCGAAGTGTTCTTCGGAGTCGCGGCGACGGAGTTGCGAGGGCGTCGGCTGACCGATCTGTTCGACGGGGTGGTGCCGACCTGCGATGCGACGGTGGTCGGGCGCGTCCTGGCCGAAGGGGAATGGAAGGCGGAGTTCAGCTTCGAGCGGGGCTTTCGCCAGGGACATGTGCTCGATGGGCGCTGGTCGATCGTGCATTCCGAAGCGGATGCCTCGGTCCTGATCCTGCTCGTTTGCACCGACATCACTGAGCGGCGTCTGCTGGAGTCCCGCTTCCTTCGCGCCCAGCGTATGGAGAGCATCGGCTCGCTCGCCTCGGGAGTCGCGCACGATCTCAACAACATCTTTCTGCCCATCTCGCTCGCCGCCCACATCCTGAAGAAATCTCCCCCGGAGGATCAGCGCGCCTCCCTTTACGCGATGCTGGACCAGAGCGCGCAGCGGGGCGCCGACCTCGTGCAGCAGTTGCTCACCTTTGGCCGCGGCTTCGACGGGCGTCGCGTCGAGCTTCAGCCGCGGATGCTTTTTCACGAGATCCGCCGCATCATCCGCGAGACGTTTCCGAAAAACATCGTGCTCGAAACGGAGCTTCCCGAGGACCTCTGGACTGTGTCGGCCGACCCCACCCAGCTGCATCAGGTGCTCCTCAACCTCTGCCTCAATGCCCGCGATGCGATGGGGGGCGGAGGCACGCTTTCGCTGACGGCTGAAAACGTCGTGTTCGACGAGCATTATGCCGCGATGAATCCCGAGGCGGAACCCGGACCCCACGTGATCCTGGAGGTTGGGGATACCGGCATCGGGATTCCCCCCGAAAATCTCGAAAAGATCTTCGATCCGTTTTTCACCACCAAGGAACCCGGGGTGGGGACCGGCCTCGGTCTTTCCACCGTGCATGGCATCGTCAAGGGCCATGGCGGTTTCATCCAGGTCCGCAGCCGGGTGGGCGAGGGCGCCGTCTTCAAGGTGTATCTGCCCGCAATCCCCTCGCCCCTGGAGGTGCAGGAAATCCCCGCGAGTGAGGACATCCCGATGGGCGCCGGAGAGACGATCCTCGTCGTGGACGACGAGGAGGCCGTCCGCGAAACTCTCCGCCACATGCTCGAAAACCACGGCTATCGCGTGATTCTCGCTCCCGACGGACGCCAGGGGCTGGTCTGCTACACCCAACAGCGGCAGCAGGTCCGGGTGCTCGTCACCGACATCATGATGCCCGTGATGGACGGCACCGACCTGATACGCGCTCTTCGACGGATCGACGAAACCCTGCCCGTCATCGCGATGAGTGGCCTGCCGGAAAAAGAGGTCGCAGCCTCCGAGGGTGGCATCCGGGCCAACGCCTTTATCATGAAACCATTCGTGTCCGAACAACTGCTCGTGGTCCTTCACTCGATGCTCGCGCCAAGGTTGCAGGAGACCCTGGAGTCGAAAGCCACCGTTCGGCCATGAACTCAGAGTCCTATTTTCAGGAATCCGAGGCAGCCAGGCGGATGCTTTTGTGGCTGTCGTTTGAATGTCCCGGCCGCGGCAACCCGGCCGGCTGTCCGCTTCACTCGGTGCGGTATCTTCCCCCCGACGACCGCCGCAGGCTGCTTGGGCGGATGGAGGAGTCAGAGCTGATCCGCCTGTATCGCCTGCATTCGGACTGCTCTCTGTCGCGAACGCGCGTGACCGATGAAATCCGCGTCTCCGCATCTCAGCTGGGGCAAGGCTCGGAGACGCAGGATTGCCATGGGTGAATCATCTCTCAACCGCCTCCGCCCGTCGCCAATCGGGCAGTTGGAGCTGTTCGATGCTGCTCCGGTGTCCTTTCTCGCCCTCGACCCGAAGGGACGCATTGCCGATCTCAACCGCGAGGCCGCGCTGTTTTTTGGAGCGACCCCGGAAGGGATCATGGGAAGCGTATTTTCCGGTTTTCTGGGGGAAGGGCAGAGGGCCGACTACCAGGCGCTCCTCGATCGATTTTTCACCGATGCGGCCCCTTTCGATTTCGATGCCCGGTTTCCTGATGCGCAGGGAGAGGAGCGCCGGGTCAAACTCTGCGGCACGCCCCTTTCCGGCACCGACGGTCGGCCCCTGCTGTGCGTCACCCTGTGCAAGACCCGTGGCGACGATCCGCAAGGAGATCGGCGCAGGGCGGAGTCCGAACGCGGGCGCCTGATCGCCGAACTCAAACGCAAGAACCTCGAACTCGAGCAGTTCACGTTTTCGGTGTCCCACGACCTGAAGGGTCCGCTGCACACCATCAAGGGCTTTGTGGAGATCATGCAGCACGAGGTCGAAGGCCGGCGCTACGACAATGTCGCCAGCGATCTCGCCCGCGTCCGCGATGCGGCCGACCGGATGCAGGAGCTGCTGGACGCCATCCTGGCGTTGTCCCGGATAGGCCGAGTGATAGGGCCCAAGGACGAAGTGCCGCTCGGCCCTCTGGTCGAGGAGGTGCTGAGACTTCTCGATGGGCAGATCAGGCGCCGGGGCGTCGCGATCCAGGTCGCTCCCGACCTTCCGGTGGTGCGTGGCGATCGTGTGCGGTTGCGCGAGGTCGTCCAAAACCTGGTCGAAAACGCCGTGAAATTCATGGGCGTCCAGTCGGATCCCCGGGTGGAGATTTCCGCGCAAACCTGTGAGGGCGAGGTGCGCGTCAGCGTGGTGGACAATGGCATCGGGCTTATGGACAAGGACCAGAGGACGATTTTCGAGCTGTTCAGGAAACTCGATCACGGAATCGACGGCGCGGGGGTGGGGCTGGCGTTGGTGAAACGGATCATGGAAGTTCACGGAGGCCGTATTTGGGCGGAATCCGGTGGTCCGGGCCAAGGCAGCACCTTCGTGTTCACGCTTCCGTCCGCAGGTGGGGATGTTGCCTCATGAGCTCCGCCGTTTCGCTTTCGATTCTTCTGATCGAAGACAGCTGCGATCACGCCGAGCTGGTTCGCCGAGCCTTCGCGTCGTCACCGGAGCCGGTCGAACTCGCTCATGTCGAGTCGCTGAAGGCCGCGCGGGACCATCTCGACCGATTCACACCGAACCTGATCCTGTCGGACCTCCGGCTGCCCGATGGCAGCGCCATCGATCTGCTGTCGAGCCTGGGCGGGGACACTCCCTGGCCGCTGATCGTGATGACCGGCCAGGGCGACGAGACGCTTGCCGTGCTGAGCCTGAAATCAGGGGCGTTGGAGTACCTCGTCAAATCGCCGGAGACGCTCCGAGACCTGCCGCGGACTGTCCAGAGGGTCTTGCGGCAATGGCAGCTGGCGGTGGAGCGGCGCGCCATGCAGGCCGCGCTCCGGGTCAGCGAGGAGCGGCTCCGCCTGGCCATGGAAGCCGCGCACGATGGACTTTGGGATTGGGACCTCTCGGCGGGTGCGGTCTACTGGAGTCCCAGAATGTATTCGATGCTGGGATACGAGCCCGGCGAGTTTCGCATCGCGCCGCTGCGTCTGCGAAGTCTCATTCATGCCGACGACCTGAGAAAGCTGGTCCGCGGCAAGCCCTGGAGATCGCTCGTGGGCAGCGGGGGATTTTCGATCGAGTTTCGGATGCGGACGAAATCCGGCGCCTACAAATGGATAGGCTCGCGCGGCAAGCCTGTCGCGTGGGATACCGCTGGTCGTGTGGTGCGGCTGGTGGGCACGCACGTGGACATCGACGAGCGTCTGCGGTACGAGCACACGCTCCAGGAGAAGAGCGAGCGGCTGCACGCGTTGTTCGACGAGGCCAACGATGCGATCATCGTGACCGAGTTTGAGTCCCTGCGGATCTCCGAGGTCAACGCGATGGCGGAGCGCCTGCTGGGATTGCCCCGCTCGACGCTGATCGGAATGCACGTCTCGAGCCTGCATCCCTCGGATGCCTGGGAAAAGTGCTCGAAGCTCCTGGATCGGGCCGGCCGGCAAGGGGCGAAGATCATCATGGAATCGGAGGTGATCTGTTCCGACCAGCGGCGCATTGCGGTGGAGATCAGCGCCAGCTGCATCAACCTGCCGGGCGGCCGACTGGTGCTTCAGGGCATCTATCGGGATCTGTCGGAGCGCAGGCATCTCGAGGCTCAACTTCGCCAGGCTCAGAAAATGGAGGCGATCGGCCAGCTGGCCGGTGGCGTCGCGCACGATTTCAACAACGTGCTTGCTGCGATCATGCTTCAATTGGGGCTCCTGCACGCAGACAAGCGTCTGCCCCAGGAAATGCACGCCACGCTGGGGCTGCTCGAGGCCTCGACCAAGCGCGCCGCCGATCTCACCCGCCAGCTTCTGCTCTTCGGACGCCGGCAGCCCGCGAAATTTCAGCCCACCGATGTCGACGTCCTCTTGGCAAATCTGCTGAAGATGCTTCGGCGCCTTGTCGGCGAGCCCATTCAATTGGTTTTTGCGGCGAAGCCCGACCATCACTGGATCCTGGCCGATCCGGGCATGATCGAGCAGGTGGTGATGAACATGGTTGTCAACGCCCGGGACGCGATGCCGCAGGGCGGGCGCATCGCCATCGCGGTCGATCTGGTGGAGCGCCCGCCGACGGCGAATGAGAGCGAGCAGGGAGATCCGCAGCCGATCGATTTTGTGCGGCTGACGATCACCGACTCTGGTACCGGCATGGACGACACAATCAAAAGCCGCCTGTTCGAGCCGTTTTTTACCACCAAGGACCTTGGCAAGGGATCGGGTCTTGGACTCGCGACCGCGTACAGCATCGTCAAGCTGCACGATGGCTGGATCGACGTGGAAAGCACGGTGGGGAAGGGAAGCTGCTTCAGCGTGTTTCTGCCCTTCCACAATCCCGTTCGCGCCGCGATTGAATCGGGCGAGGCCGCGCAGACGGCCGAACACGGCCATGGCACCGTCCTCCTGGTCGAGGACGATTCCATCGTACGGACCTTCACCGCGCTTTCGCTGCGCCTGGTGGGGTATGTCGTGCTGGAGTCCCAGGACGGGCTCGAGGCCCGGAAGGTGTGGGAACGGGAAAAGGCCCGAATCACCGTGCTGCTCACCGATGTGGTGTTGCCGCAGGGTGTGACGGGCTGGGACCTCGCGATGGGGCTGCGCACCGAGAGACCCTCGCTTGCGGTGGTGTTGATGAGCGGCTACACGACGGATCTTCCGCAGCGCACGCTGGATTCCGCCAATCGCCTCGTTTTTCTTCAGAAGCCCTTCGACACGGTGAAGCTCACCCAGGCGATGCGGGCGGCGATTGGGAAAGTCTCCGAAGAGGAACCGTCGGCGATTGCGTAATCGGATCCGTGAGACGGTCCTCTGCGAAGTCGGGCGTTGGCCCAACCAACGCGGTCGGATTTAAACCGCGGCCTTTGGGATCAGGCGCTGCCAGAGCGTTCGGGAAGCAATGCGCGGATGGCGTCGAGGAGGGATGCAACGGTGAAGGGCTTCCGCAAAAAGCCCGTCGGAGCCCCGCTCGACGAGATTTCCGCGACGCGGGCGTCGTCCGTCAGGCCACTCATCGCCAGGATCTTCGCATCAGGGCGGATCGAGCGGACGATGCGGCCAAAGGCGACGCCGTCGAGTTTGGGCATGTCGAAGTCGGAGATCACCAGGGCAAAGTCCGGCGCTTGGGCCGAATAGAGCTCCGCCGCCTGCGCTCCGTCATCGGCCAGCGCGACCCGGTAGCCGTTTCGAGTGAGAATCGTGCTGACCATGTCGCGAATCGACTCTTCGTCGTCGACCACGAGGATGAGTTCATCGCGCCCTGTGGGGCCGGGGGCCAGGGCGACCGCGGTGTCGGGATCCTCCTTGGTTTCGGCGGCAGGGAGGTAGATGCGGATAAGGGTGCCGCGGCCGACCACGCTTTCGACCGTGACGAAGCCGCGGTGGGTCTCGACGATGCCACGCACCGTGGATAGGCCGAGGCCCGTGCCCTTGCCGGCTCCCTTGGTGCTGAAGAACGGATCCCAAATGTGGGGAAGAACCTCGGGTGCGATCCCGGTACCGGTGTCTTCCACATCGAGCACGAGCCACGACCCCGGTTTGGCACCCTCGATGAGTGCGGCGGCTTGGGCATCGAGCACCAGGTTGGCGGCGCGCAGGTGGAGGGTGCCGCCCGCGGGCATGGCGTCGCGGGCGTTGACGCAGAGATTGAGCAGCACCTGGTGGATCTGGGTGGGATTCGCGAGCACAGGCCACAGGTCGCTGGGAATCTCGTCGTTCAGGACGATCGATTTGGGAAAGGTCTCCGTGATGACGCTCACAATGTCGCGTGCGAGATGCTTGATCTGGACGACGCGGTGTTCGCCGCTGATGCCGTGTGCGAAACCGAAGATCTGGCGCGCGAGCCCCGCCCCCCGCTCCGTGCAGCGTTCCAGGGTATTGAGCATCCGGATATCGGATGGGAGCGACGCATGCTCGCGGAGGATCGGGACGGCCATGCTCATTGGGGCGAGCACGTTGTTGAGGTCGTGTGCGATGCCGGCCGCCAGCATCCCGATGCTCTCCAGGCGCTGGGAGCGGAGGAATTTCTCCTCGAGATTCTTTTGCTCGGTGATGTCGGTGCTGATGCACAGGCGACCGGAGGGGCGCCCCTGTTCGTCGCGGAGCATGGTGATGCTCGTCTCGATCACGATGGGCTGGCCTGCGGGGTCTCGTCCCTGGATTTCCCCGCGCCAGTTGTCCGGACGGGCGAGCGCGGCGAGAATGTCGGATTCGGAGCGCGCGCCGCCGAGGGCGAACACCTTGGTCACGGGTTGGCTCAAAATCTCGGCGGCGGTCTTGCCGAAGAGCCGTTCCGCGCCGTGGTTCCAGAAGGTGATGCGGCCCTCGAGATTGCAGGCCAGGATCGCCTCGTTCGCCTTGTCGAGCAGCTCGGCCTGCTCACGGATTTGTCGCTCGCGTGCCTTGCGCTCGGTGATGTCGTGAAAAACCATGCTGGTGCGCAGTCCCTCGTCGGTCAGGTAGACGACCGAGGCGAGTTCGGCTTCGAAGCGGGAGCCGTCGCCGCGTACCAAGGTGAGTTCGCCGGCGGCCCGGCCGGCGTGTTGACGCTGTTCCAGCAACTCGGCAAGCCGTGGGTCGTCGCGTGCGACGATTTCGCTGCGCTCGGTGCGCCGCAACTGCTCCAGTGAGCGTCCCAACAGACGGCAGGCGGCTGGGTTGGCCCCCATGATTTGGCCTGCGGAGGAGGTGACGAGAAAACCGTCGAGGCTGTTTTCGAACAGGGCCCGGAATTGGGCTTCGCTCGTGCGAAGCGCAGCCTCTGCCTGCTTTCGATCCGTGATATCGTTGGCCAGGCCCATGATGCGGATCACCCGGCCCTGGGCATCGCACATCGACGCAAAGGAGATGCTGACATCGATGATCCTTCCATCGCGCCGCCTTCTGCGTGTCTCTTGGAATTGAACCGACTCGCCGCGCATCAGTTGTTGGTGGATCTCCCGCGTCTCCTCCTCCATCCCGGGCGGAACGGTTGGGAGGGGTTTGCCGAGCACATCCGCCGCGGGCCAGCCAAACATCGACTCGGCGGCAGGATTCCACAGTTCGATATTGCCCGAGCAATCGAGGACGACGATCGACGCGGGTGAGCATGCCACCAGGGTGGCGAGGCGCTCATTGGCATCGCGCACTGCCGCTTCGTTGGCGAGATGTTCGAGGCCGAAGCGGATGTCGCTCGTCACCTCTTCGAGCAGGGCGATTTCCTTTTCGGCGAACCCACCTGCCTCCGCGGCGTAGACCGTGAGGGAGTACAAGGGATGCCCGCCCATCAGGACGGGCAACGAAATCGAAGCCTGAAACCCCGCGACTGCCGCCTTCTCGCGCCAGGGCAGTGTCCGAGGATCGTCGAAAAAGGCGTTGCACACGTAGGTGCGGCCCTCGTGCAGGGCCACGCCGGAAGGACCTCTCCCGGTCGGCGAGTTCTGGGACGAAATGTGGATGGATGTCAGGTAATTCGTATCATCGCCATAACGTGCAATCGGCACGATCTGATGGGAGGTTGGCTCGTCCTGGCCAATCCAGGCCATCTTGAAACCGCCGTCGACGACCAGCGCCTTGCAGACTGCTCCGAGCAGGTCGTTCTGCGTGCGAGCCTGGACGATCGCGTGGTTGACCTGACTGAGTGCGGCATAGATTCGGTTGAGCCTCTGGATTTGGCGTTCGTGCACTTTTCGTTGCGAGACGTCGCGGCAGATGCGCAGCTTGAATGGGGCGCCTCCCAGCTCGAATGAAGAGCCGATGATTTCCACCGGGAAGGAGGTCCCGTCTTTCCTGCGGTGAATCGCTTCAAAAACCACTCCGTCGGCGGCCTGTTGGGTCCCGGTGGAGTCGGCTGCGGACGTGCTGTTCCCTTCGGAGAGGCTGCCTGCCGACGGAAGAGCCCGCAGTTCTTCGATCGTATAGCCGTAGGCTGAAACGGCACGTTTGTTGGCTTCGAGAATACGGTCCTGAGCGTCGGAGAGCAGGATGATGTCGTTTGCGTGCTGCATCACGAGCGCCAGTCGTTTAGCCGCAGCGGTCTGGGATTTTTCCGCGATGAATGCGGTCCTGAGGATCGCATTGCTGCGGGAACGCCAGATCATCCCCGCCCCGAACGCGCCTGCGCACAAGGCGGCGATGGTGACGAAGGCCACGGTGGATGCCTCTCTTCGGAGAGGCGCGTTGAATTCGGACAATGGCAGCTGCACGATCACCGTCCAGGGGGTGTCGGGAACCGGGAGGCCGACGCCGACTTCCTGACGTCCGTCGTTGACGAGGCCAAGTTCCGGCGTTTCCGCCTTGCCTGAGATGAACGGAGTAATCGGTCGGTGGATACCGTTGGCGGACGTCGTGCCTGGCTCATCCACGTACAGCAGGCGATCACCGCTGCGGTATGCGAGATGGGTTTCAATTTGGTTTTGTTCGCCCGTCCAACTGAGGGCGAAGCGCAGCAGGGAGATCGGGGGAGTGAGGGAAACGACGAGGTTGCCGACTCCCGGGCCTCCGACGTTGTCCGGAATCGGGGCCGCAAGTTCGAGATGGGCGAGTCCGGCGCGGGACTGCCGGAAATTGACGGTGCGGGCATCGCGGGCGAGGTCCGCCGAGCGCATGAGGGAAATGTCCGAGGGGGGGACGGCCGCGTCAGCGGGGGCGGTGGCGATCAATTGCCGCCGGCGGTCGAACAGCGCCACGAACTCGAAGGTGTGAGTGCTTCGGATCTCGCGCACCCAGGACTCCAACCCCGTCCGTGTGTGGCCGTCGTTTGGCTGCTGGTCGAGCTTCGTGAGGGCCTGCGCGAGATACGGAGTTCGTGCGAGCAGGCGGAGGTCGCGCAGGTGTTCCTCGCGCCAGGAGGCAATCTGATCGACCTCGAGGCGTGCCACTTCCCGCAGGCGGTTCGCGACATGCGCCCGTTGTTGAGCCTGCTCGAAACGCAGGTAGAACGAGGCGATCACCGTCACCGCGAGGAGGACCGCGACGCTGGTCACGATAAAGACGCGCTGTTCCCGGAGCGGAGGAGCCGGCGAATCGGGGTCGGGCGGAGATCCGAAGATCAGGGCATGCAGGCGCTGGTCGATGCCTCCTTCGAGGAGAAATGCGATGTTGACGTTGAGAAAGGCGATCGATGTCAGGAGGGCCACGGGCACGAGCTGTCCTCCATAAAACAGGGGTGTGCCCGTCGAGTAGGCGAGGACCGTGATCGCCGAGAAACCGCCGGCCAGCAGGGCCGCGATTTTGCCGGCGGTCCGCAACGACCTGCGCTGTGAACCTGTCGGCATCTGCGAGAGCAGGCTGAGCGCTCCGAGCAGAAAGAGAGAGGCGGTAAACGGGGACATTTGCCCCACTGGAAGGCCCTGGACGGAGGCGGAAACGCCCGCGAGCCTGCGCTCCCAGGGGGAGTCCAACCCGAATGCATTTTGAAGCAGGACCAGGCTAGAGACTGAAGCAATCAGGACGGCGATCGCCCACACGAGGATTTTGGCGGTCCGATAGGGAGGACGACTCCTCTCAAGGGCCAGCGCCAGGCTCAAAAGCAATAGTCCCAGGGCTGTGCTCGGAGCGACCGGAACGGTGTGATCGACGACCGCCGCCAAGTTCCAATCCCCTTTCGACCATACCCACAACGAATAGGCCGCGATAAATGCCGTCGCGGTGATGCACACGAAAGTAAGCGTACGCTGAAATCGTAGCCCGGGGATGTGAGCCGGTGGACTGAGTGGGGGGGGCCTCATTGGCTTGGCAGCTACACCCTGATGATCGCTGCAGGGTTTTGGATAAACGAGGGCAAAAATTACCCAGTGGGAGCAGGTTGGGTCTTTTTTTGAGTTCAGTTCAACGCCGTCGAATATCGAAAAATCGGTGGCCGATCGGGATTTTCAGCCCTGGTCTCAGACGCCCAAACCCCGCGCGCGCGGCGCCTTTTGGGAGCAAGCCCTGCAACGGACCTTTACGCGCTCGGATCGACGCTCACTGGGCGTCGGCTTTGCGCGCGACGTATACCGTGCTCGCCGAGTTTCGGTCGAGAATCGGATTGGGAAAGGACACAACCTCCGCCCGCACGGTGGCGAAGACCGATTTCAAAAGCCCCAGAAATTCCTCATCCGGCGGGTCGTCCGACCACATCGCGAATACGCCGCCGGGATGGAGTTGCGATGCCAGTGCTCCGAGGCCCTCGCGCGAATAGAAAGCGGCGTGGCGCGCGTGCAGCAGATTGCGCGGCGAATGATCAATGTCCAACAGCACTGCGTGGAAATGCCGCCCTGCGTCGAAACCCGCCGGAGCCGTCGCCAGCTCAAAGAAGTCGCCGTGCATCAGACGGCAGCGGGCGTCGGACGTGAGCCGGGGGCCGAGTGGAACCAGGCCGCGTTGATGCCAGCCGATGACGGGTTTTAGAAAATCGATCACCACCAGCGACCGGACTTCCTTGTGGGCCAGCGCGGCGACTGCGGTGTAGCCCAGCCCGAGTCCTCCCACGACCACGTCGCTTGGCGTGGCGCCGAGTTCGGCCAGACCCAGATCCGCCACGGCATCCTCGACATCGTGAAACATGCTCGTCATCAGAAACGCATCGCCGAGCTTTACTTCGAAGACTTCGAGATCTCCCAGCATCGCCACACGCTTTCGGCGCAGGGAAAGTTCGCCGAGGGGGGTCTGCTGGAAGTCCAATTCCTCGAAATATTTGCTCATCGGACTCCGACGGTACCGGGGGCCGAGCCGAAGGCACGCGCCGATTTCCATCCACATGCGCACGCGGCGGGACCGGACCTCCCGGAGATCCGGCGCATTGAGCGTCGGGCGGCTCTGCACCCGGCGATGAGCGAAGGGCCGATCTTCGGAGACGCGGCCCGAAAACGGGCACTCCCGTCCGCTCAGCTCTTGGCGGCGAGTAGCTCGGCCAGCTTTGCGGCGAGGGCGGGGCCCCGGAGGTCGCGGGCGACGATCTTGCCGTCGCCGTCGAGCAGGAACGTGGACGGGATCGACTGGATGCCGTACGCGGCGGCCATCTTGTTCTGCCAGCCCTGTCCGTCGAAGTATTGGGACCAAGTCATGCCGTTGTCCTTCATGAAGGCGACCAGCTTGGCGCGGTCGCTGTCCAGGCTGACGCCGATGATGTCAAAGCCCTTGGAGTGATATTTCTGATACGCCGCGACCACGTTGGGCAGTTCGGCTCGGCAGGGGGGGCACCAGGTGGCCCAGAAGTCGACCAGGACAACCTTGCCCTTGTAGGCGGCCAGATTGAGCGGCGCGCCGTTGAGGTCCTTTTCCTGGAACGCGGGGAAGGGTTTTCCAATCGCGAGGCGGGAGTCCGCGGCGGCTTTCTTCTCAAGCATCGCGACGAGGTTGTTCAACTTGACGGCCAGCGGGGTGCCGGCGACGGCGGTGATTTCCTGCTTCAGGATGGCGACGCCCTTGGGCTCGTCGTTGAGGACTTCCAGGTAAAGGCGGGCTTCCATGATGCCGATCCAGGCGACGGATTCGGACTTGTCGCCGGCGTACTTGGCGCGGAGTGCATCGAATTCCTTCAATTCCGGCGCCAGGGCCGCTTCGGTGCTCTGTCCGGCCTTGAGTTTGGCCTGCACCTTTTCGATGAGCGCCGACAGGTCGTTGTGCACGGCCAATTCGGCCGGAGTCATGGCCGGTTCCTGCGCCTTGGCGGGAGCCGTTTGGGCCGGCTCGGCGCGGACGCCGGCGGGAAGCGCGAGGATCGCAAGGAGGGTCAGCACTGCGGTGCCGAAGGAGCGGAACGTGGTCATGGCGCCGATGCATGCAGAAAACCGGCGCGGAAGCACGTCCGAAGCGGCAGGATTTGCCAGGCCCCGGAGTGCGGAGCGCCGCCAGACCAATCGGGCAGGTGAGGGGGAGCTTACTGGCTGGCCCTGAGCGCGTCGTCGACGGCGGCCAGGTGCTTCTTCCAGGCAATCCAAGCCTGGGGTTTGGTGGCGCGATCGTTGAGGCGCCGCAGCGCCTCCTCCCGCTGGGCCGTGAGCACATCGCGGAACGCGAACGAGTCGCCGGAGTCGGCCGGGAGAGACGGAGGCATTTCCTCGGGTGCGGGAAGGGGGGCCGACACCGGAGCGGGCGCCACGGAGACGTGTACGGTCGGGGCAGCAATGGGCGCGGGAGCCGGCTTCCGCCGCCTGCGGCGTCGAGGGGATCCCTCGACTTCACGGATAGCGGCACGAACGGCTTGGGCAAAGTCGGCGACTTCGGAGTAGCCGTAGTGAGCCGGGAGTCGGCTGAGCTCGGAGACGAGCCCGGCCTGCACCTCCTCGTTCAACCGGGCCAGCTGTTCGCGGGCCTTCCTGAGTTCCACCACCAGAGCCTCAATCGAAATTGCGTGCGACATAGTGCGCTCTCTTGCCAATCACACCGACCAGCCCGGTCGAGCCATTTCGTGAAGGATTGCGAAAAATCGGGACTCCTGCGGCGTGGCTCCCATCCGAACGCGGACTGCTCAGACTTGGCGAAGAACGGTCGCAGCTTTGAAGGCGGACCTGCATCGGCGCGGGCGTGTTTCCACAAGCGACTGCCGGGCAGATTTTTGAGCCTGACAACCCGATGTTTTTCACGCCAGCCTGGCGAATCATGGCAACCGGTGAAGCATGGTCCGAAGCCGAAGTGCGCGCGACCGTGAGCGATTACATGCAGATGCTCCAGCAGGAGCTGAAGGGCCAGGCCTACAGCAAGACGACCCACCGACGCGCGTTGACGCAAGGGCTGGATGGCCGCTCGGACGCATCCATCGAGCTTAAGCATCAGAACATCAGCGCCGTGCTTCAGGAGCTGGGGTGGCAATGGATTTCCGGATACAAACCGCGGGGCAATTACCAGCTGCTGCTGGCGCGCGAGGTTTCCGCTTGGCTTCGCGCTCATTCGGAATTCGAGGAAACCATGAGGCAGGCGGTTGACGCCTCCGCAGTCGCTCCGGGCCACATCGATTTTGGCGATTTCATCGAGCGTCATCCCAGATTCAACGCCAGCTACGGCCGGACGCCTTCGGTGCTCGAGACTGCCGCTGCCGCGGATTGGACGGCCGGGCTGCGGCGCGACTATCTCGCCCGCGAAGCACGGAATTCAGCCCTCGGTCGCGCGGGCGAGGAACTGGCCCTGCGCTTCGAGCGGGAACGTCTCTCGCGGCTCGGGCACGAACGCCTTGCCGGCAAGGTGGAGCATGTTGCGCACACGCAAGGCGACGGGCTGGGCTTCGACATCCTCTCGTTCGAACCGGACGGACGCGAGCGTTTCATCGAGGTCAAGACGACCGCGTTTGCGAAGGAGACCCCGTTTTTCGCCAGTTCCAGCGAGGTCGAATTTGCCCGGATCAACGCAGCCGGCTACCACCTCTACCGTCTCTTTCGTTTCAAGCGTGATCCGAAGTGTTTCATCCTCGACGGTGTTCTGGAAACCCATTGCGCCTTGGATCCCGTCAGTTTCCGGTGCTCGTTCCGCGCAAGCTGACCCCAACCTTGCGCTGCGGACGATCCTGCCCAGTGGCCGCGCAGCGTGTCGCTCATCCCGGACCCCACCGCCCGCCCACGACGCGTCGGCGGGCGGTGGAAACGATACGCGGGTGTTGGCGTCAGGTCGTCACGAAATCCAGGAGCACGGGCTTCACCAGGGCGGCAAAGTCCTCGAAGCGCATCTTGATCACCTCGCGGTGGGTGCCGGCGTTGAAGGCGATCTCCTGCTCCTCGGTCAGGCTTCCGGCGACGTAGGTGGTCATGCCATACAGGTAACCGAACGGTGGCATGGCTCCGAGTTCGCAGTCCGGGAAGGCGCTCCTGAATTCGTCCTCGGTCGCGAGCCTGACGTGGGGTTTCTCGAGCAGTTCGCAAAGGTCCAACATCACCAGCCTGCGCGTGGCTGGCAGTACGACCATCGCGAGCGCTCCGTCGATCTTGACGATGACTGTCTTCGCAAAATCGCGGCCGGAGACATGGGAGAGTTCAGCGATCTCCTGAGCCGTGAAGGCCGGAGAGTGCTGGATGCTGATGTACTTCACGCCGCGACGATCCAGAAATTCCTTAAGCAGTTTCGCCGCCATAAATCCTCCTTCGTTGTTTGCCCTGTAGTGCGTCCGTTGAACGATGCGGCGCGCACCTCTGCGGCACGCCCATCGGCTTCGCCGTCAGACTATCGCGGGCGGCCAGCGCGGTCACGGCCAAAGCGCGAGCTCGCGGAGGAATTCGTCCGCGGGCGACCCTGGATTAAGGGACCACGTCCGAGGGCAGGGGGCTGGCGGCCACGTGAGCCACGCGATGGATTTGGGCTTCATCGGAAACACGGATCGCCTTGCGAGAGGTCCAGTGTCGAAATCGGACCGAGGTCCAGGGGACCGGGTCATCGCCGAAGATCGCGCCGAGGGCGGCGCGGCTAGCGGCTGATTTCGCCGGCACTCAACGTCGACCGAGAAGGGCCGGGTCACGAGGATATGGGATTGCCAGCATCTTGACCCACGTACGAATTCTACCTTGCGCGTGCCCCAGCTTCGCGCCGCTCGCCACCAGCCAATCCAGCTCTGTGAACCCAAACCGTCCGCGGATTCCAGCCCATGACCTTGCCAGCCCTCCCGATTACGTCCGCTTGGAAACGTTTCCTGCCAGCCCTCACCCTCGTTGTTTCGATGGCCGCGGTCCCGGTAGCCAGTGCAGCCCCGACGCCTCCTTTCCAGGAGCCTCTTGCGTGGACCACCTCCGGCCCGCTCATCGCGCCGATCTCGGATGCAAACCACAACCTGGTCTCCATCAAGGATCCCTCGGTCGTGCAGTACGGCGGTTTCTGGCATGTGTTTGCCACCGTGGCAAACACGGCCGGCCAGTGGAACATGGTGTATCTGGAATTCCCCACTTGGTCGCAGGCCGGCAGTGCGAAGCAGGTCTACCTCGACACGGCGAACCCTTCGCTCGCCGGCTATCACTGCGCGCCCCAGGTGTTTTATTTCACGCCCCAGAAAAAGTGGTATCTGATCTACCAGTCGCCGCAGCCGACCTACTCCACGGCGGACGATCTCTCCAAGCCGGAAACCTGGACTGCGCCCCAAAACTTCTTTCCGAGCAAACCCGCCGGCGCGCCCGCCAACTGGATCGATTTTTGGGTGATCTGCGACGACGCCAACGCCTACCTCTTCTTCTCGGGCGACGACGGCTGCTGGTACCGAAGTCAGACGACCCTCGCCGATTTTCCCAACGGGTTCAGCAATCCGGTGGTCGTCATGCAGACGGCGTCCAAATTCGACCTCTTCGAGGCGAGCTGCGTCTATCACATCAAGGGACAGAGCGAATACCTCGCGATCATCGAATGCATCGGCTCGACCGGGCGCCGCTATTTCAAGTCCTTCCTGGCGGACAGTCTCGGCGGCACCTGGACGCCGTACCACGCCAGCGAGAGCGATCCCTTCGCGGGTCGCGCCAACCTCAGTTTCAACCCCCTTGGCTCTCCTCCGTGGAGCAACGACATCAGCCACGGCGAACTGGTGCGCGACGGTTATGACCAGACGCTCACGATCGATCCGGCCGGCACCCAGTTCCTGTATCAGGGCATGGACCCGTCGACCCCGTCAGGGACGTCGTATTCGCAGCTGCCTTACCGGCTCGCGCTTCTGAGTCAGAGCGGCTCGGGCGGCTCTGGGGTCGATCCGACTCAGACGAATTTTCCCGTGCTCCCCAACTCTTTCGTGGACATTTCGACCCGCTGCTATGTGGGCACAGGCAGTTCGATTGGCGTTGCGGGCTTCATCCTCAAGAATACCTCCGTCGTCCTCGTGCGGGCGAGCGGCCCCTCGCTCGGGGCGCTGGGCGTCGCCAACACGATCGCGAAGCCGCAGCTCACGATCAACAACGCGGCGGGCACGCCGATCCTCGAGAACGTGGGCTGGCAGTCTGGCATGACCTATCTCAGCGGCACGAAGCCGGACGACGCCACGGGTAACTACAAGGACGCCTACGGGATCGATGCCGTGAGCAAGGCAGTCTACGCTTTTCCCTTCACCTCGCCCGACGACTCGGCGATCGCGGTCCAGCTGCCGGCCGGGCTCTACACCGCGGAGGTCAAGGGCGCGGACGGCGGCACCGGCAACGCGATTGTGGAGGTGTATCTGTACAGCCCGAATGGAACACTCGCCCCGGAAAATCAATTTTCCGCGATCTCGACGCGCTGCTATGTCGGAACCGGAGATTCCGCGGCGACCGTG
>JAJXVO010000173.1 GCA_021782105.1 bacterium
ATACGGGCTTCGAAATCGACATCACCAAAGCGGCCCACGTGGGGCAAAACCTCGTCGCTGTCCGGCTCAACAACCGCTGGAACCCCCAGCTCGCCCCTCGCGCCGGCGAGCACGAGTTCAGGGGCGGTTTGTATCGCGACGTCTGGCTTGTCGCCACCAATCCCCTCCACGTGACCTGGTACGGCACCTTCGTCACGACTCCGGCCGTGTCCGAACGATCGGGCACGGTGCACGTGAAGACCGAGGTCATCAACCAATCCCCCGTCGGCAAGGTCTGCACAGTCCGAACGCGCGTGGTCTCGCCCTCCGGACAGACGGTGGCGCGCATGGCATCGACGCGCAGCCTCGCCACCGGCCAGACGCTCACCTTCGACCAGACGAGTTCGCCCATCCCACATCCCGAGCTTTGGTCGCCAGACCACCCCACGCTTTACAAGGTCCTCACCACGTTGGACGACAGCGGCAAGCCCGTGGATGACTTCAGGTCCCCGCTCGGCTTCCGGTGGTTCAAGTTCACGGCCCATCACGGATTCTTCCTCAACGGCAAACACCTGTATTTCAAGGGCGCCAACGTACACCAGGACCATGCCGGCTGGGGCGACGCCGTCGCCGACAGCGGCTTCTATCGCGACGTGGGCATGATCAAGGAGGCGGGTTTCGACTTCATCCGCGGCTCGCACTACCCGCACGCGCCCACCTTCGCGTCGGCATGCGACCGGATCGGCATGCTGTTCTGGTCGGAAAACTGTTTCTGGGGCACCGCCGGCTTCAACAGCCCCTGGGGAGCGAGCGCCTATCCGGTGCACGAGGCCGATGACGCGGGATTCGAGGCGAGCGTGAAGGCCAGCCTGCGGGACATGATCCGCATCAATCGCAATCACCCGAGCATCATTGTCTGGAGCATGTGCAATGAACCGTTCTTTTCGGCGCCCCAGGTCATGCCCAAGGTCCGGCGCTTTCTGAAGGACTTGGTCGCGTATTCGCAAGAGCTGGATCCGACCCGACCCGCGGCGATCGGGGGATGTCAGCGCGGCGAGCTCGACAAACTCGGAGACGTCGCCGGATACAATGGCGACGGCGCACGGCTGTTTCCAAATCCCGGCATCCCCAACGTGGTCACCGAATACGGCACAACGATGACCGACCGCCCGGGCGATTATGCGCCCGGCTGGGGCGACCTCCCGGAGACCCCTGGAGCCACTCCCGGCAAGGAAGGATCCTGGCGCCTGCCATGGCGAAGCGGCGAGGCGATCTGGTGTGGGTTCGACCACGCCAGCATCGCAGGCCATCGCTTCGGTTCGATGGGGCTCATCGACTACTTCCGCCTGCCGAAGCGCCAGTGGTATTGGTACCGCAACGCCTACCGTCACATCCCGCCACCCGCGTGGCCCCAGCCCGGAACACCGGCCGCCCTGCGCCTGACCTCCGATACGACGACGCTCCACTCTCCCGATGGCACCGACGACGCCCAAGTGATCGTCACCGTCGTCGACAAGGCCGGGCATGCGCTCAGCAACTGCCCTCCCGTGACGCTCACGATCGCTTCCGGACCCGGCCAGTTTCCCACCGGCCCCAGCATCACGTTTGCCTCGGGCACCGACATTCCCATCCGGGACGGCGAGGCCGCGATCGAGTTTCGCTCCTACTACGCGGGCAAATCCGTCATCCGGGCAACCTCGCCGGGGCTGAGGTCTTCGACTCTTACGATCACCACCGAGGGATCGCCCCGGTTCGTCCCCGGTGTCACACCTCCGGTCGCGCCCCGCCCGTACCGCCGTTTCTCAGTCTCGCCACAGACCGACGCGCCCCTGAAATTCGGAATCCAGAACCCGACGCGCGCGAGCAGCGAAGCTCCGTTTTACGCCGCTCGCTTCGCGAACGACGGCAACCTCGTCACCTGCTGGGAGCCGAAGCCGGGAGACCGTACCCCCTGGCTCAGCATCGACCTCGAGCGCATCGTATCCATCAAAAACATCCACGTCGTCTTTCCCATGGCTGGACTCTGGCGCTACCGGGTCGAGGCGTCCCTGGACGGCGAACACAAGTGGGAGACGATCGTCGATCAGACCCACGCTGATCCTGGCGGGGCCGATCGCTCCGACAAGGCCCGTGGCCCGTCCGTCCGTGCGCGATTCGTCCGGATTTCCCTCGTTGGCTGGCCCGCCGGTGCCCGACCCGGCATCACCGAAATCAGCGTTGAAGGCGACTCTTCGACACGTTGAATCCAAACTGATCATTGAGCCCGCACCATCCCTCGAAGGAGGATGATTCCATTCAGCAACATGAAAACCAACTCGATCTCCCTACTCATCCTTTCGTTGCTCATGGCTACCGGCACATCGCTGTTTGCGCAAAGCGAGACCGTCAACCTCTGGCAGGGGGAAGCTCCCGGAGCCAAGGTCAATCCCAGCTACAAGACGACCGTCGACGACTCCGGCGGCTGGGTGAAGATGCGATTCGTCACGAATCCCACCCTCGATGTCTATCCCGCCCCCGCCAACCTCGCGACCGGCACAGCCGTCATCATCTGCCCGGGCGGCGCCTATTGGGCGCTGGCGATCAAGCACGAGGGCTCGGACGTGGCCCACTGGCTCAACTCGATCGGCGTGACCGCGTTCGTATTGAAATACCGCCTACCGGACGACTCGATCATGACGAACAAGTCAATCGGCCCCATGGAGGATGGACAGCGGGCGATTCGCATCGTGCGCCGCAACGCCCGGAAGTGGCATATCGATCCCGATCGGATCGGAATCATGGGATTCTCCGCGGGCGGTCACCTGGCGGCGACGCTCTCGACGCGGTTCAACGACGACGTCTACACGCCCGCCCACCCGACGAGCATCAGGCCCGACTTTTCGATCCTGGTCTATCCGGTCATCTCCATGGAACCGGGTGTCACCCACCTCGGGTCGCGGATCAATCTCCTGGGCAACCATCCCTCGCCCGCGGAGGTTCGACTCTTTTCGAACGAACTGCAGGTGACGGCCAAGACGCCCCCCACGTTCATCGTTCAATCCGCAGACGATCCCGCCGTCCCGGTGGAATGCAGCCTCCTCTATGCGGGGGCGCTGATCCGTCATCACGTTCCCTGCGAACTGCACATCTACCAGTCCGGTGGTCACGGCTACGGTCTGGGGCGGACCCACAACACCGAATCCACCTGGCCGACCGCGTGCGCGAATTGGCTCCGGATGCGCGGCCTGCTGACGAAACCGGCACGTTGAGACCGGCAAAGCGCGGCTCTGAATGCGATCGGTGCGGCATCCGCGTCGTGTCCGCGCGCAGCTCTGACTTTGTGCCGAATTCAGGTTTACAGTTCTCGCGCGCCCCGCGCGGCTCATCCGAAAGGATGATCGTGATTCAGCCCATTGCTTCATTGTCGATCAGGGCAAACGGGGTCGTGCTCGCGTCGCTCGCTGGCGTTTCCGCCAGTTGAAGCGCCCCTTTTACGACCCAATTTTTTCCCGAAAGCCCCCTCCCCTTTTCGTCGGATTGGGCAAGGCGCATTTCCCTTGTGCGCGCAAAACCGGATCCGACCTAAACATGAGCCTTGGTTAGCTTGCGAGGCGCGCATCGCGTGCCCTGTCGGCCTCTGGGTTCATGCAACCAAGGGTCCGCTGCGAAACGCCCCGATCGATTCGCAGGTCGTGACCTCATCGCAACGCCCATTCGATCCCCAAGTCGTTGGGCTCTCCTACTAATCGTCTGCTGGCACTACCCTATGTTAAAACGACTGATCGTCCCTGCACTCGCCCTCACCTGCTCGCTCGCGCTTCCCCCGGCCGTTCGAGCGCAACTGGCCACGCCCACTTACGGCTGGAATCTTGGCAACACGCTTGATGCGACCTGGAGCGGAGCACCCGCTCCGACCAAGGCCCTGATCGATTCCGTCGCGGCCGCCGGTTTCAACACCATCCGCGTACCCTGCGCCTGGGATCACAACGCCGACCCGACCACGCACCAGATCAACGCCACCTACATGGCGACCGTGACCCAGGTCGTGCAATGGGCCATGGCCGACAACCTCACCGTGATCATCAACGATCACTGGGATGGCGGCTGGTTCGAGGATTCGAACTTCAACAGCTTCGATTCCAACATCAATGCGAAGCTGGTCTCCTATTGGACCCAGATCGCGAACAACTTCCAGAACTACGGCTCGAAGCTGCTCTTCGCCTGCGCGAACGAACCGAACGTGTCGTCGCAGGCTCAGACGGCCGTCCTGTTCCAATACTACCAGAGTTTCATCAACACGGTGCGTGGCACCGGCGGCAACAACAGCACGCGCTGGCTGGTGATTGAGGGTCCGGGCGGTGCGAACATCGACGACACCAGCAGTTGGGTGACGTCGCTCCCCTACGATCCGGCCGCCCATCTGGCATTCGAGGTCCACTACTACGCCCCTTACCAGTACGCGCTCATGACCGCCGACGCCACCTGGGGCAACATGTGGTACTTCTGGGGCCAGAATTACCATTCGTCCGACATGACGACCCGCAACTCCACCTCTGCCTGGGAGGAGTCGTACGTGAACGCCGAGTTTCAGAAGATGTACAACCAATTCACGAGCAAGGGCATTCCCGTGCTCGTTGGAGAATTTGGCGCGATTCGCCGCACGGGAACCACAGGCCTGACCGGCACCGATCTAGACCTGCACCTGGCGTCCCGGACCTACTTTGATCGCTACGTCGTGACGGAGGCCAACAACCTCGGCCTCAAGCCCTGCTACTGGGATGACGCCGACAACGGCACCGGCAACAACGCCTTTGGAATCTTCGATCGCTCCACGGGCACCCTCGTCCGCAAGGACGACGCCCACGCCCTCACCGGCGGCGCAGCCCTTCCCCCTCCGGGAGGCGGCGGAATCATCCCGAACGGCGTTTACAAGATCATCTCCAAGAACAGCGGTTCGGCCCTCGAGGTGCAGGGTCTGCAGACGGCAAACGGCAGCAATGCCGACCAGTGGGCCTATTGGGGCGGAGTCAACCAGGAGTGGACCCTCACCCACCTCGGCAACAACGTCTATACCATCACGGGCGTCCAGAGCGGACGTGCCTTGGATGTCTATCAGAAGAAGACCGCCAACGGCACCAACGTCGACATCTGGGACAGCAACGGCGGCACCAACCAGCAATGGCAGCTCACCTCGGTCGGCAATGGCTACTACAGGCTGACCCCGATGAATGCCACCGGCTCCTGCCTCGATGTGAATGGCGTGTCGACCGCGAACGGCGCGAATGTCCAAATCTGGCAATACGTCGGCGGACCGAACCAGCAGTGGTCGTTCCAGGCTCCGTAATCGGTTAATCCCGTTCTCTTCTTCGTCGCGCGTGCCGGTCCCCGGCCGCGCGACGCTTTTTTTTGGGCCCGAGCCAGCGCACCGCATGCGGTTTCAATTACCCTGAATCCGGCGGAAAAAACGAACAGAAGGCATCGAAGCGTCTGGATGCGGACTGAGCCAGAGTTGCATCACCGCCTTGGATAATCGGCGGAATCACAGCCGCCAAATTCTCCGAGCCGCACCCACCCTGGACCCACACCGCCAAACCCCTCTTCGTTCCCTTCGTTTCCTTCGGTTCACTGCGTTTTCCAGGCTCATCTGCTCCGCGGATTTTGGAGTGTCCACGATCTTTGCTCCACCGAAAGTATGAGTGAGATTCGATCAGTTGCGTCGTTGGCGATCGAGGCAAACAAGGTCGTGCTCGCGTCGCTCGCTGGCGTTTCCGCCAGTCGAAGCGCCCCCTTTCCAACCCAATTTTCCACCGATAGCCCCGTACCCTTTCGTCGAGCTTGGCAAAGGCGCATTTCCCTCGTGCGCACCTAACCCGGCTCGCGTTTTAGGCATGGGCTCCGGACTGCTGACAAGGCTCGCTCCGCGCCCCCCCGTCCGCATCCGGGCTCATGCACCCCAAACCGCCGCCGCGACTCGATCGAATCGATTCGCAGATCGTAGCGGCATCGCAACGCCCACTCGATCCCCAAGTCGACGGGCACACCTCCAAAACGTCTGCTGGCAATAAGCTATGTTAAAGAAACTGATCGTCCCTGCACTCGCCCTCACCTGCTCGTTCGCACTGTCACCCTCGGTCCGAGCACAGCTGGCCACGCCCACCTACGGCTGGAATCTCGGCAACACCCTTGAAGCCACCTGGACCACGACGCCGCCCACGCCCACCAAGGCGCTGATCGACTCCGTTGCAGCCTCCGGCTTCAACACCATCCGCATCCCCTGCGCCTGGGATCACAACGCCGACCCGACCACGCACCAGATCAACGCCACCTACATGGCGACCGTCACCCAGGTCGTGCAATGGGCCATGGCCGACAACCTCACCGTGATCATCAACGATCACTGGGATGGTGGCTGGTTCGAGGACTCGAACTTCAACAGCTTCGATTCCAACATCAATGCGAAGCTGGTCTCCTATTGGACCCAGATCGCGAACAACTTCCAGAACTACGGCTCGAAGCTGCTCTTCGCCTGCGCGAACGAACCGAACGTGACGACCCAGGCGCAGACCGCCGTTCTGTTCCAGTACTACCAGAGCTTCGTCAACGCGGTGCGCGGCACTGGTGGCAACAACAGCACGCGCTGGCTCGTGCTCCAGGGACCGCAGACCAATATCGACAACAGCTACAACTGGGTAACGTCGCTTCCCTATGATCCGGCGTCGCACCTGGCATTCGAGGTCCACTATTACGCGCCTTACCAGTACGCGCTCATGACCGCCGACGCCACTTGGGGCAACATGTGGTATTTCTGGGGCCAGAATTACCTTTCCTCCGACATGCCGACCCGCAATTCCACCTCTGCCTGGGAAGAGTCGTACGTGGATGCGGAATTCCAGAAGATGTACAATCTGTTCACGAGCAAAGGCGTTCCTGTGCTCATCGGTGAATTCTGTGCGACTCGGCGTACCGGCACCCCCGGACTGACCGGCACCGATCTGGACCTGCATCTGGCATCGCGGACCTATTTCGATCGGTACATCGTCACGGAAGCCAACAAGTACGGCCTCAAGCCCTGCTATTGGGATGATGGCGACAACGGGAGCGGCACAAATACATCCGGCATCTTTGACCGCCCGACCGGGACGCTCACCGAACCCAACGAAGCCCACGCCTTGACTGGCGGCGCTGCCCTTCCTCCTCCGGGAGGCGGCGGAATCATCCCGAACGGCGTTTACAAGATCATCTCCAAGAACAGCGGTTCAGCCCTCGAGGTGACGGGCCTGCAAACGGCGAACGGCAGCAACGTCGAACAGTGGGGCTACTGGGGCGGCTCCAACCAGGAGTGGACCCTCACCCATCTCGGCAACAACGTCTATACCATCACGGGCGCCCAAAGCGGCCGGGCCTTGGATGTCTATGGATGGGGGACTGCCGATGGAACCAACGTCGACATCTGGGACAGCTCCGGTGCCGCCAATCAGCAATGGCAGGTCACCTCGGTCGGCAACGGCTACTACCGGCTGACCCCGATGAATGCCACCGGCTCCTGCCTAGATGTGAGTGGCGCGTCGACCGCCAACGGCGCCAATGTCCAAATCTGGCAGTACCTCGGCGGACCCAACCAGCAGTGGACCTTCCAAGCTCCGTAATCAGCTAATCCAGTTCACTTCACCGTCGCGCGTGCCGATCCCCGGCGCGCGCGACGCGCTTTCGGGGACCACGTCGCCACGCCGCGTGCTGCTCCAATTACGGCAAGGCGTGGCTCGTCCAATGATCGGCCCCAAAAATCGCAGCAAACAAAAGCAAACGGCGGTAACGAAGAGATGAACTCCGAACCGAGCCTTTGAGTGGTCGAGTCCAGCCCCATCCAGGCGCAACTTTTCCCCCGCCTCCGCACATCGGAGGCCTTTTCGTTAACACCGCTGCTTTTGTTCATTTTCTCTGCCGAACTTGAGATCAATTGGAGGGTCGAGGCCGGGCGATCAGCAGCACGGCGCCATGCGCGGGCACGTCCGTGGAATAGGCCCCGTCAAACGAACCGAGATCCCGATGGGTCCATAGGTTGCGAAGTGATTCCTTGCCTCTCAATCCCACGGCACTCCAGGTCATCGTAATTTCCCGGTGTTGTCCGGAGCGATTGAACAATCCGATTGCCCGTGCGCCGTCGGCGAGCGGCCTCATCCATAGCTCCGTGTCCCCATCCCGCTTCACCAGGCGCGCAGGAGCCCCCAGCGGATCCTGATCCACGGCAATTACCTCGTCGTTGGTAAGCACCGACAGAGTCGATGCGTCGTTATCGGGAAGGTTGCCTCCGACCATCAGCGGCGAAGGCGCCAAGGCCCAAAGCGACATCAGCGTCATCTCCTCGTCGTGAGTGAATCGCGATCGACGGTCTCCGCCGGCGATCGTGCATTTGATCCCGAGGTGACCGAAGGGAATCATGTCGAGATCCGGCCAATGCCCGGGACCGCCCCATCCCTGCCACTGCGCCA
>JAJXVO010000174.1 GCA_021782105.1 bacterium
GCTCCGACTTACCTGAATTTCCTGCAGCTCGCCGAAGCCACCTTCGCGCCGCCCCCCATCTCCGGCCCCTCCCCTACGCGGGAGAATCCGGAAGTGGCCGCGACGCACCGGATGATCGCCAAACCCGAAACGAGTCTGTTCATCATCGCGGTGAGCCTGGGATCGGTGTTTTTCGGCGCGATGACCTACATCGGCAACGGTCCCAATTTCATGGTGAAGGCGATCGCCGACGCGGCGGGCGTGAAGACGCCGAGCTTCTTCGGCTACATTTTCAAATACAGCCTGCCCATTTTGCTGCCAATCCTGGTGCTGTGCGGCTGGTGGTTTCTCTAGGCTCGGACGCACCAACTCCACCGCCAGACCGGCGCCGTAGCCACGCCGCCAACACCACCGGCAAGACATTCGGCCGGGCCGCAAAGGCTCATGGCACGCCCCCGATCCATCAAAAAGAAAGCCGGCGTCCTGCGACGCCGGCTTGGGAGAAAATGCGGGAAGCGGTCAGACCGCCGCATCACCGCGCTCGTCCGTGCGGATTCGCACAACACTTTCGAGAGGAAGCACGAAAACCTTCCCGTCGCCGATCTTCCCCGACTTGGCCGCTTTCACGATGGTCTCGACCGTAGTCGCGACCGCCTCGTCGGTTGTGGCGATCTCGATTTTCACCTTAGGGAGAAAGTCGACCGTGTATTCACTCCCACGGTAAATCTCCGTGTGACCCTTTTGCCGACCGAAGCCTTTTACCTCAGTGACCGTCATGCCCTCGATGCCCGCAGACGAGAGCGCTTCTTTCACTTCCTCTAGCTTGAACGGTTTGATGATTGCGATGATGAGCTTCATAGAAATCTGCTTTGAATGTGGGGTGGCCCGCCTGATCGGGCCGCTCCGGAACGTCCAGCGTTCGGAACGGCCCCAGGAAGGATGAATTAGTGGGAGGGTGTACGGGTGTCCGGATAGGCGGTGCCTCCATGTTCGTGGAGATCGAGACCTTCGATCTCGATTTCCTTGGCTACGCGCAGAGTGCCGGTGGCTTTCACTGCGTACATCAGGACGAGTGACACGAGAAACACGCCCACTCCAATTGCCACATTTCCTATGATCTGGGCGACCAACTGGTCGGTGCCACCACCATAGAACAGCCCCTTGACAATCGAGCCGGCGGAATTGTCGGCGCCCGTGGGAGTCGGCAGACCGAACTGGCCGGTCGCGAACAGCCCGAGGCTGATGGTGCCCCAGATGCCGCAGGCGCCGTGAACCGGCCACGCGCCGCACGGATCATCAATCCGCAGGTATTCCAGGAGGTCGGTCGATAGAATAACGATCACACCCGCAACCGCGCCCAGTATGATGGCGCCCAGCGGAGACACCCAATAACAAGGGCAGGTGATGGCCACCAAGCCGGCCAAAAGTCCATTCACCGACGCGCCGCAATCCCACTTCTTCGAACGAGGATAGACGAAGAACAGCGCCGAAAGACCACCCGCGCATGCGGCAAGTGTCGTATTGACCGCAACGCGCGCAATTCCTGTCGCGTCCATCGCCGAAAGCGTGCTGCCAGGATTGAATCCGTACCAGCCGAACCAGAGGATAACCGCGCCCACCGAGGCGATGGTCATGTTGTGGTACGGCATCGGTCCGCCCCCATCGCGCTTGAACTTCCGTCCGAGGCGCGGCCCGAGGACGATCGCGCCAGCCAGCGCAATCATGCCGCCGATCGTGTGCACGACGGTCGAGCCAGCGAAGTCGTGGAACGCAGCTGCCTTCCAGAACGGAATCGCGTTCAGCCAGCCGTCCGGGCCCCAAGCCCAGTGACCAAAAATCGGATACAGAAATCCGCTCACTCCGATGCTGTACCACAAATCACCCCAGAACCCGGTGCGTCCGAGCATGGCACCCGACGTGATCGTCGAGCAGGTGTCTGCGAACGCGAACTGGAACAGGAAGAACGCCAGCGTCGCGATGCCGGTCGACTCGTAGGTGTCGGGCAGGTTCTGCATGAAGTACCAGGTGTGCCCTGCGCCGTCGCCCCAGCCGATAAAGCCGTTGCCATGGCCAAACATCCAGGCAAAGCCCCACATATAGAACAGGATTCCGCAGAGGCATGTATCCACGATGCCCTCTAGAAGGACATTCACCGTCTCCCGTTCACGTGCGAAACCGGCCTCCAGGAACATGAAGCCCGCCTGCATGAAGAAAACTAGGAATGCGGTCACCAGCACCCACATCGTATTGATCGGGTTGACATACGCTGGGGTGGGGGCGGCGGTGGGGGCGGGAGCGGCCGTCGGCGGCGGTGTGCCCGTTGGAGCCGCGGACTCCGTCGTTGTCGGTGCAGTCTGGGCTTCGGCTTTCGTCGGGTGGGCAAAATAGAGCGAGGCGACGAATATGATCAGGAAACACAGCCCCACCCCGATGAGCTTCCCCCCGAATAGCGCAAAGAAGTATTTGCGCTGCTGTGGGTCACGCATCTTGGTGATGAAGTTTGTTATAGTGAATTTCTTCATACAGAGTTCGTTACGTTGAGTGCCGTCTGGTTTTAGTTTTTGGTTTTTAGGGCGTGCTCATCCCCATGGATCAGAAAATCCCTAGTTTCGGAGCTGGGCGTGAAATACGCCCGGTGAGGCTGGCAGAGCGGCGAGGAATCCTCGCATAGTAAGGTCGGACCTGTTGAACGAAGGCCTGCGTTGTTCACTGACTTCGCATGTTGAATGTTCATCCGCCGCAGGAATTCGATGCGTCGGATCTTGAGATGACGGATTTAGCAACCGCCATGCCATGTCTCAAATTTTCATAAAGAAACGCGGACTTACCATAAAGGCTCCGTCAATTTTCTAAATGCTTGGAACCACGTTCAGAGATTCCAAACAGCGTTCCGCCGCGCATGCGCACAAGTCGGTTTCAAAGCAGGTGCGCCCGGCTGGGCGCACACCCATAAAAATGCCGGCGCCCCACGGTGCCGGCTTTATGAAATCACAGGGAAAATCGCTTTCCTCAGACGGCCGCCTCACCGCGCTCGTCGGTGCGGATGCGGACCACCTCGTCGACCGGCGTGACGAAGATCTTTCCGTCACCAATTTTCCCGGTCTTTGCTGCCCTGACAATCGCTTCGACTGTCTTGTCGACTTGATCGTCGCCCACGACGATCTCAATCTTAACCTTCGGGAGAAAATCGACTGTGTATTCGCTGCCTCGATAGATTTCGGTATGCCCCTTCTGACGGCCGAAGCCTTTGACTTCCGACACCGTCATACCCTCGACGCCGACCTCGGAGAGCGCCTCCTTAACTTCTTCGAGTTTGAACGGCTTGATGATGGCAATGATGAGTTTCATGCAGATGGATTTTGCGGACTATTTTTAGGATGTTGTGAGTTTTTGGCCGGGCAAGCCTTCGTTCCTTACGCGAGCCACGGAAGTGGTCCGCACAGCTCTTTACTCTAGGCGCCCAGGCCCCTTTTCAATCGGAGGAAAGAGCGGTAAAGAACCACGCCGTAACCGCCCAGAAGCCCGGCGGATGCCGACCACTGCAGGCCGTCAGTGAACAAGACAGGACAGAGCGCCTGCACTCCCACGAGCACCACGAGCAGGCACGCGGTTCTGCTCATGGCACCCGAACCAAGCCCTTGGGAGGGTTGTCCGGTAGCCCGTTTCTCCCGATGCCGCCGGATGCGTTCCTCGATCAGGCCGAACGCCAGACCGAGCGCCAGTCCCACGATGAGGGATTCGCCGGATGCCATTAGAGTGGATGTGTGCTTATCCATTGAATTGAGGAAATTTGAAGAATGTCCGGGCTCCTCGCAGGAAGGCTCTCCAAGCCCCTCTGAAAATCCCGGGCTGCGAATGTTTCAGCGTGCCATCGGTGTCTCGGATTGTTTGTCCATAACCATGCCTGAGTAGCCGGGCACGCCCATTTCAGCCAGATCGAGTCCCTCCAATTCGACTTCGTGCGGCACGCGATTGCCCACCAATTTTTCAGCAATCATGAACGTGATGTATCCGAGAATCATGAGCGTGAAGATGCAGGTGACCACTCCGATCAATTCGGCCCAGAACTGCCCTAATCCTCCCCCGTAAAACAGGCCCCGGACCGTGCCAGTTACGCCATTCCAACCATTTCCATAGGTGCCGTCGGCAAAGAGCCCGATCGAAAGGCAGCCCCAGGCGCCGTTCACGCCGTGAACAGAGATTGCGCCGACAGGATCGTCGATGCCGATACGATCCCAGAAGAAGACCGACTCCACTACGAGGATGCCCGCGACGATGCCGATGATTGCCGCACCTCCCACGCTCACAAAGGCGCAGGGAGCCGTGATCGCGACCAGGCCGGCGAGCATGCCGTTGCACATCATCGACGGGTCGGGCTTCTTCGTCCGGAACCACCACACCCAGAGCGTCGTCGCCAAGGTGGCCGTGGAACCCGCGATCATGGTGTTGACCGCAATCACTGCGATGCGGAGATTGCTCCCCGCCAGCGAAGAGCCCGAATTGAAACCGAACCAGCCGAAAGCGAGGATGAAGGTGCCCAGCATCACCATGGGAATGCTGTGGGGCACGATCGGATGAACGAGTTTGCCGCTCCTGTCGTACTTGCCGATCCGTGGCCCGATCAGCCATGCAAAAAGCAGAGCCAGCACGCCGCCCTGCAGGTGCACCACCGAGGATCCCGCAAAGTCGACGTGGCCATGGCCGAGTCCGAAGAGGGATCCAAGCTGCGAGAGCCAGCCTCCGCCCCACACCCAGTTACCAAAGATCGGATACACAACCGAACCGATCAGGCAGCCGTAGATCATGAATGCGGAAAATCTCCAGCGCTCTGCCGCGGCCCCGGTCGGGATGGTCGCAGCCGTGTCCATGAACACCATCTGGAAGAGGAAGAGGGCGAACGCTGCGGTGTCATAGCCGGAATCCCGCAGGAGAAACCCCTTCCAGCCGAGCAGCCCGAAGAACTTGTCGCCGATGTAGAACCCGAGTTCGTGGTTCAAGCCTGCGTAGCCGCCCAAAGTGCCCAGCGCTCCCACTCCTCCAAACATGAAGGCGAAACCGCAGAGGTAAAACCCGAGCATGCCCATGGGATAGATCATGAAGTTCATCGCCATGGTGTGGCTGGCGTTCTTCGCCCGACACAGGCCCGTCTCCACGAGGGCAAAGCCTGCCTGCATGAACATCACGAGGAATCCCGTGACCAGCGTCCACATGAAGTTAATCGCCACCCGGTTGTGGCCGACGCTGTCCGCCAGCTTCACAGCGAGAGGCTCGACCCTGGACTTTGCCAAGTAGTCGTCATGAGTCCTCACTGCGGCGTCGTAGGCCCTGACTTTCGCGGGATCCTTCATCTCGTCGGCGCTCAGCGCGGCAGGCGCCGTCACCACAAAATGGATTCCTGCCGCGTCCTGGACATCGGCCGACTTCCCGGTCGCAGCGCCGACGGGATCCGGTGTGCGATCCTCGGCTCGCAACGGGCTTCCTAACAAACCCGCAAACAGCGCGACACCCAGGAAAACCATCCTCGCCCAGCTCGAACCTATGTTTCGAATGTTCATGGTCCTTGGAGCTGCGCTGGTCGAATGGGCCAAAATGATGTGGTGGTTGGTGGGCTTTGTAATTGGGCGAGAGCCGGTTCGTGGCCCCGCGTTTTTCGAGTATCAGGACCTGTCACAGGTTAAGGTTTTCCGCGCTGGTCCTGGCTCAAGTCATCTGAGCACAAGACATGCCAAGGATCACCCTCACGCATGATTCATCCACTCGTTTGGCATGGATTTCGCTGGGGCCTGCGCACCTATGAGCGATCCTCAACCCTCGCGGCAACAGTCTCAGCGTGTCCGCCTGAGTCTTTGCATGGGGGCACTCGGCGTCGTGTTCGGCGACATCGGGACGAGCCCCCTCTACACGATGAGGGAATGTCTCGTCCATCTGCCCGACATGAGCCGCAGCGACGGCATTCTCGGCATCCTGTCGCTGATGTTCTGGTCGCTCGCCTGCGTCGTCGGATGGAAATACCTCATGTTTGTGATGAAGGCCGATAATCGGGGCGAAGGGGGCATCTTCGCCCTGCTCGCGCTCTCGCATGCGCCCTCGAAGAAACGAGCCACCGCAATCAGCCTGGCGAGCCTCGTCGTGGTGGCAGGAGCGGCGCTCCTCTACGGCGACGGCATCATCACACCCGCCATCTCCGTGCTAAGCGCATCCGAAGGTCTTGCGACATTCAGTCCGGCGTTTGCCCCCTATTCCGTCTCGATCGCGGTGGTGATTCTCGCAGGCCTCTTCTGGCTGCAGTCCAAGGGAACCGACACGATAGGAAGACTCTTTGGCCCGGTAATGGTGCTCTGGTTCGGCTCGCTCGCCATGCTCGGCGCCATCCACGTGGTGTCCACCCCCGCCGTGCTCGTCGCGCTCAACCCGCTGCTCGGCCTGAAACTCCTCTTCCTGCATCCCGCAGGCTCGGCCGCGTTGCTCGGCGCGGTCGTGCTGACGTTCACCGGGGCCGAGGCGCTCTACGCCGACATGGGGCACTTCGGCCGGACTCCAATCTCCCTGTCCTGGAGCTATGTGGTCTTTCCTGCGCTCGTGCTGAACTATTTCGGCCAGGGCGCTTACGCGCTCAGCCATCCGCTCGATGCCACCAATCCGTTTTTCGCCATGGCCCCGGCCGGCGGCGCACGCCTCGCCTTGGTGCTCCTGTCCGTCGCGGCCACCATCATCGCCAGTCAGGCCCTCATTTCCGGCACGTTCTCGCTCACCCAGCAGGCAATCCAACTGGGTTATTTTCCACGTCTGAAAATCCTCCACACCAATCCAGACCAGCCAGGACAGATCTACATGCCGTTCGTGAATCTGTGTCTCGCCATCGGCGCCATCTGGATTGTCATGGGTTTCAAGACCAGCTCCAACCTCGCCTCCGCCTACGGTATCGCAGTCACAGGCACGATGCTCATCACGAGTTTCGCGTTCTACCGGGTCTGCCGCTCGCGCTGGCATTGGCCCAAATGGCGCGCGGCGCTGCTCTGCGGAAGCTTCCTCCTGCTGGACCTGCCCTTTTTCCTCTCAAACCTCGGCAAGATCGCCGACGGCGGCTGGATGCCGCTCTCCGTCGGTCTCGTCATGCTCGCGATCATGCACACGTGGAAGATCGGGCGCTCAGAGATCACGGCGCGCGTCTATTCCGAGGCCACCGAGTCCGTGGATCTCTCCCAGATTGCGCGCAGCCGGAACATCACGCGAATCCCCGGCAGCGCCGTGTTCATGGTCACCAATGCCAAGGGCACTCCCCTCGCGCTGCTCCATCATCTGAAGACAAACCGTGTCCTGCAGCAGACCGCGGTGCTTCTCACCGTGACGGCCGAAGAGGTCCCCGCCGTGCGCGATTCGGAGCGCCTGACGATCGAGCCGCTCGGCCAGGGGATCTGGCGCGCGATCGGACGCTACGGCTACATGGAAACGCCCGATGTCACGAACCTCGTCGAGCGCATCGCGAAGACCGGCGTGCCGCTCAGCTGCGAGACGACGGTGTTTTATTTCAATCGCGAGATGATCCTCACCGGAGGCGACGCCGCCATGTTCGAGTGGCAGAAAAAGCTCTACGCCTTCCTCAGTCGAAATGCCCAGCCCGTGAAGGACTATTACCGGCTCATGCCCACCCAAATCATCGAAATCGGTCTGCCCGTGCAGCTCTAGCCCACGGACCCTTACTCCGCATCCCAGGTGCGCCCGGCCGGGCGCATCCAAAAAAAGGCCCGGAATAAATCCGGGCCTTGAAAATGGCTCTGCGTGGCGCGCTCAGGCCTGCGGAGGCGTCACCGGCGGCGTGACAACCTGGATGTGCAGGTCGCGCAGCTGGCGCGCCGTGACGGGCGTAGGACTCTGCGTCATCAGACACTGCGCTTTCTGGGTCTTCGGGAACGCAATCACGTCGCGGATGCTCGTGGTGCCGCAGAGCAGCGCCACCATGCGATCCAGGCCGAAGGCGATGCCACCGTGCGGAGGCGCGCCGTACCTGAAGGCCCGGAGCATGTAGCCGAAGCGGCTCTCGACGACGTCCTGCGGAATCTTGAGCACGTCCTTGAACACCTTTTCCTGGAGCGCCGGCTGGTGGATACGGATCGAACCGCCGCCCAGTTCCATGCCGTTCAGAACGACATCATAGTGCTGCCCGCGGACTTTCTTGGGATCGGAATCCAGCAGCGGCACATCCTCCGGAACAGGCGAGGTGAACGGATGGTGCGTCGCGACAAAACGCTGCTCCTCCTCGTCGAGCGTCATGAGCGGGAAATCGATGACCCACAGGAAACGCCAGTCGTCGGGACGGATGCTGAGTTTGCCGCGTTTCTGGAGGAGCGCTCCGCTCTCCAAGCGGACGCGTCCAAGAATCGCACAAGCCTTCTCCCAAGTCGCCGCCGCAAAGAAAACGATGTCCCCGTCCGCAATGTCCAGGCGCGTCTGCAGATCG
>JAJXVO010000175.1 GCA_021782105.1 bacterium
CATACCGGACTGGTTTCGGACGACGTCAGTCTTTCCCAAGAAAAGGAAGCCGACATTGCTGCGGCGGAATGGGTGTTGGACGGGCTAGCCGGTGCTAGGGACATGCGATTCACCAAGCGGATCCTATCCATCGTAAACGGCATGCTCTTCCTGAATATCTACGGATTTGCTCGTGGCACGCATTGCGGTCGCAGGCATCCATTCAATTATGACCGCTTGATGATGCCGATTCTAAGGTTCCTTGGCACCGAAGCGCATATTGCAGAAAGCTACGCGTTCGCCGTGCTCTCGCTCTACATGCAGGTGACGGGTAGAGCTGCTCAGACTGGACAATTCGAGACATTCAGGGACGCGCTCGAAAGCCTGTGCGACCAGCTTGCCGCTGAAGCAGGTAATAAATAAAAGCGATCTGCCGACGCATGCGATGGATGAAACCTATTTTTGTCCCGCAGCCAGACGCTGATTGGCTTGAATCTTCACGATGCCCTTTGCCTCAACCTCCGGCAGAATCGGCTGAGACACCTTTTCCGGCAGGACCGAGAAATACTCCCGCCCGTCCTCCTGGGTGGCGCCGAGGCCGCGATAAGAGTTATGAAGCGTCGATGCAGCGCCACGATGGCGAAGAATCAACGCGGTCTTGTCCGCGCTTTGATGCATCGCGATGTGGTAGGTGCAAAATGAGCGTCGACGAGCGTTCCAAGGCCAATCAACAAGCGCCGCCTTTGAGGCAGGCAGGGCGAGCAGCGTTTTTATAGGCAGGCGGGCCAGTTTGTCTGCCTCGGCTTGATCATTGACGCTGGCAAGAACGCGTAGGCGTTCCCATTTCGGACCGTAGTTGCGCGGCCTGAGGAGTCCCTTCTCACGTCCGTATTCCGACCACCACGCCCAAAAGCATTCCTCCACGTTATCGATCACCTCACGCTTTTCCGTCTTCGCGATCGCCGCAGGGATCACGATATTTTTCGTCCGCGGCTTAACAAATTCCGCCTGGAAGTTCTCCATCTCGTCGTCAGAGCGAACGCCCGAAACCAGCTGGATCACTTCGTGAGCGACCAGATCAGGAGCATACCGTTCGGCACTGCGGAGGTAGCGACGAACGTATTCAAGATTAAGATACTCGATTTCTTTCGGCACCTCTTTCGCAAGCATACGCTTTCTGATTCCGGCGGCCGGATTCTTTTCAATGAGTTTCTTGTCCAAGACCCAATTGAAGAAGGTGCAGAGAGCGGTCTTGTGGTTACGCTGCGTGCGCGCCCCCGCTTTCGACCCATCTTGGTTCTCGCGGTTGAGCACGTAGCCCATGACTTCGTCGCGGGTGATCGTATCCGGGTAGCGCTCGCCGAAGCCAGCCGCGACAAACATGCCCAAGCGCGATTTCAGATCTGACCAGTGTCGTTTCTTCTCGTGGCTGATTTCGATGGAGCGGAGGAAATCGACGACCAAAGCTGCCACTTTCTTCTTGTCCTCTAGGGGGTGGTGTTTGCGCCAAAACTTGGCCACGTCGACCATGGAGATACCGGCTCCCAAGATCTTCTTCGCTTGCTCGTAGTCCTCCGCCGCGCTGCGGTCGAAAAGGTATTCCCCCGTGCCGGTGGCGGCGTGCTGCGTCTCAAGCCGGGGCTTGTCGGCCTCAGCCTCGGCCTTGGTGTGGTAGTAGCTGCGGTGGCGCCGCAAAATGGGCCGCTTCTCGGCGTCGAGGCCGATGGTGCCGTCTGCGTTGAGCTTGGGGGCGAAATAGGACAGATACCAAGGCTTGGCAGCGCCGGTGGCGACCTTCGTCGTGTCCTTGAAGGGTCCTTTAACATTCATGGGGATACTCCTTCTTTATCGGCCAAAACTGGTGACAGTTTGGTGACAGTTTTTCGCCCGATTGGGGCCCATTTCAGCCAACTCGGGCCGAATGTAGCCAACGACGTAAGTTTCTTATCCATAAGTGAAAAGGCCCGTTTCCGAGGGAAACGGGCCTAAATCAAAATGGCGGGATGGACGGGACTCGAACCCGCGACCTTCTGCGTGACAGGCAGACGCTCTAACCAGCTGAGCTACCACCCCGTGGTAGAAAGGAGCGGCGAACGAATAAGCCGAAGGCAGGGGTGTCAAGCGCCGTTTTCGCTGCAATTTTCATTTCCGGTTGTGAATTCTCCATCGAGGCCATCGATCAAGTCTTAGTCCCTCACCTTCCGCTTATTATCCAACTCTCTTCCCCACAACACCAACCCCTGCTCCCGCCTCTCCTGTCGCCGGGAGCAAAACGCTCATCGGCGCCCCACCTCCTCCAACCCAAGGCACAGCCAGCAGCCCTCCAACGAAAAGCCCCGGTCCTGTGTCCAAGGCCGGGGCTGAGCTCCGAGTCGGTCTTACGGTCTAGTGGCCGATGAAGACCGCTTCACCGCCGGAGGCGCGGATGATGACTTCGTCTTCAGGCATATGAGTTCTTGGTTTGCAGTTCGCGCACGCGAGTGATTCGCGCGCCTTCCCTGAGACCCCGATTCGACGCCCCAAGGAATCCCCTTCGCGCCGATTTTCAGCACGCTGATGCTCTGCAGTAGGTTTTCATCCGCCAACAGCCCCCGCTCCGACTGAAACCCCACCCCGCACGGTCGGATCTTGCCAGGCTCCCCTCGTGCGCCGCCACGCCCGAACACTCTCAGTAACCTTGACACGATCCCGCCACATCGTGCTCATGGCCCACCACAAGTCAGTACGTCACTCTCGTTCTTTCGAAACACCCTCGGCAGCCTCAGGGAAGGCCGTGCAATTCGGCCACAGTTGCGCTGCGGTAACGCATCAGCCCAAACCTCAAACGCCCCGCCCCGCGCGGTGCGACAAAGCCAGTCCCGCTACAGCGGGATGAAGGCTCGAGGAGAGGCCGCCCGCCCGGATCTCCGATGAAGAGTCCGCACGGGCACCATATGCGAAGTCCGAATACCTGCCTGCCACAACTCACGCGTCCGGCGCGATTGCGCGCGCCGTCATCGCGAAAACTTCAACGCAAAATTGAAGCGTGAGAGTGGTCACTTCGGTCCGCTCGTCCCCAGTCCGCGCCCTCCAGGCCGCCTGCCGCGACACCCAGGCCGGTTTCTGCTCTTGCCAGAAACCGAATGCCCAAGACCGATTTCCATAGCGCTCCGCCGTCGCGCGGACGCATCTCCAGCAGCGTATTTGACGATGCGCATGCACGACACCCAGGCCCGGCCGCCCACCGCCGGGCACGCCGCGAACGCCAGTGTCGTTCCCCCTTCAATCCGCTCCATCCATGAGCCGACTGATCTATCTCACCGGCCCCGTGCGCAGCGGAAAAAGCCGCAGAGCTGTCGACCTCGCCCGCGCCTGGGGCGACGCCGTCGTCTTCGTCGCCACCTACCGCACGCCGATCCTCGTCGATGGCGAAATGGACGAACGTGTGCGCCGTCACCGCGCAGAACGTCCCGCCTGGCGCACGCTCGAAGCTCCCGACGACATCGCCGCCGAACTCGCCCGTCTCACGCCTCCTCCCTCCGGCGTCGTCATCGACTGCCTCACTCTGTGGTCCAGCGACCGCTTTCACCGTCCCGACGAGGAGATCCTCGACACCTGGGACGCCCAACTCGCCTTTCTGCGTTCCGCTCCCTGGCCCGTCGTGATCGTGAGCAACGAGATCGGTTGGTCTCCCGTGCCCCCCGACGCCGCCCTTCGCCGCTACCGGGATCTCATCGGCACCCTTGGTCAACACACCGCCGCCGCCGCGCACGAAGCCTGGCTGATGGTCGCCGGCTGCCCCCTCCGCCTGAAGTGATTTTCCCATGACACCCTCCCCCTGGTCCGTTCCCACTATTCCGCCGCTCGCCCACGAGCTGACGCCCGCGCTCCGCGCCCGCATCGACAACAAGACAAAACCGCCGGCATCGCTCGGGCGCCTCGAGGAAATCGCCCTCCGCCTCGGCCTCATGCAGGGCACGCCCTCTCCGAAACTCACCCAGGCGACCGTGCTCGTATTCGCCGGCGACCATGGTTTCGCCCGCGAGGGCGTGAGCCCATTCCCTCCCGAGGTCACCCCGCAGATGGTGCTCAACTTCCTCGCCGGCGGCGCCTGCATCAATGTCCTCGCCCGCATGAGCGGCCTGCCCATCAAAGTCATCGACGCCGGCGTCGCCAGCGACCTGCCCGACCACCCCGATCTGCTAAAACTCAAGGTCCGCGCCGGTACGCGTAACGCCCTCCACGAGGACGCGCTCACCGCCGATGAGGTGCTGCTGTGTCTCGCACGCGGTGCCGCCCTCGTGCGCGATCTCGCCCGGTCAGGCGTCAACGCGATCCTCCCAGGCGAGATGGGCATCGGCAACTCCTCCGCCGCAGCCCTGCTCACCAGCGCGCTGCTGGACCTTCCCCTCTCCGAGTGCGTGGGCGTAGGCGCAGGTCACGACCATGCCGGCGTCGCCCGCAAGCTCGAGATCCTCTCGCGCGTCCAGCGTCGCCGGCCCGATGCGACCACTCCTCTCGATGCGCTCGTCGCCTTCGGCGGCTGCGAAATCGCCATGATGGCCGGCGCCATGCTCGAAGCCGCCTCCCTGCGCATGCTCGTGATGGTCGATGGCATCATCGCCACCTCCGCCTTCACTGTCGCCGCCAAACTCAACCCCGCCGTGCTCGATTATGCGTTGTTCGCCCACACTTCCGGCGACGGTCCGCATAAGCTCGCAATCAAGGCCCTCGGCGGACGCCCGCTGCTCGATCTCGATATGCGCTTGGGCGAGGGCACCGGCGCAGCCATGGCCTGGCCGATCGTCCGCGCCTCGCTCGCCTTTCTCGACGAGATGGCGACCTTCGAGTCCGCCGCCGTGAGCAATCGCAACTAGCCGATGGACGCCGTCTCCCAGGAAGGTCGCGCACTCCGGACCGCCGTGCTGTTTTTCACCCGGATCCCGTTGCCCCTATGCGGCGAGATTTCGTCCGATGACCTCCGCCGCTCCGCCACCTATTTTCCCGCCATAGGCTGGCTGGTCGGCGGCGTGGGCGCGGGGGTCCTGTGGTCCGCTTCCCGAGTGCTGCCCCTCTCGGTCGCAGCAGGGCTGTGCCTGACCACCACCGCTCTGCTCACAGGCGCGATGCACGAGGACGCGCTGGCCGATGTCTGCGACGGCTTCGGCGGCGGCGCCACGCGAGAGCGCACGCTGGAAATCATGAAAGATTCCCACGTGGGCGCCTTCGGCGTGGTGGGCCTTATCCTCACCCTCGGCCTGCGCTGGCAGGCCCTCAGCACGCTCCCCATCACCCTCCTGCCCGCCATCATCCTCGCCGCCCATACCGTCAGCCGTACGGCGTCCGTCTCCCTGATGACCACGCTCGACTACGTGCGCGAGGGCCCAAGCAAGGCCCGAGCCCTGTCGTCGCGGCTGTCGCTGCCACGGACCGCGATCACCCTGGTCACCGGGCTCGCGCCGCTGCTATTGCTCCCGCTGCGTCTCTGGTGGGCGCTGGTCCCCGTGCTGTTCGTGCGCCTCGCCGGCGCCGCGAGGTTCAAGCGCCGCATCGGCGGCTACACGGGCGACTGCCTGGGCGCGCTGCAGCAGGTCGCGGAAATCGCCTTTCTCCTCGGTGTGGAGGTCCTGTTATGCCGGTGATTCTCGTGCGCCACACCGCTGTGGCCGTCGAGCCCGGCGTGTGTTACGGTGCATCCGAGGTGCCGCTGGCCGACGATTTTCCCGCCGCCGCCGAGCGCGTGCGCCGACTCCTGCTGCCGCCCCCACGCGCGCGGATCATTTCAAGCCCCTCCCAGCGCTGCCTGCGCCTGGCCCGCGTGCTCGCGAACGGCGCGGACCTCACTCCCGATCCGCGCCTGCTCGAGCTCACATTTGGCGCTTGGGAAGGACGGCACTGGGACGACCTGCCCCGTGCCGAAGTCGACGCCTGGAGCGCGGATTTCGTGAACCGCGCCCCGCCCGGCGGGGAATCCTTTTCCCAGCTCGCCGCCCGCGCCGAGGACTGCATCACGGACCTGATCAGCCACCACTCCGGCGAATCGCTCGTGCTGGTGACCCACGCGGGCGTGATCCGCGCCCTGCTCGCCTCGCGCAGCGAATTGCCCCTGCGCGACGCCTTTTCGATCTCCGTGGAATTTGGCGGCATCTACCCGCTCGTGCCATGAGCGTCCTGCTGGCGCTGCTCGTCGACGCGCTATTTGGCGAACCTCCCAACCGCCTGCATCCGGTCGCCTGGATCGGACGCGCGCTCGGCTGGGCAGGGCGACGCCTGCCTTCGCTCTCCCCCGCACCCGCGTTCGCCGCGGGCGCCACCCTGTGGCTGCTGGGCGCCGTCGTGTTCGTCGCTCCCTTCGCCGTAGCCGCGCAGGCACTGCATGCCGCCCCCGCGTGGCTCGCGATCGCCGCCACCGGGCTCCTCCTCAAACCCCTGGTTGCGCTGCGCGGGTTAGTGGGCGAAGTACAGGCCGTCGAGAACGCGCTCGCCGTGGAACTCGACGTCGGCCGCCGCAGGCTTTCGCGTATCGTCAGCCGCGATACCGCGCGCCTCACCGCCGGGGAGGTCCGCGAATCCGCCCTCGAGTCGCTCTCAGAGAACCTCTCCGACTCCGTGGTGGCACCGCTCTTATGGTTCGCCGTCCTCGGACTTCCCGGCGCCGCGCTCTACCGCTTCGCCAACACCGCCGACGCCATGTGGGGCTACCGCGGCCCCTGGGAATGGGCCGGAAAGTGGGCAGCCCGCACCGACGACCTGCTCAACTTGATCCCCGCCCGCCTCACGGCTCTGTTGCTCCTCGCCCTCACGCCCCGTCGCATCGGCGCGCTCCGCCGGCTGCATCGCGAGGCGGCACGCACGCCTTCGCCCAACTCCGGCTGGCCCATGGCCGCGCTCGCCCTCTCGCACGACATCCGCCTCGGAAAACCCGGCGTCTACGTGCTCAACCCGGACGGCGCGCCGCCGTCCGGGGCCGTCACCACAGATTGCCTCCGCCATGTCCAGCGCACCGCTTGGACCGCGGGACTCCTGCTCGCCGCTACGGCGGCCCTGATCGCGAGGTGCGGCCATGGATGACCTCCTGCCCAGCCACGGCGGGACTGACTCCGGCCCCCCTCCGCTCCACGATTTTTCGACCAACGCAAACCCTCTCGGCCCCTGCCCTTCGGTGCTTGCGGCCATCCGCGGCGCGGACCTCTCAACGTATCCCGATCCCCGTTACGCCCGCCTCCGGGAAACTCTGGGCGCGCACCACGGCGTCGCTCCCCATCGCATCGTCGTCGGCGCGGGTGCGAGCGAACTGATCCTCCGCCTCGTCCGGGCGCACCGCGGCCCGGTGCACGCGCTCGGACCGACGTTTTCTGAATACGGACGCTGCGCCCGTGTCGAGGGACGCGCCTGGACGGAGGAACGTACGCCCGCGGACTTCCTCGCTGCGCACGCCGGAGGCGACCGCCTTGGATTTGTCTGCTGGCCCAACAACCCCACTGGCGACTGCTGGCTTTGGGATTTCCTCACCAGCGCCGCAACCGCGGGCCCCCTCGCCGTCGACCTCGCGTACGCTCCGTTCTGCGACCGCGACACCGTGGCCCGGGTCGAGGCTGCATCCGCGAACGCGATACGCCTGTACGCCCCCAACAAAGCCTTCGGCCTCTGTGGTGTCCGCGCCGCCTACTTGGTTCTCCCGTCGCCACGTCCCGACCTCGAGAATCTCGCCCCCTGCTGGGTTCTCGACCGCTGCGCCGAGACCTTCCTCGCCGCGACCGTGACCGCAGAGGTCCATGCTTGGCTCGAAGCCACAAAGCCTCTGATCGCCTCCTGGCGCGCCACTCTCGCCCACGACCTCCGCACTCTCGGACTGGAAGTCCGCGAAAGCCCCGCCCCCTTCCTGCTCGTCCGCGTCTCCCACGCGACCCAAGTCACCGCCGCCCTCCGCCACCAAGGCCTCCGCGTCCGCGACGCCACGTCCTTCGGCCTGCCCGACCACTTGCGTCTATCCGTCCAAGCCCTGATCCCAAACAAAGTCCTCGCCTGCTCGCTATCATCGGGTCCGCGCGATTACTATCACATCCGAACTGATTCCCTTCGACTCGGTGCCCGACCTGAATCGCCGGATCGAACCGGACTCCCGCCTTTCCCAAAGGCCCCCTAAGAACGCCCCAGGACTTTGAAGGCCGGCTCAAAGAGGACGGAACGTGAAACAGGGACAGGCTGATTTTCTGGAACGCACAACTTTGTTGGCTTCGGTTTCCCCATCCCTTCCGTCGTAAAGGCGTTTCGCCCCCTCGATCCGGTTTTTCGCCCCATTCTCCCGTCGTTTGCGGGCCAATCCCTGGCGCCGAACACAGCTCCGCCCTGCTCCCTGTCGTCATCCTGCCGTTTTACCCCCACAGGTTGCTTCGCATTCGCGAAAACACATGCAGGCTGCCCCAGTCCGTGATCGGCGCCAGGGGCTGTGCCTGCCGATTCGTTTTCCC
>JAJXVO010000176.1 GCA_021782105.1 bacterium
TCATCGGAAGTATCGTTTGAGGTCCGCCGCGGAGAACGCGGGCAGCGTGTGGGACTCGGTGATGTCGACTTCCACCCGTTCGCGTCTGCTGTGCTCGAAGATCAGCCGGGTGACCTCGTCGCCAGCGCCGAATACCGTGATGTCCTGGAGAATACGCCGCTCCTGTTTGGCGCGGGGCGTGAGGTCGATGCGCCAGGTCCCGTCCGAACGCGCGGCGTGAAGGACGAACTCGGTCATCAGGCTGTGCAGGTCGAAGCGCATGATGGCCAGCATGGACTCCGCCAGCTCGGCGACGTGATTGTCGGAGGGTGGTACCCGGTCGTGGCCCTTCGCATCCCGCATCACCATGCCCGAACGGTCGATGATGAGCGTGTGGTCGGTGGGTCGGGTGTAATGGAGCGAGAGTCCAAGCGTGCGGGAGAATCGAAGCTCACCTTCGAGCACCACGGGTTCCCTGCGGAAGAAGAACCACCTGCGTTCGGTAAAGGTCGATTGGATCGGACTCCGCGCAGCGAGACGGCGGAGCAGAGGAGCCCATGCCGTGGTTTCCCCAGGGGTGCGGATTTCCGGGCCGGGGCGGACCAGGGATTCCGCGCGAGCCGCTACCGCGAGCATCATCGCCAGCAAGAGGGATCTGAGCATCATGGGTTGGTAGGAAAAAGGTACGGGGGCGCCGCGCAAGCGCGCTCACCGCGGACAGGGCACTGCGTTCATGAACGCGCGCTCCGGCGGCGTAGGATCCTCTCCGTCATCAGGCGTGTGTGGAGGGTGATCATTCGGAGGTTGTCCCTGATGTAATGGAAATGCGATACGCCCCCGTGCTCTTGAGCGATGTACCGGCAAGTCGCGGGTGCGTTCACCACGGGAGTCCCGGCCCACGCCATGCGCACGGCCACTTCGGGGTCAAAGTCATAACGGCGCGCCCAGCGGGTGCGGTCCATGGCGGACGCGAGCGCAGCAAGCGGGTAGACGCGAAAGCCAAACAGGGGGTCCCGTAGGACCGAGCCTCCGAGTTCCAGCCATACCATTGCCACGCTCAACTGGCGGCCGTACAGGCGCAGCTTGGGGGCCTCTGGTCCGAAGAGGGGCTGGCCTGCGATCAGACTCGAGGGATGCGCGCACGAAAGCCTCATGAAGTCCGCGATGCGCTCCGACGGATGCTGCCCATCGGCGTCCATGACGAGCGCATGGGTGAATCCCTCGGCGATCGCGATCCGCGCCGCCGTGAGCACGGCTGCGCCCTTGCCTCCGTTGGAGTCGCGTCGGATCAGTCGGAATCCGGCTTCGCCTCCGACCCTGGCTTCGAGCAGGCGTAGGCTGTCGTCGGTGCTTCCGTCGTCGACCACCCAGACCGGCCTCCAGCGCTTGAGGGCCTCCGCGACAGTGTCGGCCAGGCGGGCGCCCGGGTTGTAGCTCGGGACGACGACAAGATGCGTGCTGGAGGGCGTCATTGAATCGGTGTTTGGCCGCGCGGGGTGGCGTGACGGGAGGTCGGGTCGGGCTTGCGTCAGGATGGGGCCCTTTTCCGCAGGCCCGCGAGCATACGTTGCTCGACCTCTGCGGATAGCTGCCGGGGCTCGCGCGTGGCATCGTAGTCCCAGCGCTCGTCCAACGTGATCGTCATTTTGGCAGGCAACTGCCGAGGGGGAAGCCACCAGGGACGGCCGCGGGGCACGAGTCCGTCGCTTGCCTCGATGAGAATCAGCTGGACGGGGGCTCGGCCGCGGTGGGCGACGAAGGCGAAGCCGTGCTTGAGCGGCTCGAGCACGGAACCGGGGCCGGTTCGCGTGCCTTCGGGAAAGATGAGGAGCGAGCGCCCGTGCGCAACCTCGTCGGCGGCGGACACCAGAATCTCAAGCGGGTCCCGTCCGGATACGTACCCCGCCATGACGGCGGCAGGGCCGATCGCCGGATTGTGCATGAGGGCGGGTTTGAAAATGCAGATTGCATCCGGGAGCCGGGCCAACAGGAAGGTGGCGTCGAGTAGGGTGGGATGGTTAGCCACGTACACGGTGCCGGCGGTCAGGGGACGATCGAATCCGCGCCAGCGGATGTGAAGCACCTTTGAGGCGTGAAACCACCGCACCCACAGGTCGAACAGGAATCGGATCCAAGAACGCACCGAGCGCGCCCTGGCGCGGCGGCGGGGCGCGAGCAGCAGCGGGGCGCAGGCAAGGTTGAGCAGCAGGCCGACCGCGGCGAAGGCGGCCCACGAGACATAGTAGAGGACGATAAAGCCGGCGCGCCTCATTCGATTCGGGACGCCGGTTCGGCGTCGGTCTGCACCGTCGGATTGAGCGGCACGAAATTGAACCACAGGAACGGCCGGCTTCGGAGGAGGGACTCGACCTGGGCCAGGAACGCCTGGAAGTGGGCGCGTGCGCGATTCAACCCATCCTCGCGGGATTCGCCGTTGTGGTATTCAAAACGAGGCGACGCATGAAGCATCGAGGTGCCATCAGCCTCGGTCGTCCCCACGCTCAGGATCACCGATCGGTGGAAGATGTGCGCGAGGTGATAGATCGTGAACGGGAACAGCCGCTTTGCTCCGAGAAAGTCGAACGCTTCGGCCCGTGCGCTGTGCCCGAGGCGGTCGCATTGCATCGCGATCGCATCCCCCGTTGCCGCCGCCTCCTTGAGGGAAAACAGCATCTGGTCGGGATCGTTCACCCAGATGAACTCGATGTGCAATCCGAAGAGGACCCGCATCTGGTCCGTATCGTGGGAGTTGCCCACGCGTTGACGAACGATGTAGACCCGGCGGTGGTGCACCCCGCCGATCTGGCACCCCAGCATGTCCGAGACGCCGACGTGCATGGAACCGAGCAGCACGGGTCCTCCCTTGTCCATCCATTCTGAAAATGCGTCGGAACCCTGCGCGTACCGGCATGGGATCGTGCGTCCGTTGACGAGCCGGAGCCGGAGCATCAGGGCCTCCTCGAACGCGAAGAAATGCCGAAAGACGTCCAGCAGCCGGACCCGACGTGGCAGGACGTGGCGGAGGTAGTCGCGCGAATGACGTCGCTGTTCGGGCATCGCCGCCATCGCCACCACCGTGCCGATTGCGCGACAGGGTTTGAAGACGAATTCCGGCAGCAGCCGGTCCGCGATTCTCAGAAATCGATACCCCCAGCTGGGGCCCGGGTTTCTTGCCTCGGATGCTGGGGAGGGAGCCGACATCAATGCCACTCCAGATCGAGGTTCCAGCCGGCGCCCGCAGGTCCGAGATATGGGGTCCGGGTGTTAAGCAGGCGGAACCAGTCCAGAAGCGTGAGTCCCGGCGCATTCACATCACCTTCGTTGATGCGGAGTGTGCCAATGCACGTGTCGCCGCGTTCCTGCGTCGCAGCGAGCGCGAAGGCGAATGATTGTTCCGCCGCAGCGTTGTGCTCGGTAAGCCAGGTGCCTCGTTCTTCTCCGCCGCAGATGATCACCCGTGGCGATTCCGCGGTCATTGCGGTCACCAGCCCTTCGGAGACCAACTGTGCGTCGCCGGACAACGGGAATACGGTTCCGATCGCGATCTGTCTGCCGATCAGCATCTGCTGGAGCCCGCCGGGGTGAATAGACGTCTGAAACAGCGTCGGACTCGCGCAGGGAAAACTGTCGAGATACGCCTCCAGCGAGCGACTTTCGCCGAATTGCGACAGGTAGACGATCGTGTCTTGCGTCTCTGGCGACAGAGGCCGGAGGCAGGTGCCCACGAGCATCCCGAGCTGGGTCATGCGCCGGGCTGCACCGGCAGGAAAGGAAGACTTCAGTCGCTCGCGGGTCGCTGCGGGTGTCTCAAGTCCGGCTTCGTCCGTGTGAAGCGTCTGGATGTATAGCTCAAGCATCGGAGAGAATGAAAGCGGCGTGGGCTCCGCCGAAGGCGTTACTGGCGCAGATGACGGAGTCCATGGCGTTGAGGTTCAACGGGGATGTTGCCACGTTTGGGGTGAAACAGGGCGATTGTGTGCCTACGGTGCCTGGTGCCTGGCGGGTTCGCATGCATTGGACGGCGATTGCCAGCTCGACCAGTCCGCAGCTGCCCAGGGTGTGGCCCAGACTGCCCTTCCAACCGACCAGTGGCGCTTCCGGAAAGACGGCTGCGAATGCCTCGGCCTCGAGCCGGCCGGCTTCGAGGGTCCCGGTCCCGTGTCCCTTTAGCCAGACTCTCCTGCCTTTGGCGGCGGCGCCCAGCTCATCAAACACGCGCCTGAATCCTGTGCCGTCCGGCCTGTTTGCGGTGAAATGATGGTGCTCGTTATACACCCGCTGGGCCGTCAGCCTGAAATCGCCCTTGCGACGCCCCACGATTGCGTACGCGGCTCCGTCGCCGAGCGCGATCGATCCCGTCTCGCGGCGCTGGTAAGGAGCCGGGAATCCCTCGTTTAGAATCTTCAAAGCGTGAAATCCGCCGGTCACAAACGGACTCAGAAAATCATACGAAAAGACCAATACCTCATCCGCGGTGTTGGAGGCGACGCGGCGGGTCGCCTGCAGGAGGCCCAGGTGTGCCGACACGCAGGCGTGGGAATAGATCGTGACGTCCGGCCCCCACCCGAAATGTCGGCGGAGCAGATTTGTGCTCGAGCACGGAGTGCCGTGATCGAGATGCCCGGGGTCGTGATCCGCGCGCCGAAATGCGTAGAGGCTGCCGACGCCGAAGTTGCTGCTTGTGACGATCACCGGCCGACGGGGCTGGCCCCAGCCGCCATCCTTGAAACGCCCCGCGAGTGTCCGTAGCGGCCCCAGCCATGCGGGATTCGCCGTCTCGTCGAGGCACCGACCCGGCAGCAAAGCCAAGGGCACGGAGTCACCTCCTTCCGCGCCCAACACGGGGTGGGGCGCGATCGCAAGGCGTCCCTCGATCAGGGCTCGATGCGTCGCAATGTCATCGCCAAATGGCGTGAGGCATCCGCTGTCGATGAGGTGGGGGAGGGCATCTGAGGCTGTCATTTCCTGGGCTTGGGGCGCGAGTCGATCGCTCGGTTGGGTCGCGCAGTGTGGCGCGTCCCTTTCCTGAGGGAAATGATCAATCCGGATGGGAAACATCCGGGCAGGTCACATTCACGGGTCAGGCTAGTCGGGCGGGATCCGCTCGGTCGCGTACAAAGGCTGTGAGGCTGGAAATCGACGCAAGGGCCATTTTCGACTCTTCGCTCGTAGTGATCTTGATACCGAACTCGCGTTCTAGCCTCACCACCAGCTCCAAGGCGTCAATGGAGTCGAGTGACAATCCCGAACCGATCAGGGCTTCGTCGTCGCTGATCTGATCGGGCTGAACGTCTTCCAGTCGGAGCGTCTCGACGATGAGGTGCTTGAGTCGTTGTGCGAGTGGATCTGCCATGCGTAAAAACGAGCCACTACTGTGTGAAGCGGAAAGTCCTCTGCAAGCAGATTGGCGAACCTCAACATGACGGCTGGAATGCTCAGTCGTTCCAGGAGCGCAGCACGAGACATACGTTGCTTCCGCCGAAACCGCTGCTGTTGTTGAGGACGACAGCAGGCGCTTCGGAAAGGGACTTTCGGGGAAGATTGAGGCCCTCACATGCGGGATCGATGTCTTCGAGGTGTGCACATCCCGGTATGAATTTTTCGTTGATGCAGAGCGCGCAGATTGCTGTCTCGAGGGCGCCAGCCATCGAGAGGCCGTGGCCGGTCAGAGCCTTTGTGCTGCTTACCCAGGGTTGGCGTTCTGCCGATGCGAAGACCCTCTTCAAGGCGATCGCCTCCGATCGGTCGCCCACCGGGGTGGACGTGGCGTGCGCGTTGACGTAATCGACGTCTCGGGCATCGATTTCCGCGTCCTTGATGGCCCGTTCCATTGCCGTCGCCAATCCCCGTCCCTCCGGATGCGACATTGCGACATTGTATCCGTCTCCGGCCTGACCCCAGCCGGCCAGTTCGGCGTATATATGGGCTCCCCGCGCCTTGGCTTCGCCGGCTTCCTCCAGAATAAGCGCCACCGCGCCGCCGGTTCCCACGAATCCATCCCGCCTGCGATCGAAGGGGCGGGAGGCGGTGTCAGGATCCGGATTCACCGATAGGGCGCGCATGCCTGCGAAGGGAAGGATGCTTTCCGCCTGCACCTCTTCTGCCCCGACGACGAGTGCCCGCTTGTGCCGGCCGAGCCGTATGTCGTCCAACGCGTGGCCCAGGGCATGATTGGAGGATGCACAGGCGGACACGTAGCCGCAGACCGCGCCCTGTATCTTGAAATACGTCGCGAGGTTGAAGTTCAGCGTGCCGCTGATCGAAGACACGACCCCCATTGGGTTGCCTCGCTCCGCCTTTGCCTGGTGCATCTGACCGAGGAAGTGATGGAGCATGTAGGGTGAGCCTGCAGAGGCTGTAAACAGGCCTGTTTCGCAATTGCCGATGTCCGCTGTGCGCAGACCTGCATCCGCCAATGCCTGCAGGCTTGCGCATAGCGCGTACAGGCCGTGCGGGGCAAGCGAGCGCAGGATCTCCGGCGGGATGGTGTAATGATCCGGCCATGACCAGTCCCTCCATTCGGGCGTCGGTATCCGGAAGCCTTTGACCGTTCCGAGGACCTTGGTCGTGATCTTGGGATTGCCCAACCAAGTCACCGCTTCGAAGCCGTGTGTCAGCTTTCGCAGGCTGTCGGATACGGTGGCCTTGTCGTTGCCGATGCTGGAAACCCAGCCGAGGCCGGTTACGAGAACCCGTTTCATAGACTGGGATTCGTCGGGCTCGTCCGCATTTCTGGTTGAATGTGCACCCTCTCAGGTTCAGGCGGCGAGGACCGCCGCTTTCCTCATGATGAAGGCGCGCAGTTCGCCAATCGTGCCCAGCTGGGCGATTTCCTCGTTGTTAATGCTGATGTTGAACAGGTCCTCGAAAAAAAATACAGTCTCTGCGATGGCGAGCGAGTCGAAGCCAACGTCCTCGACGAGCCGAATGTGGTCGCCCCACGTCTCGATGCCGCCGGCTCGCGTGGGAGAGTGATCGACCAGCACCGCTATGATGAGCTGTGTGAGTGCGGCCTCGTCGTGGCTCGAACAGAAAGTCGCATAGTTTTTTGCGGCGCTGGTCGGCAAGCGCTTTAACTTTTCAGGCAGCGGCGAGGTCGCCGCCGGGGTAGCTGGATCCGGTGCGTTCGACATAGGCGGTGACTGTTGATGGCAACACATCTCATCCAGCGAAAGCACAATCTTCGCCGCTGAAATGGGTCCGATAACTGGTGTATGTATTGTGAGGTTTCGATCCCTCACGGCTTGTGAAAATGCTGCCCCCAGATCTACGAGAATGCACCTGACGCAGCGCGACGGCGCAATTCTGCGCTCGAAACATAATCCGATGCCCTCCGGTGCCGGGGGATCTGGGAAACTCAGCTCATAAACGGGCGTTCTCATTGGCCGGCGCCGGGGAATTCCTATCATCGGGCGACTCTGCGGCAATTCTGTCATCCGCCGCGTGCTCTTCCCCCGATGTCTCGCCTATTCTGCTCCATGGTCATGGCTGTTCTTGTTTCCGTCGTGGGCGTCGCGAATCCCGCCCGCGCGGCCGCACCCCGGCTGTGCTCTCCGCGAGACGGCGCCGTCGTATCGAACAACACCCCTTCGCTCGGTTGGTGCCCGGTTCATGCCGGGACGATCGAGGTCTGGATCGATGGAGCCCGCGTGGCGACGCTGGCGGGCGACGCCACGCGCTACGTGCCGTTTCCACTCTCGTTCGGCGCTCATCACTGGAAGGTGATCTCCGTGTCCGGCGCCCACAGGGTCAGCTCCGACGTCTCCACGTTCACCGTCAGCGACCGCCCTCTCACGAACCTGCCTCCCGATGCACGGCTGCTGCGTCGCGCCTGGTTCGTTCAGTCCTCGGTGACCGCCGGCATGGATGGCGCCCGGCTCTCGTGGACCGCGATTCCGGGAACGAGGTGCTGCCGGCGTATTGGAGCGACAATGACGTCTCGCTGCTCCCCGGGGAGTCGGCGCGGCTCACGGTCTCGGTCGACCCCGGGTCGTTCCCCGACCATCCGGCGCTCGAAACCTCCGGATACAATGTCCGCCGGGCGGTCGATTGAGCGCCCAGGAGTCATCCGACGGTGGAGGCGTGCCCGACTGTGAGAGTGAATTTGCCCCACCGGGCGCCTGCGCCGTCGTTGCGTTGAGAACGGAGCTGCGCTACCTCGAATTCCGCCGGGCGTTCCCGCTCGTGCGCGATCCCCAACCCCAGTGTCTCCCATGCACGCGTTCAGGCTTCTTGCCGTCCTTCTTCTCGCTTCCTTCGCCACCGCCGCCGCGGAGGCCCAGCAATTCAACGTCCTCGTCTTTTCGAAGACCGAGGGCTGGCATCACGATTCGATTCCCGCCGGCGTGGCCGCGATCGAGCACCTCGGCCAGCTCCACGACTTCACGGTGTTCTGGACCGAGCATGCCAACCGGGTCTTCAACGACAAGGCG
>JAJXVO010000177.1 GCA_021782105.1 bacterium
GCCGCTGCGGCCGACCTGGGAGGCCCACTGCTTGCTGACAGCGCTCAGATAGTCGCTGAAGATGTAGCTGGTGCCGCTGGTGTCGGACCGGTGGACGGTGACGATGTCGAGGTCCGGGAGGTTCTTGTCGGGGTTAAGGGCGACGATGCGGGGATCGTTCCACTTGGTGATGTTGCCGAGGTAGATGTCGGCGATGATCTCACCATCGAGCTTCAGTTTGGGGTTGCCCGGGAGGTTGTAGGAGATGACAACCGCGCCGGCGACGATCGGGATCTGAAGGATCGGGCCGTTGGTGGACTTGGCGAGCTTGGCGTCGTCCATCGTGAAGTCCGAAGCGCCGAAATCGACGGTCTGGTTGAGCATCGAACTCTGGCCGAAGCCGGAGCCGTTGGGTTGGTAGTTGAAGCTCACGCTGGAATCAACGGAGCGATAGGCCTGGAACCACTTCGTGAAGGCCGGAAGATCGAATGAACTTCCGCCTCCGTTCAAGGAGATATCCGCCTTGGCGGTTACTCCACTCGCGAAGGTGGCGAGGGCTGCAATCGAGAAGAGAAGAGCTGTTTTTGTTCTCATCGCCGCACATCCCTTTGGTTCAGAGGGGTACTGTCAAACCGCCCATGTGAACTTCATGTGACAATGCCCTTTTTTGGGGTGAAACCCCTGCGTGTGGATCGGATGTCGGGAGGGCGGTTTTCGCTCTCAAAGTGCAGCCAGCGAGACAGCTGCGACGGCGCAGAGCGCCACGACGATCCATGGGGGCGTGTGTCGCACTTCGAGCAGAGTGAAGGCGATTGCGACGAGAAAGAGGTCTGCAACGCCGTGCACGCCCTGGGCCCAGACGGGATTGCAGAATGCGGCGAAGAGCACGCCGACGACTGCGGCGTTGGAGCCTTTGAGGGCGGCGCGGGTTTGGCGCTGGTTCCGAAGGGAATCCCAGAATGGCAAGGCTCCGCCGATCAGGAGCCATGCAGGCAGGTAAATGGCGCCGAGGCAGCCGAGTCCGCCGAGCCAGGCGTGGGGCGGGCCGATGATGAGGGTGCCTAGGTAGGCGGCGAATGCGAACAGCGGACCGGGCAGCGCCTGGGCCGCGCCGTAGCCGGCGAGGAAGCGGGAGTCGGATATCCACTCCTTGGGTACAAGCTCCGCGCGCAGGAGCGGCAGCACGACGTGGCCTCCGCCGAAGACGAGGGAGCCGGACCTATAAAAACTGTCGAAGAGCCGCACCGATCTGGCGCCCGAGACGGCGGCGCACACCGGCAGGGCGACCAGCAGCACGGCGAAGGCGGCGAGCGCGGCGGCGGCCCAGGCGTGGCGTGCGGAGATGCGTCCGAGGGGAGGCATCGCTGGGGGGCCTGGATGCTCCGAACGCCCGAACAGGATCCAGCCGGCGAAACCGCCGGCGGCGATTGCCGCCACCTGGCCGATGGCGCTACCGGCCGTCAGAGCGATCGCGGCGGCTCCTGCGGCGATCGCTCCGCGAACCACATCGGGACAAAGACGGCGGCCCATCGACCACACGGCCTGCGCAACGACGGCGACCGCGGCGAGCTTCAGACCGTGGATCCAATGGGCGTCGGCGAGTCCGCCCAGGGCAGAGACCCCGTAGGCGAACCCGATCATCAGGCCGACGGAGGGCAGGAGAAACCCGAACGAGGCGAGCAAAGCGCCCGGCAGCCGCCGGCTGCGCATGCCCAGTGCGAAGACCAGCTGACTACTGGCGGGTCCGGGCAGGAACTGGCACAACGCGACCAGATCGGCGAAGGTGGCGTCGTCGAGCCAGCGCCGCTTCCGGACGAATTCCTCGTGAAAGTAGCCCAGGTGAGCGACGGGACCGCCGAAGCAGACGAGCCCGAGGCGGAGGAAGATGGCGAACAAACCCAGGAGAGAAGGCCGCCCGGGATCGGCGGTGTCGGCCGGAGGCGGAGGAACCTGGTTGACGCTTGCCGTCATCGAAGGGGCGGGAGAGGCCGTTCAGCGGGGGTTGAAATTCTGGTTCCAGCGGTCCGCCGAGGGAGTCGGCGTGGCGATCCGGATGAAGGGACGTCCGGAGTCTCTGTGGCAGGCATTGCAGGACGCGATGAGCTGCTGGTACTGCGAGGCGAACCCCGCGGAGTCCTTTGCGCCGAGCGGCTTTTCAAGGTTCGCGAGGGCCGGGCGCAGCGATTTTTGGAGAGTCGTGCTCACGGGGAACCCGTTTACGACGAGACGGGCGTCGACGATGGCGGCGGCGGTCTTGTCCATTTGATCGCGATAGTAGGCGGCCAGCGCCCAGTTTCCCGCCTTGGCGGCCCGCCAGAGTGTGTCGGCGCTGCGCTGGAGAGAGTCCATGGTGCGGTTCAGGGGGAATCCGGAGGGAGTCGGATGCAGGGCGGCGACCGTGGCCTCGAGATGACGTTCGCGTTGCAGGACGAGCAGATTGCCGGCGAGTGCGGCGACGAGGAGGAGGGCGATGAGCAGCTGGGTTTTCATGAATTGGCGGGGAAGGGGTTCAGCGATGCGGCTCGGGACAGGCTTCGGCGAGCAGCTCGGTGAGTTGGGAGCGGACTTCCCTCAGCGCGGCCCGCCCTGCCGCCGTGGCGCGGTAGGGTCGCGCGCCACCCGGATGGCGCCGGAGGTCGGCTTTGGATACGGCCAGCCAGCCTAGTTTTTCCATGCGCGCCAGAAGCGGATAGAGCGTGCCAGGGCTCACCCGGTAGCCGTGGCGGCCGAGTTCCTCGAGCATCCAGTTTCCCAAAATCGGACCCTGGACCGCATGGTGCAGGATATGGACCTTCCAGAGCGGGCGAAGGATTTCGCGCTCGAGATCGGGATCGTTTGTTACGGCCATCGTTTACGACCATCGTAATTCTTGCGCTGGGGTGTCAAGCCGCCGCCGGCCGGAAGCGAATCGCAGCGAGGCCTGTCGGGGAGCCGTTTGCGCAATGATGGCGCAATCGTCGCTGTTGCGGGTGCGGGTCCCCGTGGCATCGTCGCTGCGTATGCAACCCCTGGTCCGTACGCTCTTCGCGTTTCTTTTGATTTCCGCCGCGGCGGCGGCGCTGCGTTCCGAGGTCGTGCCCGCAAGGCCGGTCATTCCGGCTCACCGGGTGAAACTCTCCGAATTCGGGGCGGTGGCCGACGGGCGCACACCCAACGAACAGGCCTTTCGCCGCGCGGTCGCCGCTCTCGAGAAGGAAGGGGGTGGCGTGCTGGAGGTGACCGCCGGACGGTGGCTGACGCGGCCCTTCGAACTGGCGAGCCGGATCGATCTCCATCTCGACGCGGGAGCGGTGATCGCATTCACCACGGATCCCGCGGACTCCCGGGTCGGGAAAAATCGGTATCGTCCGTTTCTGCTCGTGAAGGACGCGACCGACGTGGCGATCTCGGGTCAGGGCACAATCGACGGACAGGGTCAGGCCTGGTGGCCGGATGCGGTGCGCTTCCGCGACGAGGCGAACCGGCGCCACGCCAGGAGCAACACGAGTCCGCGTCCGCGCCTGGTGGTATTCGAGCACTGCCGCCGCATCGCGGTCGAGGGAGTGACGCTGACGCGCTCCCCGGTGTTCTGTCTGGTCCCTGTGGAGTGCGAGGACGTTTCCGTCGTGGGCGTGAGGATTTTCAATCCGGCCGATGCGCCGAACACCGATGGCATCGATCCGTCGGCGTCGCGGCGGGTGCTCATCAAGGGCTGCACGATCGACACGGGAGATGACTGCATCGCGGTCAAGGCCGGGTCGCGATCGGGCCTGCGCAGCGAGGACATTCTCATCACCGACTGCACCTTTCTCCACGGCCATGGCTGCTCGATCGGCAGCGAGACCTACTCGGGAGTGCGCAACATGACCGTGCAGCATTGCCGCTTTGTGGGGACCGAGACGGGGATTCGAATGAAGTCGGATCGGCGGCGTGGAGGGCTCGTCGAGCACCTCGTGTATTCGGACATCACGATGCGCGATGTCGGGCATGCGATCTCGATCAGCAGCTACTACATGGGAACGACCACCGATTCGTCGGGGAAGGCGTTGGCGGATGAGGCGAGGCCGGTCACGGCGACGACTCCACAGTGGCGCGACATCGTGATCAGGAACCTGAGGGCCACGGCTTGCCGGAAGAGTGCGGGCCTGATTCTGGGCCTGCCGGAGATGCCGGTCGAGGGGATCGTGCTCGATCACGTCACGATCGAGGCGCCGAAGGGCATGCGCATCGCGCACGCAAAAAACGTCAGGTTGCAGGACGTGACGTTTTTGGTGAAGGAGGGCCCTGCGTTGAGCGTGGACAAGACCGTGGAAGGTCTTGTCACGCGCTGAACTGGCGGGCTGGGCTGCTGGGCGGGCTCAGCGGCTGCCGTGCCGCGAGAACAGGCGGCTGCGCTGGGCGGCTGGCTGGGCGGCGTGGCTCTGGCGCCCCTCGTGACGATGGGGGGCGGAGGGAGCGTGGGAGGCATGAGCGGCAGGGCGGGCCTGACCGTGGCCGGAGGGCCTGGACGGGCGGGAGGAGGGCGCCTGCATGGTCTGCGACCCGGCGGTGTCGTCGACATACGGATGATCGTTTTCGACGGGGATTGTCTTACGGATCAGCTTCTGGATATCGCGAAGGAGGGAACGCTCCTCGTGGTCGCAGAAGGCGATGGCGAGGCCCGAGGCTCCGGCGCGGGCCGTGCGGCCGATGCGGTGGATGTAGGCCTCGGGTTCTTCGGGAAGGTCGAAATTCACGACGAGACCGATCTCCTTCACGTCGATGCCGCGCGCAGCGATGTCGGTGGCGACGAGCACCGGGACGGAGCCGTCGCGGAAGCTGGCGAGTGCGCGCTGGCGTGCGCCCTGGGTCTTGTCGCCGTGGATGGCGTCGGCGCGCACGCCGTCGCGGCTGAGGTTTTTTGCGAGGCGGTTGGCGCCGTGTTTGGTGCGTGAAAACACGAGCACGCGCTCGCCTTCGTGTTTCGACAGGAAATGCAGCAGAAGACGATGTTTCTGACCGCGGCCGACGAAACAGACCTTCTGGTCGACGCGGTCGGCGGTCGAGCCCACCGGGGCCACTTCGACCACGACGGGATTGACGAGCAGGCGGCTGGCGATCTCGCGGATGCTCTCGGGCATCGTGGCGGAGAATAGCAGCGACTGGCGCTTGGGGGGCAGCTGGGAGATCACACGTTTGACGTCCGGGGCGAACCCCATGTCGAGCATGCGGTCGGCCTCGTCGAGGATGAAGACCTCGACGCGGTCGAGGAACACGTGGCGCTGGGACATCAGATCGAGCAGGCGGCCGGGGGTGGCCACGACGATGTCGGTGCCCAGGGCGATGCTCTTGATCTGGGGATACTCGCCGACGCCGCCGAAGACGAGCGTATGGCGGACCTGCAGGTGGCGGCCGTAAAGGGCGATGTTCTCGCCGATCTGGATGGCGAGCTCACGCGTCGGCGTCAGCACCAGGGCGCGCGGGCGTTTGGCCTGGCGGGCGATGGGATTCTTGTGGAGGCGTTCGAGCAGCGGGAGCGCGAACGCGGCCGTCTTGCCGGTGCCGGTCTGGGCCAGGCCGATGAGGTCGCGGCCTTCGAGCAGGTGGGGAATGGATTTCGCCTGGATGGGCGAGGGAAGCGTGTAGCCTTTTTCGGTGATGGCGCGCTGAATGGGTGCGCACAGGGCGAGCGAGGCGAACGTGAGTGAGGAGGATTCGGTATGCATGCGTGGAAACGCCGGCGCGCAGGGCGCGGGGCGAAAGAAGACCGCCGGGTAGGCGGATCAGGACGTTGGAGGGCGGGTCCGCAGAGTGCGGAGGTGCGCCGTTATGTTTGAACATCCGCGGCACCGGAAACCGGGCGGGATGTTGTTCGATGAGCTGAGTGACATCTGACGACCCCTCATCGAAGAAACGTCCGAAGCAAACCAGAGCCGCATGAAACGGAACCGAGTTGCGACGCGGACAAGGACAGGCGCCGTGGCGCAACGCAAGCACGATTTACCCCAATTAAAATCAAGTGGCTGGAAACCAGGTCTTTGAGATGTAACCAGAACCCGGATATGCCGGGCGGGACCGCGGGTGCTCAGGCGTCTGTGACGCGCAGACCGCCGACGGCCTGTGCGGCGCGCACGACGATCTCGACGTCCTTTTCACCGCGGAATCCGGAGAATGCGGCGGCGAGGGGCGTGCCGTCCTCGAGCTCGAGGGCGACGCCTCCCTGCCAGCCGATGAAATCGGGGCGGTTGATGCCGAACCTGGATTCGTCGAGCTTTCCCGAATACACGAGTTCCTCGAAGCGTCCCGTCGCGTAGCCCGTGCTCCAGACCTGGAGGGCCTTGCGGTTGACGATGCCGAAGCACCAGCGCCCGCGGCCCCGGTCGTCGCCGAAAATCCGGCCGTGGAATTGACCTGTGGCGTCGATCACGCACACGGCGGCGTTGCCCTTGGACATTTCGTGGTCGACGGGATCCCTGAGGAATTCGGGGAAGAGCCGTGCGACCTCCTCGACGAGACGCTCGGCGATGCGGGGCGGGAGAGGGGTGGACATGCGGGCGACGACAGGGAAAAGAGCCGGCGACTGCAATCCCGCGATGAACTTGGGGTTCTCTAGGCGATCTCCCGCATGCGCTCGCGGTACTGGCCGGGTGTTTCGCCGGTCGCGCGCTTGAAGAACACGTTCAGGTATTCGGCGTGTCGGAAGCCGGTCTTTTCGGAAATGGCCTTCACGGTGAGGTCGGTGCCGAGCAGGAGTTCCCTTATCTTGGCGAGCTGCACCTGCCGGATTTCCGCTCCGGGGGAGCGTCCCAGGAGCTTGCGGAACACGGTTTCCAACTGCGTGCGAGCGATGCCCGTGTGATTGCTGACGGCGGAGACCGTGATGCCTTTGCAGGCGTGGGCATGAATGTATTTCAGGGCACCGGTGAGCTTGGGGTGCTGGATGGCGAGGATGTCCGTGGATTGCCGCATCACGATCCCGAGCGGATCGAGCAGGGTCTCCGGGGCCGGAACCATGTCGCCGGCAAGCAGCTCCTGAAGAATCTGCGCGGCCCGCATGCCCATTTGATGCTGGCCGATGTTGATGCTGGAAAGTGCGGGGTGGGCGAGTTCGCAGCGGATTTCGTTGTCGTTCACGCCGAGCACCGCCACATCCTCGGGGACACGCAGCCTGAGTTTGCGGCAGGCGTCCTCGATCTGGATCGCGCGAAGGTCGTTGCACGCCATGATGCCCAAGGGGTGGCGCAGGGTGCGAAGCCACTCCATGAGCGCCGCCGTCTCCGAGGAGGTCCACTCGGGCGAGCAGGCCGGTTCGAAGAGCGATTCAAAAATCACGGGTTGGCGGCCGGCCTCACGCAGTCGCGCACTGAAACCGTCCAGGCGCTGGGTTGACCACTCGGCGTTGTGGAATCCGACAAAGGCGAAATGGTGGAAGCCGCGGGAGAGCAGGTGCTCGGCCCCGAGTCGTCCGACCTTCGGATTGTCGGGTCGGACCTTTGGAATCCGTGGGAAAGGCGGACAATCGTTGAGGTCGACCAGGGGGATCTTGAGCCGCTTGCAGACGTCGACGATCGCGGCGGTTGTATGCCGGCTGATGACGCCGTCCCATTTTCCCCTTCCGAGCATTTCGGGCTCCGCGGCGAGCCGATTGGCCTCGTCCCAGTAAAAATCCCAAGTGCGCTGAAGCTTCTGATTCTGGAGGACGCCGCGTATCATGCGCTCCGCGGACTCTTCCTCGATTTTCGAGATGGATAGGAAAATTCTGGGGCGGTTCATGGGGCGCTCACGGGACTCAGGACATGGGGTAAGTGCGAAGATTCGCACATTCCGATCCTGGCTGCAAGGCCTGGGGGTCGGCCCGGCATCCTTCCTGCAGACCGAGTGCGCGCGGCTCCAGGAGTGCGGGAGTGTGCTGCCGCGGCGGCGCCGGGGTGGATGGAACCGCGTGCCGGTCTCGCGATCCGGCCCGGGTTGGGCTAGAGAGCGGCCATGGACACCATCGTCTGCTTTGGAGAGGTGCTGTGGGATCTGTTGCCGGACGCGCGGTTTCCCGGGGGAGCTCCGTTCAACGTGGCCTACCATCTGCATCGCATGGGACTGCGCGCCCTGCCTGCGTCCGCGGTGGGGAGGGATGCGTTGGGACGCGAGTTGCTTGAGCTGTTGGCGCACTGGGAAATCGAGGCGTCGTATGTCGCCGTGGAGGCGGGGCTGCCCACCGGCACCGTGCAGGCCTCGCTGTCGCCGACGGGGGACGCCTCCTACGTGATCGCGGCTCCGGTGGCGTGGGACGCGATCCGGGTGGCGCCGGGGCTGATTCGTGAGATGCAATCGGCGCGCGCGCTGGTGTTCGGTTCGCTGGCGCTCCGGTGCGAGCACAATCGTCGGAGCCTCGAGGTTTTGCTGGGGGCGGCCAGGCCGGGCGCTTTGCGGGT
>JAJXVO010000178.1 GCA_021782105.1 bacterium
GAAGGGTATCAGTCGGTGTTTCCTCCGGACGTGGCCTGGGTGGCCGATCACGCCAAACGCGCGGTCAGCCGGTTTCCGCTGTGCGAGGGCCGGTATTACGGCGTCGACTACGGGGCGCGGTCTCGTGGCGGGGTTGCCGCCGCCGAGCAGCCGGACCGGTTCGTGCCGCCGCACTGCGGGGGCCAGGGCGGGAGGGAAATTCCATCCTACGCCCCGAACGACCTGTCCTGGTATGCGAACATTCCGGTGCCCACGTCGTACATGTGCCTCGGCTCGACCCGGGATTTTTCGGGCGGTTACGATCATCTGAGGAAAGCGGGACTTGTCCAGGTGGCGAATCACCACATCGCTCCCGGCAAGAAGCAATGGACCTGGGGAAACCACGCCTTCGGGTACGCCTGGGATCGGAATCTGACGGACTCGGACGGTCCCTACGTGGAGCTCATGCTCGGCGTGTACACCGACAACCAGCCCGATTTCTCGTACCTCCAACCCGGCGAGACCAAGACATGGAGCGTCTTTTGGTATCCGGTCCGCGAGATCGGCCCGGTGCGCGAAGCGTCGCGAGATGCGGCGATCGCGTTGGACGTGAAAAAGGGGACGCTGGACCTGGGCGTGATGGCGACCCGCAGGATCGAGAGCACGCGAATCGAAGTGCGCGTCTCGGGCAGGCTGGTTCGGGAGTGGACCGTCGACCTTGGCCCCGAGAAGCCATTTCGCACGACGGTCCCGCTACCGCACGGCAGCCGGCGCGGGCAGGTGTCCGTGCGACTCCTTGAAAAGGGCGGAGGCGAATTGCTCGCGTGTCCGCTGGAGCCTCAAAAGCGCGACGAGCCGCCCGAACCCGCAACCGAACCGCCCGAGCCGGCGGATGTGGGCAGCGCGGACGAACTTTTCGTGATCGGTCAGCATCTGGCGCAGTACCGTCACGCGACCCGGGATCCGCTTGCCTTTTGGCGCGAAGCGCTGCGGAGGGATCCGGGGGACGCCCGCTGCAATCATGCCGTGGGGCTGTGGCATCTTCGTCGGGGGGAGTTTCGTGACGCCGAGGTGTACTTTAACAGGGCAATTAGACGCCTCACTTCGCGAAACCCGAATCCCTCCGACGGAGAACCTTTCTACAGTCTTGGCCTTGCCCTGGAGCATCAGGGGCGGATCGACGAAGCGTATGACGCCTTCCACAAATCCGTGTGGAACGAGGCATGGCGGGCGGCGGGGTACTTTGCCCTGGCCAGGATCGACTGCCGTCGCGGTCGCTGGCTGCTGGCGCTGGAGCACCTCGACCTTTCGCTCCGGACGAACGCGGATCACCTGAGGGCGCGGGATCTGCGGGTCGTGGTGCTCCGACGGCTTGGGCGGCCCGCCGAGTCCGACGCCTGCCTGGCTGAGACCCTCAAGATGGATCTGCTGGACTGGTGGGCTCGCCAGTTGCGGGGCGACGAACTCCGGTGCGACACACAGACCCGGCTGGACCTCGCGCTCGACTATGCCGGCGCGGGACTGCACCGCGAGGCGTTGGAGGTGGTGTCGGGCGCGGAACCGGAGCCCTACTCGGGAACCGGGCCGCTGCTCGGATATTACCGGGCCTGGCTGAATCTCGCGCTCGGGCGGCGTGACCAGGCGTTGCGGGAGGCACGCAAGGCTTCGCGCCTTTCCCCCGATTACTGTTTCCCGGCCCGGCTCGAGGAGATCGCCGTATTCAACTCGGCCCTCGCCTTGAATCCGGACGACGGACGGGCCGCCTTCCTCCTGGGCAACCTTCTGTATGATCGGCGCCGCTACGATGAGGCGATTGCGCTCTGGGAGCGCAGTGTGAAGAAGGATCCGGGGAATGCGGTCGCGTGGCGCAACCTCGGAATCGCGTATTTCAATGTCCGCCGTTCGGCGACCCGTGCCGGCCGGGCGTACGACCGGGCGCTGGTGGCGAATCCGTTGGACGCGCGGCTCGTCTACGAACGCGACCAGCTCTGGAAGCGCACGGGTGTCTCGGCGCGGGCGCGCCTGACCGCACTCGAGCGGCGGAGGCGTCAGGTAGACGAGCGTGACGACCTCTCGGTCGAACTTTGCGCGCTGTACAACCAGGTCGGCATGCCCGGGCGTGCGCTGGCGATCCTCGAGAAGCGGCGGTTTCAGCCGTGGGAAGGTGGCGAGGGTCTGGTACTGGGGCAGTTCGTGCGAGCCTGCCTGGCGGTTGGCCGCCGAGCATTGGAGCGCGGCGAGGCGGCGGAGGCCGAGCGGGTGATAGGGAAGGCGTTTGAGCCGCCGGAAAATCTGGGCGAGGCTTGGCACCTGCTTGCGAATCGCAGCGAGGTGGCGTTCTGGCTGGGCGAGGCCTGCGCCGCGACGGGACTGGACGCGGAGGCAAAGACATGGTGGAGGCGGGCCGCCGCGGCACGAGGCGACTTCCAGGAGATGAGCGTGAAGGCGTATTCGGAGATGACCGTACACTCGGCGCGTTCTTTGGAGAGGCTTGGGAAACGGGCCGAGGCGAGGCGCCTGCTGGGGGCGCTCTCCCGATACGCCGAGGCGCTCGGGCGTGCGCCGGCGAAGGTGGACTACTTTGCCACCTCGCTGCCGACCATGCTTCTGTTCGACGACGACTTCGCTGCGCGCCAGGCGACCACCGCGCTATTCCTCTCGTCCCAGGCGGACTTCGGCCTGGGCGACCTGCGTTCCGCCCGACGCAAACTCCGCGAAGTGCTGCGCCGCGACCCGAGTCACGCGGCAGCTGCGGATCTATTGTCGGAAATGTAAATCCTCCACCCCGACCCCAATGACCCCGATCGCGCCCTCCAACCGCACCCCGCCACGCAATCCGCCCGCAGGATTCAACCGCACCTACGTCATCGCGATTTCCCTCATCGCGGCGTTGGGCGGCCTGCTTTTCGGTTACGACTGGGTCGTGATTGGCGGCGCGAAGCCGTTTTATGAAAAATTCTTTCACCTGACTTCGCCTGATGCCCAGGGATGGGCCATGAGCTGCGCGCTCATCGGATCGCTGTTGGGCGCATCGATGTCGGGCGTGGCGACCGACCGATTCGGGCGGAAAAAGCTCCTGCTGGCCTCGGCGGTTTTGTTCGCTGTGTCTTCGGTGGCGACGGGCCTGGCGGCGACGTTTGGCGAATTCATCGTCTGGCGCATGGCGGGCGGTGCGGCCATCGGCCTGGCGTCGGCGCTGTCGCCAATGTACATCGCGGAGGTGGCGCCCGCGGCTTGGCGGGGGAGGCTCGTCTCGCTCAACCAGCTGACGATCGTGATCGGCATCCTGCTCGCGCAATGGATCAACTGGCTCATTGCTCGCCCCGTGCCGGCGGGGACCACCGCTGCGCAGATTCTGGCGTCCTGGAACGGTCAGATGGGCTGGCGCTGGATGTTCGGTGTGACCGCGATCCCATCGGTCCTGTTTGTCGTCGGCGCCTTCTTCCTACCCGAGAGCCCTCGCTGGCTGGTGAAGAAGGGGCGGCGCGACGAGGCCAGCCGTGTGCTCAGCCGGATATCCGGCCGCAACGTCGCTGCCGAGGCGCTTGCCGAAATCGAGGGTACGCTGGCGACGGATACAGGACGGGTGGACTGGGGCGCCTTGCGCGAGCCGAAGGTCCTGAAGGCGCTCGGCCTGGGCGTGGCGCTGGCCGTCTTCCAGCAGTGGTGCGGCATCAACGTCGTGTTCAACTACGCCGAGGAGGTTTTCTCCGCGGCGGGGTATTCGGTCTCGGACATCCTCTTCAACATTGTCGTCACGGGCGTTGTGAACCTGGTATTCACCCTGATCGCGATCGGCACGGTCGACCGGGTGGGGCGAAGGCCGCTCTTGCTGGCCGGGTCAGCGGGCCTGGCGGTGGTGTACACGCTGTTGGGCGCCAGCTACGCGACCGGAAGCCACGGCGTGCACGTCCTGATCCTGGTTCTCATGGCGATCGCGTGTTATGCGACCTCCCTCGCGCCGGTCACCTGGGTCGTGATCTCGGAGACCTTTCCCAACCGCGTGCGCGGCCTGGCGATGTCGGTGGCCGTCACCGCCCTGTGGATCGCCTGTTTCATCCTCACCTTCACCTTCCCGATCCTCAACCAGCGGCTCGGCGCTGCCGGCACGTTCTGGGTCTATGCGGCCGTGTGCGCGGCGGGCTTTGTATTCATTTACCTAAAACTCCCCGAGACGAAGGGAAGGACCCTCGAGGAGATCGAGCGTCGCTGAACAAAGCGAAACGAATGGAAGCGAACCACCCATGAATCACAAAATGAACACACCAGCGTCATCGAACGACGGTCGGGGCACGGCGGGCGCCGCGGCCCCTGGGGACGGAGTCGGAATTGACCGGCGGGCCTTCGTCAAAGTCCTCAGCGGGAGCCTCGTGCTGGCATCGCTTCCATTTGCGGCGCTGGCCCGGGGGGGCGGTGTGATCGCAGGCGGGGTGGCGGATCGGCCGGGTGGAGACCTGGATCTTGCGGACCGGTGGAGTTTCCAGCTCGACCGAGGGGACTCCGGGGTCGCGGAACGCTGGTTCGCGCGCCGCCTCTCGGACGAGATCGCCATTCCTGCCTCACTCCCGTCGCAGGGCGTGGGCGACCCGATTTCGGTGGACACTCCCTGGATGGGAAAGATCGAGGACCGCTCCTGGTTCACCGCACCCGAGTACGCGCCGTATCGGGAGCCTGGACACGTTAAGGTGCCGTTCTGGCTCCAGCCCGATACCTACTATTCGGGCGTCGTGTGGTTCCAGCGCACGATCGAGATCCCGGCGGAGTGGACGGGCCGGCGCGTGGTGCTGTCGATGGAACGTCCGCACTGGGAAACGCGGGTGTGGCTGGACGGAAGCGCGTTTGGTTCCTGCGTGAGTCTCTCCACTCCCCATGAATACGTGTTGGGAGACCTCGCGCCGGGAAGGCACGTTCTGACTGTGCGTGTGGACAACCGCCTGGTGATCGACATCGGAACGGACTCGCACGCCATCTGCGATCACACCCAGGGCAACTGGAACGGTATCGCCGGCCGTGTCGAATTGCGCGCGACGCCGAAGGTGTGGCTGGAGGACGTTCAGGTGTATCCGCGGATTGAAACGCGGTCGATCGTGGTGAAAGGCCGTATCGGCACTACCACAGGCCGGGGCGGGAGCGGTCGCCTGCAACTGGCCTGCGAAGGGAGGCATGGCTCGACGAAGGTCTCCTGGGACGTTGCGGGCGGTAGGTTCGAAACCGAGCTGGCCCTGCCCGTGGGAGCGAAGCTCTGGGATGAATTCTCACCGGACCTCCACGCGCTGACGGTGACGCTCGAGGGGGGCGACCCGTGCGAGGTGCGGTTCGGACTTAGGGAGATTGCGACGGCGGGGACGCAGTTTCTCGTGAACGGACGCAAGACCTTCCTTCGAGGCACGCTTGAGTGCTGCATCTTTCCTGAGACCGGACATCCGCCGACGGAGATCGGCGAGTGGAAGAGGATCATCGGCGTGGCGAAATCCTACGGAATGAACCTGTTGAGGTTTCACTCGTACTGCCCGCCGAAGGCGGCCTTCGACGCGGCGGACGAACTCGGGATGTACCTCCAGGTGGAGACCTGCTGGGCCAACCGGTCCGTCATGCTCGGCGACGGGCAGCCGGTGGACCAGTGGATTTACGACGAGACCGAGCGGATCATCGAGGCCTACGGCAATCATCCCTCGTTTGTGCTGATGCCCTATGGTAACGAGCCGGGCGGCAAGAAATCGGCGGCCTACCTGAAAGGCTACGTCGAGCACTTCCGCGCCAGGGATTCGCGGCGGCTGTGGTCGGGCGGTTCCGGCTGGCCGGACCTGCCGGACAACGAGTTCTTTGTGGCCCTCGGGCCCCGCGTGCAGCACTGGGGCGCGGGGAAACAATCGCGCATCAACGGCCTCCCCCCCGAGTCGGCCTCCGATTATCGCGAGTTCGTGTCCGCTCACCGCGTCCCGGTCGTGAGCCACGAGGTCGGCCAATGGTGCGTGTATCCGGATTTCGACGAGATCCCTCGCTACAAAGGTTACCTGAAGGCGAAGAACTTCGAGATCTTCCGCGACCGCCTGGAGGCAAATGGCCTCGGGCATCTTGCGCGAAGCCTCCTGCTGGCCTCGGGAAGGCTTCAGGTCCTCTGCTACAAGGCCGACATCGAGGCGTTGCTCCGCACGCCCGGCATGGGCGGCTTCGAACTGCTGGACGTCCACGATTTCCCCGGACAAGGCACGGCGCTGGTCGGCGTGCTGAATCCGTTTTGGGAGGAGAAGGGCTACGTCACGGCCAGCGAGTATCGGAGATTCTGCGACGCCGTAGTGCCGCTCGCACGCATGGAGAAACGTGTGTTCACGACGGACGAGACGCTCCAGGTGCCGGTCGAGGCATCGAATTTCGGCGCCCGGGCCATACCCGACTGTGTGACCGAGTGGGCCTTGAGGGCGGACGACGGCGCCGTGGTCGCCCGGGGCGAATTGGCGCCGCGGACGCTACCCGTGGACAACGGCATCGGCCTCGGGACGGTGAGCATCGCCCTGTCGGCAGTCCGCGTCACGGCTAGGCTGAAGCTGGTCGTGACCTTGCGCGGCACCGGGGCGGAGAACGACTGGAACCTGTGGGTTTATCCTGCGGAACCGGTCGCCCGAGATGGCGGGTCGGTGCTTCTCACAAACGTTTTTGACGCGAAGGCAAAGGAGGTTTTGCAGACGGGAGGTCGCGTGCTGCTGACGCTTCCGCCCGAGCGGATTCGCAACGACGGCGAGGCGCCGGTGCATCTCATGTTCGCGAGCATCTTCTGGAACACCGCGTGGACGAACCGGAAGGGCTCGACGACGCTGGGCATACTGTGCGACCCGAAGCATCCGGCGCTGGCGAAGTTCCCCACTGAATTCTGCAGTGACTGGCAGTGGTGGTATCTGGTTCATCGGGCCGGCGCGCTGCGGCTCGATTATCTGTCGCGTGGCCTCGAACCGATTGTTCGCGTAGTGGATGACTGGGTGACCGCACGCTCGCTCGGACTTGTCGTCGAGGCTCGCGTCGGAGCCGGACGACTCGTCGTCTGCGGTTTCGACCTGACCGGCGAGCAGAGCGATCCGGTGAGCCGGCAACTGCTGCGAAGCCTCCTGGATTACATGGAAGGCAACGCCTTTCATCCGGCCGCCGAACTCAGGCCGGAGCAGGTCGGCAGCCTGATTGTGGAAGCCTGAGCGGAGACCGGCCATCGCCATTACGGGGGGACGTGCCCCGGGGCGTCGCACCGCGGTGGTTCGGCGTCATGGGACACCGTATCCGCCCGGTCCGCACCGGACCCTGTGTCGTTCGCGGCGAATCCGACCGAGGCTCACTCCTCGCCGTCCAGATAGTCGATGTCCTCCGATCGGATGAGACGTCGTTCGGGCGAGCGGACCATCCACTTGCCGCTGTCGGGATAGTGGCAGCTTTCGCCGATGGGGTTGTCGGCCACGATGAAGACGACCAGGTCTTCGGTGCAATCGTTGATGAGCTGGTGAGCTTCGCCCGGTTTGAAAAGTATGCTGTCGCCCGGGCCGATGGCGGTCAGACCAGTGCTGCCGCGAGCCTGACCTGTTCCGGAGACGACGTGATAGAACTCCCACTGGGCGCTGTGAGCGTGAAAAGGGCAGGCTGCCTTGCCGGGTGGGATGCGGCACAGGTCCACGTCGAAGGGGTGGCGCTCATTGAGATCTGTGGATTCGGGATTTCGACCCAAGGCGACGGAGATCTCCTGGTCGCTGCTTGCGAATTTGCCCTTGGGAGAGGTCCATTCCTGTACAGGGATATCGCGGAGGTTGATCTTGTTCATCGGTGAAGATACAGAAGCAAAAGATTGCCGAAAAGCGAAACCGGGAAGCCGGCTGTTGAACCTGACGGTCTGGTGTGCAGAGGCATGGAGAAAAGGAAAAGGAGGCTATAGTCCGGGTCCCAGTCCTGAGCGCGATGGCTGGATTCGGTCGTTGGCCGGGCGCCGGAGGCGGGCCGTTGACGGGGAACGCGGGGACGGCTAAGGGATGAGGCATGGCCCATGCGTTTGTCCTGCTGAAGATCGAACCCAAGAAAGTGACTGGAACCGCCGAGAAACTCCTGGATATTCAGGGTGTCAGCGACGTGTTCTCGATATCCGGGAAACACGACCTCCTGGTGATGGTGAAGTGCGATTCGGTGGATCGTATCGAATTCGTGATTACCGACATGATTCTCAAGACGGATGGCGTGGTCGACAGCGAGACGCTGTTTGCCTTCCGCAGCTACGACAAGCGCGAGGGAGGCAAGGCGATCGACGTGGACTGAAACGCGGGGAGGCGCTGAGCGCAGGAAGGAACCCGGCGTGGCCGGGTGAAGACGGGGAATGTGATTGCCTCGAATTGGT
>JAJXVO010000179.1 GCA_021782105.1 bacterium
CTGCCGGGCGAAGGCATCGCCAGAGGCGATACGAAGACCGGCTCTGGCCCGAATCGCAGCTGGCGAGAGAAAGCGGGTTGAGGCTCGGACAACGATGTGGCCTATGGTTGCTTCGCAACGAACTACGCCTGGCTTCGCCGGTTTGCAGACAAGCCGGACAATAAAGAGAGACAGCGCAGAAGACTGCCGGGCGAAGTTGCGGCAGCGCCGCACGAAACGTATGCCGCCGCGACGGTGGACGAAGCCGCGAATCGCGGCTCGCAACCTGCTTCTTGGGACCGCGCTGTCGCCGGTCGCCATGAAAGACCCCACTTGCAGAGCGAAGACCCCTCCGGGAAAATCGCTTGCCTCGACGGGGCCTTCTTGGACACTGCTCTTTTCTTACCGCCAGCTTCACCCACTCCAAGCAAACCTCGCAGGCTATCCGCCTGCTTTCCCGCTCCCAATGGACGAGACGCCATCCCAAGAGAACGCCCCTTCGAATCCGCCCGATCCCAGCCTGAACAAGCTCGATCTTTCGCAGCTTCAGGGTTTCAGCTTCGGAACCCAATGGACTCAGGAAAAACGAGACCCTCGCGAACAGCACCGCGGGGAGGATCGTCCTCGTCGCGAAGGTGGCGATCGACGCGATCGGCGCACCTTCCGCAAGCCTGTGGGTGAACCGGGGGCGGCTCCCGCTCCGGGGGCGGAACCCCAGGGGCAGCGCGAAGGCGCTGGCACCGGCGCCGGCGATCGGCGTCCGAGCGATTTCAAGGGACCCCGCCGCGGCGATTTTCGCGGACCCCGCAGGGAAGATCAGGGCGGTGGGCGTGGAGACTTCCGTGGTCCGCGTTTTGGCGACCGCGGGCAGTCGGACCGCGCGCCCTATGACAGTCCCAATTTCTCGGTGACGTTCTATCCCGAGGACACGAGTTTTACCACGCTCGCAAAAACGATTCGTTCGTCGTGTCGCACCATCGAACTCTTCGAGATCGCACGCACGGTCATCGGGAAAGCCGAACGTTTTGTGGTGGTAGTCCAGCGCAAGGCTCAGGCATCGCAAGCACCGGGGCAGGCTGCTCCGGTGGCCGCAGAGGGCGCCCCGGCAGTTCCGGGAGTGAAGCCTGCGCCGCTCGCCATCTCGGTTCCCGACGGGGTTCCGTTCGAGTCCGAGGACGCCGCGATCAACCACGTGCTTCAGAAGCACGTCGGCCAGTTCTTCGACATAGCCGAAGTGGAGATCGATCCGCCGAAGGGCAATTACCAGATCATCAATCGCTGCAGCATCACCGGCGAATTGCTCGGCCCCCCGAATTATCATCGGTATAATCAGATCGTGCAGCAGCACTTCGCTTCGAAGATCAGCCGGATGTCCATCGATGCCTTCCGCTCGCGCATCGAATCGGTTCGCGATCCGGAACTGGTGAACCAGTGGCTCGAGAAGATGAAGAAGGTCACGCGCTTCACTTGGAAGCTCGCCGCGGCCCCCGCTGCTGCGCCTGTGCCTCAGGAAGGCCAGGAAGCCGAACAGCCCGCGCCCGCCTTCGATTCGCTGGAGGAAGCCCGGATCCACTTGCTCACGCATGCGCGCGACAAGGTGGTCCGCCTGTCCGACAGCGCGCGTTTCCACGGACGTCTGATCGAGGAAATCCCGCCGAGCGAGATCCGCCGCGCCGTCGAGGGCACGCTGGAGCGTCAGCGTCGTTTCCCGCTGGATACAGCGAACGCACTTCGCGGACGTCTTCGCCGCGAGGGATTCACGATCTTCAAAAAGGGGTCCAAGGGCGTCTCGTATGTCTGCGCGGTGAAGCGGAAATTCCGTGTCCCGGGCCAGACCTTCTCCGACAGCATCAACTCCCTGATTTCGTTCATCGAGGCCAACCCCATGGTCAAGGCCTCTGATTTGCCGGAAAAATTCCTGCAGATCAGCCTGCCGCGGGTGGCCGAGCGCGCGCCTGCCGAGGGCGAGGCCCCTGCGCAACCCGAGCTCTCGGTGGAGCAGCGCGAAAAGATCGCCAAGATGCAGGGAGACCTGCCTTGGCTGGTGCGAGAGGGGTATGTCACGGAGTTCATCGACAGCCGCCTGTTTGCGCCGCCTCCGATGGTGGAGGCCCGCAAGAAAGAGGTGGAGTCCGAGGAGCATGATCCGGAGAATTTCCCGGAGGCACCCGCCGAGCCCGCTGCTCCGGCAGCGGAACCGGCCGCGCCTGCAGACCAGGCTGTCGACACACCCGCCGAGGCTGCTCCTGCCGCGCCCGATGCGACGGAAGCGCCCGCAGCTCCCGCCGGAGAGACTCCGGAAGAGACGCCGACTGCGCCACAGGCCTGAGGCGAACGCGCTTTGAAATTCAAGGCGGAGTCCCCCCGGGCCTCCGCCTTGTTATTTTTGGTCGGGACAGGTTGCGCCTGCGGCGCGCGGTTTACGCGTCGACGGCCCAGCCTTTGGCTCTCTCCACGGCGCGTCGCCAGCAGGCCTGACCCCGGCGCAGTGCGGAGGTGGACCTGGCGGGGATGAAGCGCCGGTCTGCCGACCACAGGGCTTCGATCTCGCGCCGGTTCTTCCACAGGCCGACGGCGAGCCCGGCGAGGTAGGCGGCACCGAGGGCGGTGGTCTCCCGTGTGGCGGGGCGCGTCACCGGCACGCGGAGCAGGTCGCACTGAAACTGCATCAGGGCATCGTTCACCGTGGCGCCGCCATCGACGCGAAGCTCGTGCAGGCGCAGTCCCGCATCGGCTTCCATCGCGGCGATGAGGTCGGCGCTCTGATAGCCGATGCTCTCGAGCGCGGCCCGGGCGATGTGGGCGGCCGTGGTTCCGCGGGTCAGGCCGAGAATTGTGCCGCGCGCATCGGGATCCCAGTGAGGAGCGCCGAGTCCCGTGAACGCAGGCACGAAGTACACGCCGCCGTTGTCGGTCGCGCGTGAGGCGAGCGCCTCCACTTCGGAGGAGCGCGCGATCACACCCAGCCCGTCGCGAAGCCACTGCACGACTGCGCCGCCGATGAAGACGCTGCCCTCCAGCGCATATTCAAGAGGCTGACCCCCTCCGAGCTGCCAGGCCACGGTGGTGAGCAGGTTGTGGCGCGAGACCACGGGTTTTTGGCCCGTGTTGAGGAGGAGAAAACAGCCGGTACCGTAGGTGTTTTTGGCGTGGCCTGGCGAAAAACAGGCCTGGCCGAAGAGCGCGGCCTGCTGGTCGCCGGCGATTCCTGCGATAGGCAGTCCTCGGAGGGCGGGCACGGTGGAGACCTCGCCGACGATGCCGCTGGAGGGTTTGATTTCGGGGAGGACCTCGCGGGGAATCTTGAGCAGGCGCAGCATCTCCTCGTCCCACTCGCCTTTATGCAGATTGAGCAGGAGGGTGCGCGAGGCGTTGGAGACGTCGGTGGCGTGCACCGCGCCGCCGGTGAGCCGCCATAGGAGCCAGGAATCGACGGTTCCGAAGGCGAGTTCGCCGCGGCCTGCGCGTCGGCGAAGTCCGGGGAGGCGCTCGAGCAGCCAGGCGAGTTTGGTGCCGCTGAAATAGGGGTCGAGCAGGAGGCCGGTGCGCGAGCGGACAAACGGCTCATGGCCCGCCTGCCGCAATTTCTCGCAGGCGTGCGCGGTGCGCCGGTCCTGCCAGACGATCGCCGGGGCGAGCGGCCTGCCTGTGGCGCGCTCCCACAGCAGGGTGGTCTCGCGTTGATTGGTGACGCCGATGGCGGCGACCTGCGCGCGGTCGAGATTGGCTTCGGCGAGGGCGGCGAGGGCGGTGCGTCGGGTGCTCTCCCAGAGATCCTCGGGATCGTGCTCAACCCAGCCGGGCTTGGGATAACTTTGGGGAAATTCCTGCTGCGCGGCGGCCACGGAATGGCCGGAGCGGTCGAAGACAATGGCGCGCGAAGAGGTGGTTCCCTGGTCGAGCGCGAGGACGAAGGGAGGGGGCATGGCGGAAAGTTTCGGCGAAGCGTCCCGATTGTCCAGCGCCCGGCTCCCGCCGCGAAGGTCTACCGGATGCGCTTTTCCATCCCGGAAACCAGGTGGAAAAGGAACGGAGCCCCGCCAGGGATGGCCTTGAGTGCCTCGAGCGCGGCCTGGGTCTGTTCGTGCGCGATACGCTGTGCGGCGTCCAGTCCGTGATGCTTCACGTAAGTGGTCTTGTCCGCGGCAAGATCCTTGCCCGCTGTCTTGCCGAGTGTCGCGCTGTCGCTGGTCACGTCGAGGATGTCGTCGATGATTTGGAAGGCGAGGCCGGTGTGGCGGCCCGCGCGTCGCAGACGTTCCAGGTCATCCGGGCCGGAGCCGCCGCAAAGCCCCCCCATCACAAGCGCGGCCTCGATCATCGCGGCCGTCTTGTTCAGGTGGATAAAATCGAGGTCTTCGGCGCTGATGGACGCCTGTTTCTCGGCGAGGAGGTCGGCCATCTGGCCTCCGATGAGGCGGCGGCTGCCCGCGGCTTCGGCGAGTTCCCGGACCAGTGCGGCGGCCAGTACAGGCTCCGAGGCGTAGTGGGTGGCGAGCAGTGCAAAGGCATGGGTCAGCAGCGCATCCCCGGCGAGGAGGGCCGTGGCTTCGTCGAAAGCCTTGTGCACCGTAGGCCGGCCGCGACGCAGGTCGTCGTCGTCCATGCACGGCAGGTCGTCGTGAATAAGCGAGTACGTGTGCACGCACTCCAGGGCGATGCCCGCGGCAAGCGCGTCGGCCTTCGCCGCCGCGAGGTCAGCCGCCGCGAGGCAGAGCACCGGACGCAGGCGTTTGCCGCCCGCATCGAGGCTGTAGCGGATGGCCTCGTGAAGGCGCTGGGGGCGCGTGCCGGTCTCGGGAACCAGCGTGCGCAGACCCTGGTTTACCCGGTGCAGATAGGCTTCGAACTGGGTTTTGAAATCCATGGAGGCGGGCGGGAATTGAAGGCGTGACCGGGGGATCTAGGCAACCCAAAGGGTTTGGCCGACGGTGCGAGCCCCCGAATGGAGAGCGGGCTTTGCAGCGTGAAGATGTTATGAGTAAACGACTAGCGAATCAACGTATCGGCGTTCCCAAGCAAAATCTCGCCAGGGGCGCCTGGCTTTTCCATAAGAGACGGTTCATTTTCGACTATGCCAACCTACGAGTACGCGTGTGAGAAGTGCGGTAAGGAATTCGAAGTCTTCCAATCGATGAAGGATGACCCGTTGAAGACATGCCAGTGCGGAAAGAAGGGCAAAGTGCGCCGCAAGATCGGAGGGGGCGCTGGATTGATTTTCAAGGGCACCGGATTCTACATCACCGATTACAAGAAGAAGAGCACTCCGAGTTCCGAGGGTGGGGCCGACAAGAAGGGAAGCTCCTCCTGAGTGCCTTGCCTTGGCCGGTCCAGTCGGGGCGGCAGTCTTCCTCACCATGAGTTCTTCGAAAATCGATCGGGCGCGGTACGGTCCTGGCTGGGGGGAGGTCGTTTTTGGGGCGTTGCTGAGTGTGGTGCTGGGCGTGGTGCTTTGCGCCGTGTGGCTTGTGTTGAAGCCTGTGCCGACGGTGACCGAGGCTCCGAGAAAACCGGAGCCCGGCACGGTCTATTATATCCGGGGGTCCGCTGATTCGGATCTGGGCAAAGCCTGGCTTCGCAAGCGGCATGCGTTTCTCGACGGCCAGTCGATTGGCCTGACGGAAGACGAGCTCAACATGGCGGTCGCCACCCCGATGGAGCGGCCGAAGACCGAGCCTGGGCGGGAGGATGAGGTCGGCCTGACTCCCGGCGTCATCAATTTCCATGTCGCTCGCGGGAAATTGCAGGTGGCGCTGCCTGTGAAAGTGGCGTTTTTCGGCCGTACGGTGATCGTGCAGGCGAGCGGAGATTTTGAGCGGCGTGGAGGATTTTTCCAATTTGTCCCGACGGAACTCTACGTGGGCTCGTGCCCGGTGGAGCGATTGCCGGTGATCCGCTCGCTGGTGCTGAAGCGCATCTACGCGGCGCAGGACATCCCCGATGAACTCGTCGCCGCCTGGGACAAGCTGTCCGAGGTCCGCATCGAGGGGCGTGTGCTCAAGCTGGAGGCGGCTCCGTAGCCCGCGGGCCTTAGGGCGTCCCGTAGAGCAGGCGTCGGTCGATTGCCTGGCAGCCCACCACGGCGGCGGCGCCGAACACGTCGTGTGCGCTTGCGCCGCGGCTGATTTCCGCGGCGGGGCGGCTGAGGCCCGTGATGATCTGCCCGAAGGTGTTGGCTCCCGCCAGCAGCTGCACGAGCTTGAAGGCGATGTTGCCGCTGTTCAGGTCGGGGAAAATCAGGACGTTGGCGTGTCCGGCGACTGGTCCGGAGATTTTCTTGGCTCCGGCGATGCCAAAGTCCAGGGCGGCGTCGACCTGCAGTTCCCCGTCGATCTCCATGGGCAGCGCGGCCGCGTCGGCTTTTGCCCGTGCGAGTTCGGTGGCGCGGCGCATCTTGAGGATCGCCGGATGCTGGGAATTGCTCTTCGAGGAGTAGCTGAGCATGGCGACCCGCGGGATGTCGTTGGTGAGGTGCCGTGCGATCATGGCCGTGGACAGGGCGATGTCGCACAGCTGTTCGGCGGTGGGCTCGGGGATGACGCCGCAGTCGGCCAGGAAGAGCGTGCCGTCGGCGCCTATCTTCCTTTCGTCCCAGTCGAGGATCATGAGGGACGAGGCGGTTTGGACGTGTTCCTGGCGCGGGATAATTTGGAAGAGGGGGCGCAGCGCGCTTGCCGCCGACACGGCGGCGCCGCCGACCATCGCGTCGGCCTGGCCGTTGGCGAGCATAAGGGTTGCGTAATAGCCCGTGTCGAGGGCGGCGGCGCGCGGGTCGCCGAGCATGAGCTGGCGTTCAGTGCGCAGCTGTTCGAGCTGGGCGACGAAGGTGGGGAGGTCCTCGCTTTCGCCCGGCTGGATGATGCGCATGCCCTTGGTGTCGAGCGAAAGCCGTGACGCCGTCTCCTTCACCAATCGCCGGTCGCCGAGCAGGATCGGCGCACCCATGCGACGCGTCACCCACTGGCGCGCTGCCTGGAGCACACGTGGATCGGCGCCTTCGGAAAAGACGATGCGCTTGGGATGGCGCTGGAGTCTTTCGATGAGCTTGGTGAGGAGTGGCATTTGACCCGGGCAGGCTGTTCCGCGCCGCCGGGTGCGTCAATGCCGCAGGGGTTCGCTCACGAGCCGCTGCGCATCTGTCTTGAACCCAGGAGAAAGGCGCTCATCGAATGCCGCGAAGCCAGGCGCTCCAGCCCAAGGCAGGCGATGCTGACAAGGAGCGCAAGCACAGGGCAGAACAACCAGACCACCGCCCTGTGGTCGAGGGGAAGGCCTTTCCAGAGGGGCACGCTGGCAAGGATCAGCATGTTTTGGGAGAGATAGACAAACAGGGTGCGGTCCCCAAGGTAGGCCAGCGCCCTGCTGGGAAACCTGGAACAGCAAAGCCAGAGCAGGTCGGCGGCGGTGAGGGTGACCACCAGTTGTTTCGCGAAGCGCAGGCCTATCTCCGGATAGCTGCCCGAGTGAAGACTCCAACCTCTGAAGTAGACGAAGTCCTCGGGCTTCCATCCGAGGAACACCAGCGCACTGACCAGGAGCAGCGCTGCGCGCAGGACCCAGGGGAAGCCGACTTTTACGCGCAGCATTCCGGCGCCATACAGGTAGCCAAGCGTGAGAAAGGGGAAGGCGTATTGGAGCAGGAACAGGATGTTGGTCTCGGGAAGGAGGGGAAGCGCCCCGGTCGCCAGGCCCAGGACGAGGGCCTTCGCGGCCTTCGAGCCGGGGGTTGCGATGAGCACGAGGATGAAGGCGCACAAGCACCAGACGTACCAGCCGTGCATCGCCAGTCCGTAGCTGAAGGCGTTCCAGCCGGGCAGGCTGGCGTCGAACCTGCCGGTGACAAGCCAGGTCCCGGCCCTGAGCGCGATCGTCGTGAGGATGAACCAGGCGACGCAGGGGACGGCCAGCGTCGCCATGCGGCGGAGCCCCTTTCCCCATCCCAGGGTCCCGTCCCGTGCGCCGAGAAGATGTCCGCTGACGGCGAAAAAGAGCGGCACGTGGAACAGGTAGATTCCGATGAAGACCGGATCGCGGAAGGCCATCCCCTCGATTCGGGGATAGGCCGTCCACTCGATGACGTGCCCGAGGGTTACCAGGAAGATGAGGACTCCCCTCAGCGCGCTGATGCGGGTGTCGCGGTCGTTTGGAGACGTGGGCATTCGGGGCGTCGTCTGGGGTTTCCATTAGGTCCGGCCCGGGGTGGGCGCGAGCAGAAAGCGGCGCCGCGTATGCGCTTGCGGCCGGCGAATTCTCCGCCGACAAATCGCAATCTTGTCGAAGAACCTGAAAAACATCGGCGTCGTATCGGGCCTCACGGTGGTCTCCCGCGTGCTCGGTCTGTTCCGCGATGCGCTGA
>JAJXVO010000180.1 GCA_021782105.1 bacterium
GACCAGCGCCCCTTCGTGCTCACCCGCTGCGGCTCCGCCGGCATCCAGTCCCACCACGCCGCCCTGTGGACCGGCGACATCACCAGCGATTACGCCACCCTCCGCGCCCACCCCGGCGAGATGCTCAACTCCGGCCTCTCCGGCATCACCTACTGGACCTGCGACACCGGCGGCTTCCTCGAGGGCTTCTACAAGAACGACCAGCTCGGCGCCCACGCACGCCTGTACGAGCGCTGGATGCAGTTCTCCGCCTTCTCGCCGATCACCCGCGCCCACAAGGCCGGCCCCAGCGCGCCCTACGAGTTCGGCGTCGCCTGCGAACAGGGCACCCGCCACTACCTGAGGCTTCGGTATCGGCTTCTGCCCTACATCTATTCCTGCGCCTGGCAGGCAAGCCGCACCGGCATGCCCATCGACCGCGCCCTGCCCCTCGCCTTCCAGGACGACCCCGGCTCCCTCCAGGCCGACGGAACCCAATACATGTTCGGCCCCTCCCTCCTCGTCGCTCCCGTGCTCCACGAGGGCGTGAGCAACCGACCCGTCTATTTCCCGCCCGGCGTCTGGTACGACTGGGACACCGGCGTCGAATATCAGGGCGGACGCTCCTGGGTCGTCGCCGCCCCTCAGAACCGCATCCCCGTCGCCGTGCGCGCCGGCGCCATCATCCCAACCGCGCCGCCGATGCGCAACACCGCCGAAAAACCCTGGGACCCTCTCACCGTCGAGATCTTCCCCTCGGGCAAGTCTGAGTTCACCCTCTACCGCGACGACGGCTCCACCTTCGCGTATCAACACGGCGACGACACCACCACCCGCCTCGCCTCCGACGCCTCCGCCGACCGCGTGACCTTCACGATCGACGAGTCCAATAAACGTTTCACGCCCGCCCTCTACGTCGCCCACTTCCACCTGGACGCCACCCCCGTCTCCGTGTCCATCGCGGGACGCCCCGCCCAGGCCGTCGCCTCCGCCGGCCCCGCCGCGGGTCAGTGGCACTGGGATCCCGCGTCCCGCGTGCTCGCCGTCGCCCTCGACGGACGCCAGGGCACCCATCACGAGATCGACGTGGCCCTCTCGCCCACCCTCCTCCCCTCGAGGCTCGCCCCGCTCCTCAAGGCCGATCCCATCGACGAAAAAAGCGAGGCAGGCGGCACTTCCCGCCCCATCCCGCAGTTTTACCCCGCGCCCACCCTTCCCACCACGATCAAGGCCGTGAACTATGACAAGGGCGGCGAGGGCATCGCCTTCCATCTGCGCCACCCGCTCCCCGCCCAGGCCGCCTACCGCCTCGACGACATCGGCTGCGTCGAAAACGACGACGCCGGCGGCGGCTACGCGCTCGCAGGACTCGAGTCCCAGGAATGGACCCGCACCGAGCTCGACGGAGGAAACGGAGGCTACTTCGACGTCGATGTCCGCATCAAGGGCACCCCCGGCGCCGGCTTTCATCTGATCGCCGAAGACCAGCCCGTCGGAGCCGTCGTCATCCCGCAAAATTCAGGTCAGGGCTGGCAGGATGTCGTCCTGCGCAATGTCTACCTCAACCCAGGCGAGTTCGGTCTCATGCTCCTGGTCGACAAGCCCGGCTTCCAGCTCAACACACTGGATTTCCGCCCCGCGGCCAATCCGCCCTCGACCTGCCCCGCCGCCCTCGGCGTGCGCACCGGCACCGCGGAAATCGGAGACCTCGGCACCGGCCCCGGTGGCCTCGGAATCGTGCGCACCCTCGGCCGCAAGGGCAGCAGTCTGATGGTCGGCCTGGTCGCAGGCCCCGCAGGCGCATCCAAACTTCGGATTCATTACCTCACCCAGGCGCCCACGAACGTGCCCTTCACTCTCCAGATCGACAATCAGCCGCAGACGCCGCTCGTCCTCCCGTCGTCGCCCAAATGGACGACCTTCGATCTTCCCGTGAAGCTCGCGCCCGGCGCGCATAAGATTCTCCTGCGCGGCCAGGTCGACGGCTGGGACGGCATCAATGTCGACTGGCTCGGGGTCGCTCCCTGAACACCGCCGCACGCGCGGCACCGGATGTTCGGCACCGCGTGCCGAACTCCGGCGAACCTGGCAGGGCGCGCGCTCCAAGAGGGCGCCCCTCCCCCCGAGCCGCGCTCAGGCCCGGGGCGTCAGCCCCGGATAGTCCAGCGTCGCAAAATAATCCTCCAACGTCTCCGCACGGCGGATCACCGCAAAGTCCGCGCCGCCCTTCCAGAGCAACTCAGCCGAGCGCAGCTTGCCGTTGTAATTGAAGCCCATCGCATGCCCGTGCGCCCCGGTGTCGTGGATCACGACCAGGTCGCCCGGCTGCGGGTCGGGAATCTCCCTGTCCACCGCAAACTTGTCGTTGTTCTCGCAGAGCGAACCCGTGATGTCGTAAACCTTCGTCGGACCACCTTCGCGCGCCGGCACCGTGATGTGATGGTACGAGCCATACATCCCGGGCCTCATCAGGTTCGCCATGCACGCATCCAGGCCGACGTAGTCCTTGTAGATCGCCTTCTTGTGCAGCACCCGCGAGACGAGGTACCCGTACGGTCCCGTCACCATGCGCCCGCACTCCATCGCAATGCGCACGGGCGCCAGTCCCGCCGCCACCAGCGTCTTGTCGTAGGCCGCCTTGATCCCCCCACTCACCAGCGCCAGGTCCACGGCCTGCTGGTCCGGTCGGTACGGAATGCCAATGCCCCCGCCAAGGTTCACTAGCTCGATGCGGATTCCCAGCCGGCGATGAATCTCCACCACCAGGTCGAACAACATCTGCGCCGTCTCCACGAAATACTCCGGATTCAGTTCGTTCGACGCCACCATCGTGTGAAGCGCAAATCGCGTCACCCCCTTTTCACGCGCCCGACGATACCCCTCGAAGAGCTGGTCGCGCGTGAAGCCGTACTTCGCCTCCTCCGGCTTTCCAATGATCGCGTTGCCCTCCTTGAGAGGACCCGGATTGTAACGGAAGCACAGCATCTCCGGCAGCTGTCCGCCCAGCGCACGCTCGAGGTAGTCGATGTGCGTGAGGTCATCCAGGTTGATGAGCGCACCCAGTTCGTGGGCCCTGCGATATTCGTAGGCCGGCGTGTCGTTCGAGGTGAACACGATGTCCTGCCCGCGTATGCCCGCCGCCTCGCACAGCTGCAGCTCGGCGACCGACGAGCAGTCTCCTCCCATGCCCTCCTCGCGGAGGATTTCCAGCACGTGCGGATTGGGCAGCGCCTTGACCGCAAAGAAGTTCTTGAAGCCTCCCGGCACCCAGGCGAAGGCCGCGCGCAGCGCGCGCGCGTTGCGGCGCATCGCCCGCTCGTCGTAGAGGTGAAACGGCGTCGGCACCTTCGCGGCAATCGCTTCCAGTTCGTCCTTCGTGAATGGCAGGGTCTTGTCGGTCATGCGGAGATAAACGGCCCAACAGACTTCATCCTCCCTCACGGAGTCAACTCGGGATCCACGGTCACTGCTCCCCAATTCCGGCGCCCTTACCGCCACCCACCCACCGTTCGCGCCGTGATTTCACAATAAATACAGACTCGTTTTTGCAAAAACTTGTGCTCTAGTTCCTAGCGCACCAGCCCAGCCAGCCGCGCCGGCACCAAGCCCGACGACGGTCGTTCGAACCATATAAGCTCCTATCTTTATGAGCCTTGTATCCATTCACACCCGCTACTGCTTTTGTTTCGAAGCGGTTGGCACCTCAATTCGAAACGGCTGTAAACGTACGAACGCCACCCCCACCTCAGGCGCCGCTCGAGCCAACCTCGACTCTTCCTCCCGATGAATGTCACCGCCCCCCTCTCCGGCCTTCATGTCCGCAACGCGCGGCCCCATTGGTTCGTCCGGGTCCTGACTCTTGTGTTGGTCCTTGTCGTACAAGCCGCCGCCGAACCGCTGAACCTGCCGCCGCCTGCCGCCCACGAGCTGCTCCAAGGTTACCGCGACGCCTACGTCATCGCCATGCCCCGCGCCAGTCTCGCCGGAACCGTTTCGGCTCAGGAAGTCAGCGAAGGCGTCACCGTCCGCAGAAAATTCTCCCATCTAGGCGGCCTGCGCGTGATCGCCGTGAATTCCGGCGAGACACCCGAGGACGCAATTCGCCGCCTCAGGGCCACCGGCCGTTACCAATTCGTCGAACCCGACTACATCCGTTCCGCCGACGCCGTGCCCAACGACCCCAACTACACCAGCCAGTGGGCATTCGACAACACAGGCACGAACCCCGGCGTGCCCGGCCCCGCAGTCGTCGGCGCCGACATCCATGCCAAATCCGCCTGGGACATCCGCACCGACGCCTCGTCGGTCATCGTCGCCGTGATCGACTCCGGCGCCCGCCTCACCCACCAGGACCTCGCCTCCAATCTCTGGACCAATCCCAAGGTCAACACGGACGGCTACACAGGCGACTACCACGGCATCAACACCGTCTCGTCCACCAGCAGCGGAGACCCGACCGACGACAACGGCCACGGCACCCACGTCTCGGGGATCATCGGAGCCGTCGGCAACAACGGCGTCGATGTCGCAGGCGTCGCCTGGAAGGTCCAGCTGATGGAGCTGAAGTTCCTCGACTCCACGGGCAAGGGCGACATCGCCAACGCCATCACCTGCATCGACTATGCCATCTCCCACGGAGCCAACATCATCAACTGCAGCTACGGCGGAAAACAGCCCTCCCAAGCCGAGTACACCGCAATCCAGGCCGCCGCAAAAGCCGGCGTGATCATGGTCTGCTCAGCCGGCAACAACCCGGTCGACAACGACACCACCGCCGTCTATCCGGCCGACTACCCAAGCGACAACGTCGTGTCCGTCGCCGCCACGGACAACCGCGACGACCTCACCTACTTCAGCGACTATGGTTCCGGCTCCGTCGAACTCGCCGCCCCGGGTTACGAAATCCTCTCTCTCTCCAACTCGAGTGACACCGGCGTCGTCTCGATGTCCGGCACCTCCATGGCCGCCCCGATGGTCAGCGGCTCGCTCGCCCTGTTGAAAGCCCAGTTTCCCCACGATACCTACCGCGAACTCATCAATCGGCTCCTCTCCACGGTCGATCCCAAGCCCCAGTTCGTCGGCCGGATCCTGACCGCGGGCCGCCTCGATCTTGCCGCCGCCCTCGCCTCCACCTCCAACCGCCCGTTCAACGACAACTTCGCATCCCGCGCCCACCTCGCAGGCCAGGCCTCGGTCCGCACGTCCAATACCGACGCCACTCGCGAGATTGGCGAACCGCTCATCCGCGGAAACACCGGGGGCGCATCGCTGTGGTGGGACTGGACCGCACCGCTCTCCGGCACGGTGACCCTCTCCACCGGCGGAAGCACCTATGCTTCCTTGCTCGCTGTCTATACCGGCTCGTCCCTCTCCACCCTCGCCCCAGTCGCATCGGCCGAATCGCCGGCTGGATCCACCGACAACAGCGTCACCTTCCAGGCCGTCGCCGGCACCACCTACGATGTCACCATCGACGGTGTGGACGGCGCGACGGGCTTCGCTGGACTCTACCTTGGTTACGTAAACGACAACTTCGCCAACGCCACAGTCCTGTCCGGTTCCAGTGTGAATTTCTCCGATTCAAACTTCGGGACGACCTTCGAGACCGGGGAACCCCAGGCGGCAGCGACGTCCGCCAAGCATACCGTCTGGTACGCCTGGACCGCCCCCTCCAGCGGCCACGTCTGCGTGTCCACCACGAGCTACGATTTCGATCCGGCGCTCGCCGTCTACACCGGATCCTCCCTCACAGGGCTGACACTCGTGTCCTCCGCCACCGGCACGACCATCGACTCCAGCGCCAGCACCGCCATCAGCCGGGCCACCGCCTCATTCAACGCCGTCGCCGGCACGGTCTACCGGATCCAGGTCGACGGCATCAGCGACACCACGACCGGGGCGAATTCAGGCGGATTCGACCTGTCGATCGACGACTCGCTCTGGCAATACGGCACCGGTGATTCAATCACGAGCAGCCCCGCCATCGGCGCCGGCGGCATCGTCTATGTCGGCAGCGACGACTCCAATTTCTACGCCTTCAACCCCGACGGCTCGTTGCGCTGGAAGGTCACGGCTGGGGGCATTTTCGACACCATCTCCCCCGCGATCGCCTCCGACGGCACCGTCTATGCCCCCTGCTCGGACAGCAAGGTCTACGCCTTCAATCCCGACGGCTCCATCAAGTGGACCTACTCCGTACCCACGCCCAGCAGCTCCAGCCTTTCCAATGAGCTTGTCAGTTCTCCCGCCATCGCGGCCGACGGCACCGTCTACGTGAAGGCCGGCGACAACCACCTCTACGCCCTCAAACCCGACGGTACCCTGAAATGGACCGCCACCGTCCCTGGCTTCTCCTACGCCTCCCCGACCGTCGCGCCCGACGGCACCCTCTACATCGGCTCCGAAACCGGCACGTTCTACGCATTCAAGGCCGACGGCTCGACGAAATGGACGTTCACCGCCGACTCCGCGATCTACACGGCCGCGGCCCTCGACGCCGCGGGCAACCTCTACTTCGGCACGCTCGGCGGCACCGTGTATTCACTCGCCCCCGACGGCACGCGCCGCTGGGCCTTCGCCGCCGGCGACAGCGTGACCTCCTCCCCCGCGCTCGCGCCGGACGGCACGCTGTATTTCGGATCCTACGACCACAATCTCTACGCCCTGAATTCGGCAGACGGCTCCCTAAAGTGGACCTATCGCATGGGCGACGAGGTCCGCGCCAGTTCTCCCGCCATCGACGCCAACGGCGTTGTCTACATCGGCGACTATGACGGCAACCTCTACGCCGTGAACCCCGACGGGACGCTCAAGCGCCTCTACGCCACCGGCGGCTGGGTGCGGTCCTCCCCGGTCCTGTATGGAAACCGGCTCTACATCGGGAGCAACGATCAGCAGATCTATGCCTTCGACATCGGCGCAGCCGCCTCAAGCTCACCATGGCCCATGTACCAGTTCGCCGCCTCGCACCCTGGCCGTTACGTGGACTTCGCCTCCCTTCCCCTCATCACAGGCGACCCGCAGGCCGCTTCGCTGTCCGCAGGCGGCACGCTCTCCCTGTCTGTGACCACCACGGGCTCCTCCCTCAGCTATCAGTGGAGGCGCAACGGAGTCGCCCTCGACACCTCGGTGTACCCCTCTGCCAGCACCGCGACCCTGACGCTCCCCTATGCGCAGGCCTCGGATTCCGGCATCTATGACTGCCTCGTCTCCAACAGCTCCGGCCGCACGGTCTCCGCAGGTGCGTCCGTGGCCATCGCCGCCGCCGCCAACACCGTCAACGACGCCCAGCTGATCGCTATCTCGGGCCGTTCCTACGCCGGCACGGGCAGCCAGGTCCTCGTGGCGGGCTTCGTCATCTCGGGCACGACGCCCAAGACCGTGCTCGTCCGCGCCTCGGGCCCCGCCCTGGCACCGTATGGGGTCAGCACCTACCTGCCCGACCCTGAACTGCAGCTCTTCAAGATCACCAACGGCACGCCCCAGATGATAGATCAGAACATCGGCTGGGGCAACGCCACCAACGCCGCCGCCATCAAGGCCGAGGCCACGGCACTCCAGGATTTCGCCTGGCCCGACGGCTCCAACGACTCCGCCCTGCTCGTCACCCTCGCCCCCGGTCTCTACACCGCCCAGGTCTCCGGAGCCTCCGGCGACACCGGCACTTCGCTGGTCGAGGTCTACGACGGCGATGCCGCGTCCACCAGCCCCCGCCTCATCGACATCTCCCTGCGCAGCACCGTCGGCACCGGCACCAACGTCCAGGTCGCCGGCTTCATGATCACTGGCTCCCACCCCAAGACCGTCCTCATCCGCGCCGGAGGGCCCGCCCTCGCATCTCTGGGCATCTCCAATTTCCTGCCCGACCCCGTCCTCAAACTCTACGATCACAATTCAATCCTGATCCGGGGAAACCAGGGTTGGGGCACCGATGCGACCGCCGCCGCCGCCATCAAAGCCGTCGCCACCCGTCTTTCCGCCTACACCTGGCTCGACGGCTCCAACGACTCCGCCCTGCTCGTCACCCTGCCGCCCGGACTCTACACCGCCCAAGTCTCCGGTGCTTCCGGCGACACCGGCGTCGACCTGCTCGAAGTCTACGACGCGGATACGCAATAGGCGTCGCCGACCAGAACTCCGCGACAGAAATCGATTGGAAACACAACAGGGACAGGCCGATTTTCTGGAACGCACAACTTTGTTGGCTTCGGTTTCCCCATCCCTTCCGTCGTAAAGG
>JAJXVO010000181.1 GCA_021782105.1 bacterium
GACCTACCAGAATGGCGCCGACTCCCTGCTGGGTGGCAGCCCGACGCTCACGCTGGATATCCTGAAGAACTTCACGGATTACTACGTCAGCGGCGCGAACGGCGAGACCAGCACGACGAACCCGAACATCGGTCGCCCGTACGTGATCGGCGCCTCGAACAATGGTGGCGCGTCCTATTACAGCGATCGCAAGGTGAAGCGCGCCTCGCTCTTCGCCGAGGTCCGTCCCTCTGATTTCCTGCACAGCAAGCTCCTGCTGAAGATCTTCGGAGTCCAGCGCTTCAACGGCGTCTGGTCCCAGGAAGACTATTACAACGAGAACCGCCGCTGGCAGGATTACGCCAACAGCCAGGCTTGGGCCGGCTTCTGGAACGGCAACGACGGAAGCAGCTCGACCTTTACCGATCGCCCGCCGGTCGCCGTGGTCTATCTCGGTGGGTCGATCGCAGGCCTGAATTCCGCCTCGGGTGCGAATATTCCAGGAATCACGACCAACGTGAACCTTCCTGACTCCGGTGTCCGTGTGTTCAATACGCAGTGGCAGAACTACGGCGTGTCTCCCGGCGCCTCATGGACCGTTCCGACTGGTCTCATCAACGTGTATAATCCCAATCCTGTGGACTCCAAGGGGAACCCGCTTCCTGTGACCCAGGCTTCGAATCCGGCGAACTATGTCGGTTGGAGCAATTCCCCGGATCAGCTCCTGCGTTATAACAACGGACAGGATCAGAGCCTGCTGACGCTCGCCCAGAAATCCATGCGTGAGACCACGTCGTTCTCGAGCTCCTACCAGGGTTACTTCCTCAAGAACGCCCTCGTGGCGACCCTTGGCTGGCGCTATGACGAGGTGAAGACCAAGGATGTCACCGCCAGCCAGCTACCGCTGGAGCGCGGCATCCTGAACATGCAGCCCAACGTTTATGCGCTCCCCAGCTCCTGGCCGGTAAACCAGATCTTCAAGGGACACTCGACCAGTGGCGGCTTGGTGCTGCACCTGAACAGCCTCCTGCCGCGCGATCCGCTGCCCTTTGACATCAGCCTGACTTACAACAAGTCGAGCAACTTCCAGGTCACCAGCGTACGCCGCGACCTCTACGGCAACCCGATCGGCAACCCGACTGGCCAGACCAAGGAGTATGGCGTGCTGATCGCGACCAAGGACAGCAAATACTCGCTGCGCGTCACCAAGTACACGACCGACCTGAGCAACAACGGTATCGGCCTGAGCAACTCGTACGGCATCGGCCAGGTCATCCAGCAGGGCCTGCGCTGGCGCAATGTGTTCCTGTATCAGTTGGGTGGCTACGATTTCGCTTCGGCCAACCAGCCCTCCTACCGCAACACGTGGACCAACGCGTATCCGAGCCTGACGGACGTCCAGGCGCAGGCCCAGGAGGACGCCGCGATCAACGGGTGGAACGACATCCAAAAGTGGCTCGAAGCAAAGGGTTTCTTCAAAGCCTGGAACTTCTCTCCGATCGGAGATGCCGCTCTGGTGGATCGCACCACCTACCTGACGAACCCCTCCGCCTACGCGCCCAATCCCGCCAACGTCTATGCCTACACGGCGACCGCGCCCCAGGGCTTCACGGTCACGGCCAACACCGAGTCCAAGGGTTACGAGTTCGAGTTCACGGCGAATCCGACGTCCAACTGGCGTATCTCGGTCAACGCCGCCGACACCACCGCGGTCCGCAATGACGTCGGTGGTCCGCTGCTCGATCAGTTCATCTCGTACCTTGATTCGAAGTTCTACAATGCCGACGGTTCGCTGACTCCGGTCGGAGGGCTCCCGCAGTATGGCGGCGCGTCCGCCAGCATCGGCGCCAGCATCTATGGGCCGTGGCGTTCGAACTACGTGCTGTTGAAGCTGCAGCAGGGCACGAATGCGCCCGAACTGCGCAAGTGGCGCTTCAACTTCATCACGAACTACTCGTTCACACACGGCTGGCTGAAGAACGTCGGAGTCGGTGGCGCCTACCGCTGGCAGGACAAGGTCATCATTGGCTATCCCGCCATTGCCGGCGGTTCCTACGACCTGACCAAGCCCTTCTACGGACCCGCCGAGGGCGCCGTCGATCTGTGGGCCAGCTACCACCGCAAGGTCACGAGGAAGGTCGACTGGAAGATCCAGCTGAACGTCCGCAACGCGTTCGCGAAGGATGGCCTGATCCCGATCTCGGTAGAACCCGACGGTTCCTGGGCTTCCGTCCGCACCCAGCCGGTGCAGGAATGGACGCTCTCGAACACGTTCTCGTTCTAACCAGTCCGTTTAACCTATCGGTCATCGTTGCCTGAGCGGTCTATCCCACTCCGGTAACACCGCCGACAGAGTATTCCAAAGGCACCGGCTCAGGCCGGTGCCTTTGTTACTCCCAGATCAGATTGTTCAGTCGAACCGAACAGAAACCAAGGGGACGAAGCTGAAGGCTTGAGACCCACAAGGCCGGTAAATTTCGGGGGTCCCCGTGGGGTTATTTCTTCGAGCACACCGCAGGAGACCGCCGCTTCGTTTGCCCCTTTCAACTATCTCAGCTTCCAATCGACAGCATCCGAGCCGTTCAAATTGAATCTCAGACCCGCGGCGGATCTGGAGAACACCTGATACGGCGGTCTGGCTCTCGACATGCGCTTCGCCGATGACCCCACAATGAAGAGGATGAACGTTTGAGCCCGTCCGTGGTCTCCGTGTCGCGAGCTTCGCCGATATTTCCCTCTACCCAATTTGGAGTTCCCCATCTCTCACACTTTCACTCCCATGTTCACTCCGATTCGTCATGCCATCGTCTGGTGCGGGCTTCTGGGCCTGCTGATTTCCGGGTTCGGCACACCGCTGCAGGCGGCCGATGCCTCTCAACACAAAAACGAGTGGGTGTCCGTCTGGATGAGCGCGCAGCAATTGACGGAGCCCTCGAACATGCCGCCGAAGCCGGGTCTGTCCGGAAATACACTGCGCCAGGACGTCCTCGTGACGCTCGGAGGCAGCCGGATCCGATTCACCTTTTCCAACGTCTTCGGCAACTCGCCGCTCGTCATCGATGCTGCGACGGTTGCCCGTGCGGGGACTGGTGCGGACATCGTGTCAGGCACGAGCGTGCCACTGAGTTTTGGGGGCAGCCCGGGTGTTGTCATCCAGCCCGGTGCCTCGATGATTTCGGATCCAGTGGAATTTTCCGTGGACGCCGGCACGCACCTTGCTGTGTCGCTCGCCCTGGGCTCGGCTCCGGACCATGTGACGGGACATCCGGGATCCCGCACCACATCCTACCTCTGCCAGGGCAATGAGGTCGCCTCCGTGGATCTGGTCCCTGCGGGCACGGCGGAACACTGGTATTTTCTCAGTCAGATCGACGTGATTCCGCGGTTGCCCGCCGCGGCCTGCGTGATCCTGGGCGATTCGATCACCGATGGGCGGGGATCGACGACCAACGAGAACAACCGCTGGCCCGACGATTTCGCGCGCCGCCTGCACGCCAATCCCGCCACGTCGCACGTCGCCGTATTGAACGCGGGCATTGGAGGAAATCGGTTGCTGCGCGACGGCCTTGGGCCCAATGCGCTGGCCCGATTCGACCGTGATGTCCTCGCGCCCGACGGGGTGCGCTGGCTGATCGTTCTGGAGGGCATCAATGACCTGGGCACCCGGATGGGCGCCGAGAAAATGGGTATGCCCTATGCATCGGCATCCGATATGATTCTGGCCTACGAGCAGATCATCACTCGCGCCCATGCACACCACATCCGCGTCATCGGCGCCACGATCATGCCGTACGCCGGGTCGTTTTATTACACCAAGGATGGGGATGCCGACCGTGAGATCGTGAACCATTGGATACGCACGAGCGGTTGGTTCGATGGCGTGATCGATTTCGACGCGGTGATGCGCGATCCGAAGCATCCGTCCCATTTGTCCCCGGCGTACGATTTTGGCGATCACCTCCATCCGTCCCCGGCGGGCCATCAGGCGATGGGCAATGCGGTCGATCTGAGCCTTTTTGCCCGTTAACGCGTTCGCCCGGGGTCACCATGAACCACCACGTTCTCACAGGAGGAAGACATGCGGGCCCGGACTCCGTCTCCGCGTGCTCAGTCTGTGAGACCGAGGCTGGGGTTGCCGGGGGTTTTCGAGTCGAACTACGTCGTCGCCGCAGGTGTTGCGGTGCTTGTTCCCTAGGCCGGCGCCTCACTCCGACTGCGGGTCCTTTCGCTTTCTTACAATGACTTCCCCGTTCCTATTCCAGGACTCAGCGCTTTCCATGGAGAAGCGCATCGACGATTTGATCTCGCGGTTCACGCTGCCGGAGAAAGTTGGGCAGCTGATGCATGAGAGCGTGGCCGTCGAGAGGCTTGGAGTGCCCGCCTATAACTGGTGGAGCGAAGGGTGTCATGGTGTCGGTCGGAGCGGCCGAGCGACGGTCTTCCCGCAGGTGATCGGGCTCGCCGCCACCTGGAACCGGGGCCTGATCGAGCGCATCGGCACGGCCATCGCCGATGAGGCCCGGGCGAAACATCACGCCGCCGCTGCCGCGGGTCGTCGTGGTCAGTATCAGGGGCTCACGTTCTGGACGCCGAACATCAATATCTTCCGCGATCCCCGCTGGGGGCGCGGCCAGGAGACTTTCGGAGAGGATCCGTATTTGACCGGAGAACTCGGACTGTCCATGGTGCGCGGTCTGCAGGGGAGGGACCCGCGTTATCTGAAAACGGCGGCCTGCGCCAAGCACTTCGCGGTGCACAGTGGTCCGGAGGCGGACCGGCATCATTTCGACGCCTGTCCCTCGCCTCGCGATCTCGCCGAGACCTATCTGCCCGCCTTTGAAAAACTCGTGCGGGGCGGGGTGGAGACCGTCATGGGCGCCTACAACCGGGTGCTTGGCGAGCCGGCATGCGGGAGCCGGCTGCTGCTGGTGGACATCCTTCGTGGGCGCTGGGGCTTCCGCGGCCATGTCGTGAGCGACTGTGCGGCGATCGACGATTTTCACCAAGCCCACAAGGTGACGGCGGACGCCGCGGAATCGGCCGCCCTTGCGGTGCGGCGCGGCTGCGACCTGAATTGCGGCTGCACCTACAACGATCTTCTGGTGGCAGTAAGCCGCGGGCTCATATCGGAAGCGGAGATCGACACGTCGCTGCGGCGCCTGCTTTCCACGCGGTTCAGGCTGGGGCTCTTCGATCCTCCGGAGCAGGTGCCCTATGCCTCCACGCCGACGTCGGTCATCGAGAGTGCGGAGCATCGGACGCTGGCGCGGCAGGCGGCGGCCGAGTCGATCGTGCTGCTTAAGAATGCGGACGGGTTGCTTCCGCTGCGAAAGGATCCCGAGAGCATGCTCGTGGTGGGTCCGACGGCTGCAAACGTCGCTGCGCTGCTCGGAAACTATTTTGGCGTGAGTTCCCGCCTGGTGACGCCGCTCGAAGGCATTGCGGAGCGGCTCGGCGAGGGCGTCCGCCTCGAGTTTCGCACGGGCTGTCCGCTCGTGCAGGAGGTGGCGCCGGGCACGAACTACACCTTTCCGTCGGCCGCCGCGGCCGAAGTCGTCGTGGCGGTGCTCGGCCTGGACCCCACGCTCGAGGGCGAGGAGGGCGACACGATCGCCTCTCCAGCGGGAGGCGATCGCGGCCGCATTGAGCTTCCCGAAAACCAGCGCTCATTCCTGCGCGAACTGCGCAAACACGCGAAGAAGCTCGTGCTTGTGATCACCGGAGGAAGCGCGATCGCGATTCCCGAGGAACACGCATTCTGCGATGCCGTGCTGCTCGCCTGGTATCCGGGCTGCGAAGGCGGGCGCGCGCTGGCCGACGTGCTCTTTGGGGATGTCCCACCCTCGGGCAAGCTCCCGGTCACCGTGCCGCGGCGGACGGAGGACCTGCCGCCGTTCGAGGATTACTCGATGCGCGGCCGCACGTACCGTTATGCCGAGGTGGATCCGCTTTACCCGTTTGGATTCGGACTGAGCTACGCGAAGTTCAGATACGGCCCGGTCTCGGTGAACGTGCCGGTCCTGACGGAGGGCGCCGAGCTGATCGTTCGAGGGACGGTGAGCAACGAGAGTCTCTTTGCAGCGGCGGAGACCGTGCAGTGTTATCTGGTTCCGCCTGCGAACCTGCACCGGGGGCCCAAGGCGAGGCTGCTCGACTTCCAAAAGATCCTTTGCCCACCCCAGGCGGTGGTGGAGTTTGAATTCAGGATTCCCTCCGAGTCTTTCCGCATGATCGACGAGGGAGGCTCCTCGACGTGGGTGCGTGGCCAGTATTCCCTGTCAGTGGGTTCGGCCTCGCCCGGTGCGGTGGCAGAGAGTCTCGGCGCTCCGGCGCCAGCGAAGGTCGCCGTGCGACTTGCCTGAGGAGCCCGGGAATGACCATGCAAGCGCTCGTACTTGAAAAGACCCGAACGCTGAGCCTGCGGGACATCGTGATTGACGAGCGGCTGGGTGCCCGCGATGTGCGGGTGCGCATCCACACGGTGGGCGTATGTGGAAGCGACGTGCATTATTATCAACACGGAGCGATCGGGCCCTTTGTCGTGCGCGAACCCATGGTGCTCGGCCATGAGGCGGCGGGCGTCGTCGAGGAAGTCGGCTCTGGAGTGACCACGCTGAAGGTTGGCGACCGCGTGTGCATGGAGCCCGGTGTGCCCGATCCGCATGGCCGCGCCACGCGGCTGGGCCTGTATAATCTCGATCCGGCGATTCGTTTTTGGGCGACGCCTCCGGTGCATGGGTGCCTGCGCCCATACGTCGTGCACCCCGAGGCGTTCACGTTCCGGCTGCCCGACAACGTCAGTTTCGGAGAAGGCGCCATGGTCGAGCCTTTTGCCGTCGGACTCCACGCCGCCTCAAAGGCCCGCATCAAGCCTGGCGACGTGGCCGTGGTGCTCGGAGCCGGGCCAATCGGGATGCTGACCGCACTGGCTGCGCTGGCCGGGGGCTGTGGACGTGTGTTCATCACCGATGTGAAGGCCCCGAAGCTGGCGCTGGCCGCCTCGCTCGGGCCGATCACTCCGGTGAATGTCCTGGAAGCCTCGCTTGCGCAGGAAGTGAGCCGGGCCACGGGAGGTTGGGGTGCCGACGTCGTATTCGATGCGGTGGGGCTGCCTGGGTCCTGTGCGGAGGCGATCGGCGCGGCCCGACCGGGCGGCTGCATCGTGATGATCGGAATGCCGGGAGCGCCGGTGCCGTTCGACGTGGTTGCCGCGCAAGTGAAGGAACTTCGCATCGAGACGATCTTTCGTTATGCCCATGTCTTTCCTCGAGCTCTGTCCCTGATGGAGGGACGGCGCGTGGACCTCCGGCCCTTGATCACAGACCGGTTCGCCTTTGCGGACTCCATCGCGGCCTTCGACTTCGCCAGTGCGATGAAGCCCATGAGCGTGAAGGTGCAGATCGAGCTGGGCTGAATCGCCGTCGTCCAGAGCCCCTCATGCAACGTGCACCTGATCGCCTCTCGCCGACCTGTAACCGCAGCTGGTCTCCTCCTTTGATGAAGGCGGGAATTCATCGTCAAACAGTTGATCCTTATTCCGTGACTCCTCCGCTCTGTTCCTCGGGTTTTCGGCCATTTTTTCCGAAGGTTACGGTCATCCGTCGCTGGCATTGACGCGATGCGTGCGGAGTCTCGGTGCGCCCTCACCTTACCTTTTGTTCACAATGAGCATGTATCAATCGAACGAACTCTTCTCCCTTCGGGACCAAGTTGTCCTGGTGACCGGGGGAGGCACTGGAATAGGCCTGGCCATCGCATCGTGCATGATCGGTGCCGGAGCCCGCGTGGTCCTGGTGGGCCGGCGGGAGGCTGAGCTTGCCGACGCGGCGAGGTCGATGGGCGAGCGGGCTTCGTACATTGCCCACGACATCACGAAATTCGACAGGGCCGACGAGCTTGTCGCGGAGATAGTCCGCCGAGTGGGACCGGTCACCTGCCTGGTGAACAATGCGGGGATTCATTTGAAAAAGCCCGCCATCGCCACAACGACGGCGGAGTTCCAGGCCGTGTTGAACACCCATGTGCTGGCGGCGCATGCGCTGACCTGTGCGGTGGCCCCTGGCATGATTTCGCGCAAGTCGGGTTCGATCCTTTTCACGGCCTCGATGGCCTCGCTTTTTGGCATTCCCCAGGTGGTGGCCTACAGCGCGGCGAAGTCGGCCTATGTGGGGCTGGTGCGAACGCTGGCGACGGAGCTTTCGCCCGACGGCATCCGGGTG
>JAJXVO010000006.1 GCA_021782105.1 bacterium
TCGTCGATGAGGGCGAGGAGTTCGCCGGCCTTGACGTCCTGGCCCTCGCGGAAGCGCACGCTGATCAGCTGACCGTCGACGCGGGGCTTGATGGTGACGGTATTGAAGGCCGAAACGGTGCCGATGGCGTCGAGGAAAATGGGCGTATCGCGTTGGGCTACGGTGCCGGCGATCACGGACACGGCGGGGGCTGCGCCTCCCCGCTGCGACTCTGCGCCGGGTCCGCGGACGTCCGGGGCTGTGCGCCGGACGTGGACGATCCAGACGAGGACAAGCAGGGCCGGGACGCCGAGATAAAGGGACAGGCGGATACGTTTGTTCATGGACGGAAGGAGGAGAGGGCGGAGGAGGAACTAAGAAAGTTACGACGGGGCGCCAGTGTGGATTGAGGATAAACCGCCGAACAGTCCGGCAACGAACTCGGGGACCTGGGGGCGAACGTCGCCGAAGGGCTGGTTTGCGAGCATCCACGGCAGCACGAAGGGGGCGCTGGCGAGGTGGACGAGCGTGGCGGCGCGGTCGAGGTCTGCCGACAAGGGACGGGCTTCGCTGAGGGTGGACAGGATGCGCGTCCTGGACTGCTCGAGCAGGGACAGGCGGCTGGCGGGAGCCTCGCGGGAGACGATGAGCCCGAGCTCGAAGAGAAGCGGTTCCTCGACGATCTGGCGGCGGGTCTGATCGATGAGAGTGAGAAAGAGGGCGGAGAGACGGGCGACGGGATTGGGAAGGGCGGCGGCGATGGCGTCATCGCAGGCGCGGAAGAGTGCGTTGCGCCCGTCCTCGACGACGGCGGTGGCGATGGCGAGTTTACCCGGATAGAAGCGGTAGAGATTGGCTGGGGACATCGAGCAGTCGTCGGCGATTTCGCGCATGGAGGTCTTCGCATAACCGAAGTGGGCAAAGCGGGACCGGGCGGAGTTGACGATGCCGGGAGACTGTCGCAGCGGAGCGCTTGGGGCGTGAATCCTGAATGCTTCGTTCATTATTTATGGCACGGGAGACGGCGGGGCGCTCGGTTCGGTTTCAGAAGAGGCCGGTGACGAGACCGTGCGCGGAGCGGACAGGGGACACAAGACGCTGAAGCGCCGGTTCGCGACGTCCGGTGACGTTCATTCGTTAGAGATGCGACGAGAGCAATGTCAGGCGTAATGGGAGCCTGACGCGGTAGGGCGGAACGGAGCCTGGCTGTGTGCCGCCCGATGGGCTAAGCGAAGGCGCACAGCGACTCGACGTGGGCTGCGGAACCGTCGCGGAGCCAGCCGTCGAGTTGGGATTGTTCCTTGAGCTGCTGACCGCGGGGGCGAGGGACGGCGAAGTATTGCACGGGAAGGTCGGGCAGGGAGGTCATGTCGCCCCAGAGTTTTTCAAACTGGGCGACGGGAAGAATATCCTCCTGGCCGTTGCCCCAGCGCCTCTTGACGTCCTTGAGCGTGACGTAGGTGGGGATGCGGGCTGCGAGGGCGCGGACGCCGCCTGCGACGCGTGCCTGGTCGGCCAGGGAGGCGCGATCGACGCCGAACAGGGCGAGCAGCCGGTCGATGCTGATCCAGATCGTGGCTGTATTGTAATAACTGAGACAGAACTCGTCTTCCTCGCGGGCGAGGGCGAGGCCCTCGACCAGGCGGAGCTGGCCGGCGACGCGGGCGAGGCCGCCGCCGCGGTCCTCGATGCGGCGGCGGATGACCTCTACGGAGAGGGCGGCGTCGCTGCGGATGTGGCGTCCGAGCAGATCGGCGTCGAGGCTGGCGCCCAGGGTGTCGATATTGTGAAGCAGGAGGTGGTCGAGTGAGGGCTGAGCGCGGAGGAGGGCTTCGAGCGTTCCGTTGAGCAGAAGGTTGGCGACCTCGTACCAATGCCCGACGGGGTGCAGGCATTGAAGGGGCAAGTTGTCGGTGTAATCGCTGGCCTGGCCGGTGGACTGGGCCCACTCGAGGAGCGCCTTTTGGAGGCTGAGGCGCATCTTTTCCTTCTGCAGATCGAGGCGCTGGTGCGGCATTTCCTCGAAGGCGAAGCGAAGGTCGCGGGCCATGGGCACGAGCCGGAGTCCGATCGAGCGACCCGGCGAGAGGATGACGCGGCCGGGGTAGCCGAAATTCCGATGGCCTTCCAGGAAGGCCGCGGTGGCGTCGTGGGTGAGGTGACTGGTGGTGAAGATATGGGTGACGGGCGTGCCGGCGGCGCGGGAGGCGGCGAGGCTTTTGGCGAGGTGGGTCTCGACGAAACTGCGGTGGCGGCCGGCGAGGCGGGCGAAGGGGTGCAGGGCCTTGACGGTGCCGGCGCCCTGGGTCCAGCGGCTGCCGGCCCCGGCGGCGAGGGTGACGACGGCGGCGCGGCCGGAGCGCAGGGCGGCGAGTCCGATTTGAGCGGCCTCGGGGTCGGGTTGATAGGCGGCCACGACATCGCCGGGACGCACATCTTCCACGGCGGTGCTGGAGGGGAGACGGTTATGGGCGAGCCCGATGCGGCCTGCGAGCAGGTCCTGGCGTATCCGCTCGTGTTGGACGGAATCGAAGCCGTTTTTTTCGAGGAGCTCGGCCAGGGTCGCGCGGGAGGCGTCTCCGTCGGCGGCGGGTGGGGGGAAGATTCGCTGGACGAGCGCGGAGGCGAGGGGGCGGGACTGATTGAAGAGCTGTCGCGCGGAAAAGCGGTCCATCTCGGAGCGCACTGCGCGGGGGAGTTGGCGGGGGTCGTGGCGGAGCCAGCGGGGCACCATGAAAAGGTAGTATTCGGGCGACAGAAGCGCGTCGGAGCCGGTCAGCAGGGCGGCCTGGGAGCCGCGTTCATTGATCTCGAAGTCGTAGACGACGGGATCCATGGCGAAGGGCAGCGCGTGTTCGAGGGATGCCTTGGTGCGGCGCATGATCGCGAGGATCGTGTCGGCGGCCTCGGTTCGGCGGCTGGGATCGACCCAGAAACCCATGCCTCCTCCGGACATGCCGCCGAGCATGATGAAGCCGCGGTAGTCGGAACCCAGGGCCGTGCTGATTTCGGCGATGAGGCGTTCGGTGTAGGCGTTGCTGGCCCAGGGGATGATCTGCTGGAGGGGACCGAGAAAATTGCGCGTCGTGAGCTGGGCGACGCGGGCGACGTCGCCGGCCTTCAGGGCGGAGACGATGTCGGCGAGAATCTGCTGGGCCTCCTGACGGGCGTGCCATTCGCGCTGGAGCTTCAGGAGATATTTTTCGGTGACCATCTCGAGGATGGGGCCGACGTTCTGGCTCATGCCGACGTGGACGAGGATGAGGGATGCCTGCAACTGGCGGCGGGTGTCGGGCGAACTATCGGCGGGGCCGAACAGGGTGTGCCGTGGAAGGAGGCGGCCGCGGCTGATGCCAAACTCGCTGTCTCCGGCGCGGGCGAGTTCGCCCTGGATTAGCTTGATGCCGGGCCAGACGCCGCCGCTGTCCTGCCAACCTCCTCCGGAGCCGCCGAGCCACTCTCCGAGGATGGCGCGGCTGGCGATGGTGCGGCGTTCGTCCTCGTCGAGACCGCCGGTGAGGGCGGCGACCTGGCCGGTGGCGCGCATGCAGAGGGCGACGAGGCAACCGAGGAGATTGGTGGAGACGGCGAGCCGGGAGCCTTTCGGAATGTCGCGCACCTGGCTCGCGATCTCGAGCCCCTGACCGGGGCCCACGAGGCGGGACAGGACCTCGGTCAGGTCGTGGCCGGAGCCCTCCATGCCCGGGGGCACGATGCCGGCGGCGATGACGGCGGCCTTGAGCAGGCCGAGGTAGTCCTTGGCGAAATCGAAGACCTCGTCGATGGTGCGCACGTCGGCGGTGGCGCCGAGGTCGATGCTGGTGAGCCGGAGCACGGGGTCGCCGATGACGCGGAGGAAACCACAGACGGGCGGCTTGGGCTCGCGGTCGCGTCCGTGGACGCCGAGGTCGACGGACAGATTGAGGACCTTGGCGCCCTCGGGGTAATCCATCCCGAGGAAAAAGATGTCGCTCCAGGCTGCGTGGGAGAGATCGAGGCGCACGGCGGTCTCCTCTCGGAGCACGGGCATGAGTCCGTCGGGGCCCGGGGTCGTCATTTCGCGGCGGATACGCAGCGGATAATCGAGCGGGTGTCCGGTGCGAAACATCCACTGGTTACCGCGCACCTGGCGGACCGTGCGCTGGACCTGATGGGCGAGGGTCTTGAAGGCGAGGCCGGAATAGGCGGCGGCGAGCGCGCTGCTGAGAGGGTCGGAGGAGCCGTGGCGCTGCTGGTGGGCGAGGTAGACCGAGATGGCCTCCTCGTAGCGGCGGTCCATGGCGAGCCGGTGGCCTTCGAAGGGAATTGAGCCCTCGGCGTCGGACGGGAAGTGGCGAGGCAGGAAATAGCGGTGGAGGGCGGCGAGGCAGAACACGGCTCGGACGCGGTGATAGAAATTCCCGGGGCCGTGGCGGTAGGCTTCGAGATCCGAGGCGAGGCGTTCGAGGCCGGCGCGATCTGCCTGGAGACAGAGGGATTCGAAGCCTGCGTTGTCGGCCGAAGTGCCTTCGACGAGGGCGGTGAGAGTCGTATCCACGGGAGCGCTTGGTTCCGGCTTCAGCGGCGGGCGCTGGAATCGGCGGCGAGTTCCTCGGCGAGCACGGCGAGGACCTCCTCGCGCGCGGCTCCGTTCAAGCCGAGGGCGATCTGGGCGCGCAGCAGGCCGAAGGGGGCTTCAAGATCGGCGCGGCGACCCGCGATTTCGAGTGCGAGGTATTTCTCCCGCTGGGCGAGACGGGCGAGGGAGGGGGACAGGCCGATGCGGCCGTCTCCGGCATCGAGCAGGGCGTTTTCGAGCAGCTCGAAGATCACGGGGTTGAGCAGGTGCATGCCGAAGAAACAGAGATAATGGCCTCTGCGCAGGCCAGGCACGACGCACTGTTGCTCGGCGACGGTGGGCGTGGGTTTTTCGATGACGTTCTCGATTTGATAGAGGCCCTTGCCTCCGGGGAGGAGGGAGCCTGCGACGGTGCCGTAGAAAGGCAGGAGACTCTCGTGGGTGGACTGCACGGCGGACAGGCAGCAGCGCTCCTCGGCGCCGACCTCGAGGAGCTGGCGGGTGCAGCTGGTCTGGGCGCGGCTCACGTAGAGGTGATCGCAGACCTGCAGGAGGAACGGTTCACCGTCCACGAAATCGCGGCCGCAGAGCACAGCGTGGCCGTAGCCGAGGGGAACGGGTTGTTCGACGAAGACCAGGTGATTCTCGAAAGCCTCGAGCACGGACTGGTAGGCGGGGCGGTCGCCTGGGGCGAGCACAAGCCCGACCTTTTCGATGCCGGCGTCGAGCAGCTCGGTGAGAATGATTGCGAGTGCGGGCTTGGACGTGCCGTCGCGGTCGGTGAGCGACTGGAGGGGCAGGCGGCGCTGGCGTGGACCGGCCGCCGTGATCAGAGCTTTTCGGATTTTGGAGGCCATGCGAACGGGGGCGACCAAGGTGCCTCGCCTCAAGCCGCGTCTGCAAGCCGTTTTCGGGCGGATGGAAAGTCGAATTCGGCCACGTTTGAATTTCGAATTGACGAACCGTATTACTGAAGTAATACACAGTGACACACAAGCCAGCCATGCCTCCGGTTCTTGTCATCGATCACCACAACGGCGTGCCCGCGTACCGGCAGCTGATGGATCAGATCAAGTTCCAGATTGCGGCGGGGGTATTGAAGCCTGGGGAGGAGATGGAGTCGACGCGTGCGCTGTCGGCTTCGTTGTCGCTGAATCCGATGACGATCAGCAAGGCGTATGGTCTGCTCGAGCGGGAGGGCGTGCTCGAGCGGCGGCGCGGCCAGACGCTCACGGTACGGGCGGCGGAGGGCGGCCAGGCGGCGGCGGCGCGCGCGGAGGTCCTGCGCAAGGCGCTCGAGGCGGCGGCGACGACGGCGAGGCAGCTCGGCGTGAGCGACGGGGAGGCCCTGCGACTTTTCAAGGAAACCCTCAATGCACACCAGCATGAACACGACTGACACCCTGACCGAGGTGCGCCCGGTGGTGGCGCGCAATGTGACCAAACGTTATGGCCGGCACACGGCCCTGAAAGGCCTGACACTCGACCTGCCCGAGGGGCGGGTGGTGGGCCTGCTCGGGCGCAACGGGGCGGGGAAATCGACCCTGCTCAACCTGGCCAGCGGACTGATCCTGCCCAGCGAAGGCACGATCGAGACGCTGGGTGTTCCGACGGTGGATCTCGACACCCCGCAGCTCACGCGTCTGGGCGTGGTGCAGCAGGAGGGGCGGTGCATCGAGTGGATGACCGTTCGGCAGCACCTGGATTTCAACGCCTCGTTTTACCCGGGGTGGGATCGCGATCTGGAGCGGCGGTTGACCGAGGCGCTGGAGGTCGATCCGAAGCGCCGGATTGCTGAGCTGAGTCCCGGAGATCGTCAGAAGGTGGGAATCCTCCTGGGCGTGTGCCACCGCCCCTCGCTGCTCCTGCTCGACGAGCCCGCGGGGGCGCTGGATCCGATCGTGCGCATGCAGCTGCTGGACGTGCTGCTCGAGCGGCTCCGGGACGACGGGTGCACGATGGTGATCTCCTCGCACCTGCTCAGCGACGTGGAGAAGATCGTCGACTGGGTGATCGCGCTTGATGCGGGCGAACTTGTGGAGAATGCGGCCTATGACGAGCTGCAGGAGAGTTTCGCCGAGTGGACCGTGCTGCCCCGGCGGGGCGAGCTTCCGGGGCAATTCGACGAGCCCTATGTCCTGAGCCGGGAGGGCAACTGGCGTCAGGCGGTGATGCGGGTGCGCACCGCGGAGCCCGACGCCGCCGCGCGCTTCGCTGAGCGGCACGACGTCGAGGTGCGGTCGCGCCCGCTGAACCTGGAGGAGATGTTTCCGCTGATCACCCGCAAGAGGACGACGTGAATCTCCGAACCTATTTCAAGATCCTGCGCCCCACGGACGTCGCCGCTTTTGCGGGCGTCGAGGTCCTTTTGGGCTGGGTACTCCTACACGCGGCATTTCCGTCGCATCCGGAAGTGATACGGCTGCTGATGTGCCTGGTGGTCGCGCCGTTGGTCGTCGGTCGGGGTCTGCTCTGGCCGCTCGAATACGTCCTACATCAGGGAGGGTGTGCGTGGATGCCCGGCGTCGATCGTGCGTTCTTGCGAGTCCATGCCGTGGCATTTGTGAGCGCGGCGGTGCTGCTGACGGGCGTCTGTGCGTGGGGACTGCCCGGGCATTCGGTCGCCCTTTCGGCGGGGATGGTCGTCACGCTGCTGGCCTTGCCTCTGTATTTCGAGCGTGGGTCCTCGCGGTGGTTCGATTCGTGGCGCATGGGAGCGGTGGCCTTGAATGCGGTTGCGGCGGCCTGCGTGCTCGATCTGGACCGCGAGACGCAGACGGTCGTTGGTCTGGCGATCTTTTCCGTTTCGATCGTCGTCGCCGTTCGGGGCTTCCGCCACTGCTTCGACCGCAGGCGTGTCCTCGCGCGGGGACGGCGACCGTACGTGCACTACCAGATGCTGGTCATGGCGGCGCTGGAACTGAGGCGGGCGGCGGGCGTCCTGGTGCGGCGGAGAAAGGGCGCGTCGTCAGCATCGCAATCGTGGCCGCAGGAGCCCGTGGACGACTCGCTTTGGTTGTGGCTGAAGACGCTGTTCTGTATCCGTTTCGGGAATACCAAACGCGCGGTGAAAGGCTTCCTGGCGAGCGCGCTGATTTTCGGACCGGTGTTCGTGCTGGTCGGTGGTGGCCTGCCGCTGTTGAATCCGCAGGGGAGCCACGAGGGACTGAGGCGCGGGTTTGAGGCTCTGCGGACCGGGGGGCTCGCCATCCATCTTGGAGACTCGATCCGAGGAACGCTCGAACAGATGTACCTGGTGCTTGGTTTCGTGGTGGCCCAGATGAGCAGCACCGCACTTCCCCGCCTCCGCCTGCCGGTTTCTCGTCGTCGCTATGCCGACTACGCCTGCATGTTCTCGTTGTCGATCTGCGCGGTGTTGCTGGCGGCGTTCTTTCTCTCGGCCAGTGCGACGCTCCTTGGCGTCGATGCGTTGGTCGAGGGCTCGCCCCACCTGGCGGTCCTGTATCCCTTCGCGCTCATCACGCTGCTGATACTCTCCGCGCTGCCGATCGCGTTGGCCCTTGGGGCGGGAATTCGGCTCGCCCTGGCGAACCTCACAAGCCGGCTGGCCTATTACGTTCCGCTTGTCTCGATCGGGATCGCGATGTCTGTGGCTGCGCTGATGGCTACCCTGCCGCTCCAGTTCGAGAAACAGGACGGTCTGGCATTTCTCGTGGCCTGGGCGGTGTTCGGTGGAGGAATTGGAGCCTGGGCGTATCGCGCGGTTCTGCGCAGGGATTTCCGGGTGGCCGACCTCACTGTCATCGAAACGAGATCGGGACGCATGATTTGACATGAGAACGCACCCGCAGCCATGAACGCTCGAACCTACCTGAGAATCCTGCGGCCATTTCGGACCTTGCTGTTCGTGGGCCTCTACGGTTGGTGCGCCTGCCTGGAGGTCGCCGGCCTCCTGCATGACCGAATGCCAATTGTCTGGTTTGTAACCTTGGTGGCCGTGGGGCCCTTGGTGGTCGGTGCCTTCTTGCTGGGGCCCTTGCACGAGGTGATGCACACGACGGTCGCTGGCGTCGTGCCGGGGCTGCACCGTGCGGCCGCCCAGTGGCATGTCTCTGCGCTCGCGGTGGCGCTGGCCGGGCTGGTATTCGCGGCGCGTGCGGCGAGTCCGGCCATTTCATGGCAGGCGGACGCGGGTCTGACCGCCGCGTGCCTGTCGCTTCCCTTGCTCAACCGACGGAGGGATCTGTTTCCCGGGTTCAGGGCGGGAACGCTCGTGACGATCCTGCTCGGGATTCTACTGGGATTATTGGGAACGAGGCTTTATTGGCTCTGCCTCCGGGAATCGTGGCCTGTCTTTCTCGTGGGCGTGACGGTGGCCTTTGTCTGTTTGCGGCGCGGCTTTGATCGTCGCGAAGTTCGTGCGCGGGCGCGTGGAGAGAGACCGGTGATCTGCCCCCAATCGTCGATATTCATGGGCAGAGCCGTCGCGCGGACGCGGCAGCGCGAGTGGATGCGTCGCTCATGGACCTCCATGCCCGTCTCGAAGAGACGGTGGAACTACAGTTCCTCGGACCGATCGCTTCGGCGCTGGCTGGCGACCGTGCATTACGTATGGTTTCCGAGCCGACTCCGGTCTGTGATTACGAATATATGCACCGTTGCACTTCCTCCGCTGGCCGTGATGACATTCACTTTTTGTGCGGCAGTGGATGCCAATAGCGGGCACCTCGCGGGCCTGGGAGTACAGCTGGGCAACACCTGTGTGCAGGGTTTTGGCAGTGGAAGGCCGGTGAATGTATTTTTAGGAATACCGGTGGCATATGGAGCCCTGGCGATGACGGTCCTGACAATCATCATGTCGCTCCGGCGTGCGCTGCCCTTTCCGCTGGGGCGCGTCAGGATGGCGTCCGTCCTGGCAACTTACACCCAAGTGTATGGCTTGGCGCTGCTCATTGTCGGCACCTCGTTCACAACGGTCCTGACTTTGGCTTTGCTTCACCTGTTGGGTGAGCCGGTTCGCTGGCTCGATTTGACCCTGCCGGTTGCCTGCCTGATCGCATTGGTTCCGACATTCCTGTTCTCATTGGCCATTGAGGCCATGGCGCGGGGACGGGCCGGCATCGTGATTTGGAGTGTCATTGCACTTCTCTGCCCATTCCTGGTCGTGACTGGCGCCTCCTTCTTTGTCGGCCCGCTGCTTTCATTTCCAGGAGTGACCGCATGCATGACAACGACGCTTGCGTGTTGGGCGTTCCACCGCTGGGTTGTGCGCCGTTCGTACCTCACGTCGGACCTCGACGGCTCGACCTCGAGTGCCAAGGAGCTTTTCTGGGGCAGTCGCGACTGAGCGCTCCCCACCTCTCAACCCCTAACCCAACATCCATGAAGACTCGTCTCGTTGTTTCCCTTCTCGCTTTTGCCACCGTTGGGTTTGCCGCCACCCCGGCAACCCCTTCGGCGTCGCCCGCCACGCCGTCGCCCTCGATTTCTCCTGCCAGCGAGGCCTCGATCAAAGAGCTGCTCGAAGTCACCCGAGCCCGCAACCTGATCGACTCAGTGGACAGCCAGGTCGACGGAATGATCAAGTCGTCCATGGCCCAGGCCCTGCGCGAGCATCCGGCGACCCCGGAGGCGGAGAAGATCCTCAACGGGATGGAACAAAAAATCATGGCCCTGCTGAACAAGGAGCTCAGCTGGAGCATCCTGGAGCCGATGTACGTTCGGATTTATCAGCAATCGTTCACGCAGCACGAGGTCGATGACCTTCTGGCGTTCTACAAGACGCCGACGGGTGGGGCGCTGGTGAACAAGATGCCGCGTGTGATGCAGCTCTCGCTGGCTGAAGTTCAACAGCGCATGCGGGTGTTCATGCCGCAGGCGCAGGCGATATCGCAGCAGACGATGGCGGAGTTGAAGGCGCTCGAGGCCAAGCAGGCGCCGGCCGCGGCCAAGGCTCCCGAGGCAGTTCCGGCGGCGCCGAAAGCAGCCGCGAAGCCCTGAGTTGAATCAGGTAATCCCGGCCATGGTTGCCGCCCGGAGTGGGGCGGCGGCCGGGGCGAGGGGTGCGGCGCGAGGGCTCAGGCGCGCTTGAGTTCGAAGAACAGATCGGCGCCTGAACCGGGTTTCCCAGTGATCTGGAGTGTGGAGCCGTGGACATTGAGCAGGGCCTCGCTGATACGCAAACCGAGCCCGAGCTTCTTTTTCTGGGCATCGCTCAGATCGCTGTTCCTGAGTCGGAGAAGGGGGAGATAGACGTCGGGGTCGAGACCGCAACCGTTGTCCTTGACGTGGATCTCGCAGGTGGCGCCCTTGGATACGGCGGACACGACGACGCGGCCCTTGGGTGGGGTGGCCTTGATGGCGTTGGCGACGAGATTATTGAGCACCTGGGCGAGACGGTGGGAATCGCCGAGCACGGAGATATCGGTCGGCACGAGCTCCAGGGCGATCTGGCGTTGGAGGGCGGCGACGCCGAGGGTGTCGTGGACCTCGAGCCAGAGGAAGGGAATCGGGATGGGTTTGGAGGAGATCTTTGCGTCGCGGATATCGTCGAGGAAGGCTTCGAGGAGGCGACGCACCTGGCGCAGCTGACTGTCGGTGGTGCGCTTGATATTGTCGATCAGGGGCCGGCTCTCGATGCCGATGGAGGGGTCGGTCAGCAGGAGTTCGGATGTGAGGCTGATGCCGGTGAGCGGCCCGCGGAAATCCTGGGCGATGCTGGAGGTGACCCGTTCCTTGAGGCTGGTGAGGCGTTCGAGCGCGGCGAGCTGCCGGGACGCGGCCTGCATGAGCTGATCGGCTTCGTCGGAGGCTGGCGAGGAAGCGTTGGGCGGGGGCAGGGATTGGTTTGCGGCGGCCAGGGCGGCGAGCGTTGCGCGGACCGGGGCGAGGAGTGCGTGCATGCACCAGGCGGCGAGGCCGACGGCTAAGATCGCACCGGCAATGGTCCAGAGAGCTTCGTGTAGAAAACTCGGATGGCCGCCCGACAGGGCGAAACCGAGAAGGGCGGCGGCAGGGGGCAGGACGATTCCCAGGACGGCGACAGCGACGAATTTTCCGGTGTAGGAGGAAGGGAAGGGCCAGCGACTGCTCCAACGGTGGATCGGGAGGTCGTGATCGGATTTCATGCGAAGAGAGCTCACTCGGCTTAGGGACTAGGATCGGCGCCGTCGGCGAGGACTTGAGGAGAATTCCCTAGGCTTGCGTCTCAGGGAGCAAACGGGTGCGAGGCGCGCTGGATTACGGGACGATGATGCTGGAAGTCCTTCTCGCAAGCGGTAACTGCGCAATGCTAGGATACTCCTTGTCGACGGGCCTTCGCGCGTCTAGAGCCCTAGGTCTGAGTCTGTTATTCTGCGGTACGGGATGGCGCGCTCAGTCTCTCATTCATGAATAAACGTCGTGTCGTAGTCACAGGACTGGGTGTTGTCGCCTGCAATGGCATAGGTGTCGACGAGTTTTGGCGTGCAAACCTGGCAGGTCGGTCGGGAATCACCCTCATCGATGCCTTTGAGACGGATGATTTTCCATCAAAGGTCGGGGGCCAGGTGCGCGGTTTGGAACCGGCAAAGTACATGCCGCCCGAGACGGCGCGCCGGGTGGATCGTTTTGTGCACCTGGGGCTGGTGAGTGCGGAGTTCGCGCTACAGGACAGCGGGCTGAAGCTCGAGGAGGAGGACCGGGACCGCATTGGCGTGATCATCGGTTCGGGGTTTGGAGGCGCCTTTTTTCATGAGGAACAGCTGATTCAAGGCTTCGACAAGGGGGCGCATCGGCTCAATCCGCTTGCGGTTCCGCGCATCACGCCCAACGCGGTGGCGAGCCAGATGGGCATTCGCTATGGGCTGCGAGGGCCGAACATGGTCATTTCCACGGCCTGCGCGTCGTCGGCCCATGCGATTGGCGAGGCGTTCAGGAAGATCCAGTATGGCGAGATCGACACCTGCCTGACGGGCGGAGCCGAGGCGCCGATGACGCGATTCAATTTTGGCGCGTACTGCGCACTGCGGGTACTTTCGAAGACGATCGACGATCCTACGCGGGCGTCGCGGCCTTTTGACCTGACCCGTGAGGGCTTCGTGATGGCCGAGGGCGGGGCGGTGCTGATCCTCGAGGAGCGTGAGCGGGCGATTCGCCGCGGGGCGCGCCTGCTGGCGGAGGTCGTCGGCTATGCGAGCAATTCCGGCGCGCACCACATGGTGATGCCGGACCCGGAGGGCGGCGACGCGGCGCGCGTGATGGCGGCGGCGATCAAGGACGCGGGCCTGACGCGGGTGGACTACATCAACGCGCATGCCACCTCGACGCAGGCGAACGACGCGGCGGAGACACGGGCGATCAAGGCGGTTTTTGGCGATGAGGCGTACCGGATCCCGGTGTCCTCGACCAAATCGATGATCGGGCATTCGCTCGGGGCCGCGGGGGCGATCGAGGCGGTGGTGAGCGTGAAGGCGCTGATGCACCAGATCGTCCCGCCGACGATCAACCTGCGCACACCGGACCCGGTCTGCGACCTCGACTATGTCCCCGACGAGAGTCGCGCGATGAAGGTCAGGACGGTATTGTCGAATTCCTTTGGTTTCGGAAACTGCAATGCGTCCCTCGTTTTTTCGGAAGCCACTTAAGAATCATGACACCCCAGGAAATTGAGAAGAAGGTTGTCGACATTCTCTCGAAGAAGTTCGGCACCGAGCCATCCAAGATCTCGCCTGAAACGCGACTCGCCGAAGACCTCGGCGTGGACTCGTTTGGGGCCGTCGAACTGATGTTCGAACTTGAGGAGGCATTCAACCTGAAGATCGCGGACAGCGATATTGAGCACATCAAGTGCGTGAAGGACATCGTCGACTATCTGGTGAACTGGACGGCGAAGAAGAGCGAGTAGACGGAAGCCAGAGGCCAGAGGACAGTGAAGTCCAGAGGACTGAAGGCGAAAGGCTGCGAGTCGACGACGGAAGCCGGATGGTGGATCGCTGACAGCAAATCCCATAGGCGCCAGGACGCAACGTCCTGACCTCAGACTTCCGACGCTCGACCTTTGCCTTCTGGTCCTGGCATCTGGCTTCTGGCCTCTGCCAGTCGCCTATTCCGTCTCGGCGATGCCGCGTTTGAGGGCTTGTTCGAACAGATCGAGGGCCTTGTCGATCTCCTCCTCGGTGATGTAGAGGGAGGGGGCGATCGTGAAGACGTTCTTGTAGTAGCCGCCGACGTCGAGGATGAGACCCATGCGTTTGCCGCCGGCGTCGAGCGACCCGCTCAGGCCGATGTTCATGATCGCGTCGGTGAGCTCGCGGTTGGGCGTGAAGCTGTCGCGCTTGCACATCTCGATGCGCAGGGCGAGGCCGAGGCCGTCGACGTCGCCGATTTGCGGATACCGTTTTTTGAGATCGCGGAGGCGGTTGAGGAAATAGGCTCCGCGGGCCATGACGCGCTGCTCGAAGCCCTCCTCCTCCATGAGCTTCATCGTCTCCAGGGCTGCGGCGGTGCCGAGGGAGTTGGAGGAGAAGGTGGAGTGGGTGGAGCCTGGGGGGAAGACCTTGGGGTTGATGAGCTCCTCTCGCGCCCAGATGGCGGAGATGGGGTTCATGCCGTTGGTCAGGGCCTTGCCGAAGACGGCGATATCGGGTGAGACGCCGAAGTGCTGGAGGGCGAAGAATTTTCCGGTGCGGTAGAATCCCATCTGGATCTCGTCGTCGACGAGGAGGATCCCGTGTGCGTCGAGGATCTTCTTGAGGCCGGGGAAGTAGCCCTCGGGGGGGACGACGTAGCCGCCGGTGCCCTGGATGGCCTCGATGAAGAAGGCGCCGAACTCGGCCTTGCCGGTCTTGTTGACGACCCCGTAGTACTCGGTCTCGAAGAGGCGCTCGAACTGCTTCAGACAGTACAGCTCGCAGGTCTCGCGATTCTTGCCGTAGGGGCAGCGGAAGCAGTACGGGTAGGGGATGAAATTGGCGCGGTCGCCGAAGTGGCCGAAGCGCTCGCGGTAGCGGTAGCTCGAGGTGATGGCGGTGGCACCGAGGGTGCGACCGTGGTAACCGCCCATGAAGGCGAAGGCCAGATTCTTGCCCGTGTGATTGCGGACGACCTTCCATGCGTCTTCGACGGCGCTGGCGCCGCCGACGTTGAAATGGATGCGTCCCTTCTGTCCGAAGACCTCCTCGGCCTTCAGGGCGAGCTTGGTGGCGAGTTGGATCTTCTCCTTGTGCAGGTACTGGCAGGCGAGCTGCGGGAGGGTGTCGATCTGCCGTTTCAGGGCCTCGTTGATGCGGGGGTTGCCGTAGCCGAAGTTGACGGCCGAATACCACATCTGGAGATCGAGGTATTGGGTATCCTTCTCGTCGTAGAGATAGATGGCCTCGGCCCGGGTGAACATCGTCAGCTCCTTGGCGTAGTGGACGGTGTCGCCCCAGGAGCAGAATTTGGCCTCGAGTTCGAGGAGAGTCTTGGTGTCGGTGGCGTCGGCAGGCGACGAGTCAGCCTTTTTGGCGGTCATGGGATGAGGGACTTGAGATGATTGAGAACCATTTCGAGGGAGTCGAACGGAATACAGTCGGGCCGAAGGGGGGAATAATGCCGCAGCAGACTATCTTTTGCGAACAGGACTTCGCAAAAGCCGGCCGGGCAGATGTCGGAGCGGCCGTCGCCGACGTAGACCTTGCGGGTGCCTGGGGGGCGATTCCGCTGCATGAGATGGGAGGTCTTGCAGTTGCCGCAGCGCGTGCAGATGGAGGCGAAATAGGGGAAGGAGATGAGCGGACGGTCGCCGTCGAAGGTGATCTCGTTGGCGAAGATCGGCAGGGGGCCCAGACCGTTGGCGGTGAGGATGCGCCGGATGATCCAGTCGCAGCTATCGCTGAGGATGACTGGTTCGATTTCCTTGGAGCGGAGGAAGTCGAGCAGGTCGGGCAGGGCGGGGTCGACCTTGATGCGGCTGAGATAATCGGAGAGAGCGGCCTCGGTCACGCGGACGCGGGCGAACTGGAGTTCCAGACATTCGCGGGAGCCGATGCGGCCGGCGTCCCAGTCGGCCTCGATGCGCTGCCATTCGTCGTCGACGGAGAAGTCGCGAATGATTGCGTCGAGGACGTCGTAGCGAGTGAGTGTGTTGTCGAAATCGAAGTAGACCTCGAAGAGGGAAGGCGTGGTCATAGGGACTCGAGGAACTGCTGCATCTCGCGGGCGACTTTTTCGCGCTCCTGATCGGCCGTGATCACGTGATAGGAGTCCTCGAGGATGACGAGTTTCTTGATGGGCGAAGAGATACGGTCGTGGATCAGCTGGGAATTGCGGATGCTGGCGGTGTCGTCCTCTCGTGGGTGCACGAGGAGCATGGGTGCCCGGATTCTGCCGAGCATTGGGATGACTCGGCTGGCGACGCGCTTGAGCTCGTGGAAGAGAGAGACAGGGAAGAAGGGATAGCCGAACTTGCCTACGCCCTCGAGATTGTGCAGCCGGGCCTTGCTGTAGTAGCGGTGGACCATGGCGCGCATGCGCTCGTTCTTGATCCCGTAGGGGGAGCTCTCCTTGAAATACAGGGTGTACTTCAGCGGGGTATAATAAGTGAGAGGGAGGAGGCGGTTGTACCACGGCACGTTCCAGCCGTCGAAGAATAGGGTGGGGGCCAGACAGATTCCGCCGGCGATCTGATCCTCGAACTCCTCCGCCAGCAGCAGCACGAACAGGGCGCTCATGGAGAGACCGGCGACGAAGACCTTGTCGCCCGATTTCAGAGAGTCCACCACGACGGAACGGAGGGAATCATAGAGCTCTTCCCAGGTCGTGTGCTTGAGCACGTGCAGGGGTTCTCCGTGGTTCGCGAGGCGGGGGCACAGGATGCTGTAGCCCAACTTATTAAAGAAAAACGCAAGATACCGCATCTCGTTCGGCGTGCCTGTGAGGCCGTGCACGAGAATCAGCGTGCGTCCATTGGTGCCGGGCAGCGTGAGGCTTTCGTCCGGTTCGGGCGGTCGCTTGGCGGGTTTTTTGAGATCCAGGGAAAAGACTAACGACATGATAAGGTGACCTTGCGGGCGGCGCGTGGACCCTAGTCGGCACTCATGATGCGATTCGACAAGGGCAAACGTTGAGTCGGAAACCACTGAACGCCTTTCGCTTCGGCTGCAATAGATCGCCAAGATTCAAAATAGAAGATGTTAAAATTGGGTGATATACGTAAATTCATGACAAAATTTAATCTTAACAAATCCGGTCAATTTTGGACAGAGCAGCGGCCCGTATCGCGGTTCGAGTCGGGTGGCGGGCGACGGGTGGGGTCTAGAAGAGGGCGTCCTGATTACCGTTGGAAGGCTTCAGACCGATGGCTTCGTAACCTTTTGGGGTGAGGGCGCGGCCCTGGGGGGTGCGCTGGACGTAGCCTTCCTGGATCAGGAAAGGTTCATGGACTTCCTCGAGGGTTTCGGCTTCCTCGCCGACTGCGATGGCGATGGTGCCGATGCCGACGGGGCCGCCGCCGTAGTTTTCGGCCATGACGCGGAGCATGCGTTTATCCATCTCGTCGAGGCCGCGGGCGTCGATTTCGAGGAGTTCGAGGGCGTGGGCGGCGACGGACTGGGTGATTTTGCCCTGGGCGCGTTCCTGGGCGAAGTCGCGGACGAACAGAATGAGATTATTGGCGATGCGGGGGGTGCCTCGGGAGCGTGCGGCGATTTCGCGTGCGCCGGCGATGTCGATCTCGACCTTCAGGAGGGCGCAGCTGCGCGTGACGATGCCGCAGAGCGTGGGGGTATTGTAATAATCGAGACGGGTCTGGAGTGTGAAACGGGAGCGCAGTGGAGCGGTGAGCAGGCCGGCGCGGGTGGTGGCTCCGACCAGGGTGAATCGGGGGAGGGAGAGGCGCACGCTGCGGGCGTTGGGACCCTGATCGATCATGATATCGATCCGGAAGTCCTCCATGGCCGAGTAGAGGTATTCCTCTACGGTCTTGGACAGGCGGTGGATCTCGTCGATGAAGAGCAGGTCGCCCTCCTCGAGATTGGTGAGCAAGCCGGCGAGATCGCCGGCTTTTTCGATGACGGGGCCGGAGGTGACGCGTACGTTCCTGCCGAGTTCGGCGCCGAGGATGAAGGCGAGGGTGGTTTTGCCGAGGCCCGGGGGGCCGGAGAGCAGGACGTGGTTGAGCGGATCGCCGCGTCGGCGGGCGGCGCCGACCATGACTTGCAGGCGCTCGACGGTCTTGGGCTGTCCGGCGAAGTCGGCGAAGCTCAGCGGACGCAGCACCGACTCGGATTGGGAGAGCGGTGTGGACAGCGAGGCGGCGATGAAGCCAAGGCCGGTGGGGGCGGAGGCGGGAGGGGTGGAGGGCTCGTTCTTGGAGGGGGGCACGGCGAAAGGGAGGAGGGAGGGGCTGCGGCTTGAGGGGATGGTGAGCGCTCAGATCCACTCGAGTTCGGCGCCCAGGGAACGCAGATTCTCGACGAAGCGCGGGTGGGCGCGGCGGATGATTTCGGCGTTGCGGACGACGCTCTTTCCCGGAATGGACGCGGCGACCATCGTGAGGGCGACGGCGGCGCGGATGACATAGGGTGAATCGACGACGGCGGGACGGAGCGGGCGGTTTCCGAGCACGAAGATCCGGTGGGGGTCGGCGATGACGGCGTGTGCGCCGAATTTCGCCAGCTCGGGGATCCAGGAAAAGCCGTTTTCGTAGACCTTGTTCCAGAAATGCATCGTGCCTTCGCAGCGGGTGGCGAGGGCGATCATGAGGGGAAGCAGGTCCACGGAAAAATAGGGCCACGGGGCGGCTTCGATCTTGGGCAGAAGATTGGCTGTATAGGGAGTCTCCATACGGCGTTCCTGATTTGCGCCGACGATGGCGGTGAGGCCGTCGTGGCGGATCCGGACTCCGAGCTTGGCGAAGGCGCGCGTGATCAGATCGAAATGCTGGGGCAGGGAGCGTTCGACGCGGACCTCGCCGCCGGTGATGGCGCCGAGGGCGAGGAAAGTGACCACCTCGTGGTAATCGGTGCCGATGCGGAAGGTGGCGCCGTGCAGGCGTTCGACGCCCTCGATGCGAAGCTGACTGGTGCCGATGCCCTCGATCTGAGCGCCCATGGCGGCGAGCAGGGCGCACAGATCCTGGACGTGCGGTTCGGAGGCGGCGTTGATCAGCGTGGAGGAGCCGCGGGCTATGGAGGCGGCCATGGCGAAATTTCCGGTGACGGTCACCGACATATAGTCGAGCCAATGGCGGGCGCCGCGGAAGCCGTCGGGCAGTGCGATCTCGAGCGGTTGGGCGTCATGGATCTCGGCGCCGAGGGCTGCGAGCACCTCCAGGTGGGGGTCGATCTCGCGCACGCCCAGCGAGCAGCCCTTGGCGTTTGCGGCGATGACGATGCGCTTCACTCGGTGCAGGAGGGCGGGGTAGAGCAGCACGGTGGACCGCATGTCCTGGGGCAGCTCGTGGTTGGCGAGTTCCGGCCGGAAACCACGGTGATCGATGTGCATGGTGCCCGCGGCCTTGTCCCAGGCAATGGAGGAACCCTGTTGGCGGAAGAAGGCGACGAGCTTCTCGAGATCGGTGATCTCCGGGACGTTCTCGAGGGTGACCGGCTCGTCGGTCAGCAGGGTGGCGCAGAGGACGGGCAGGGCGGAATTCTTATTGCCCGAGGGCACGACGGTGCCCGCGAGCGGCTTGCCGCCATGGACGATGAGATCGGACATGCTCGCAGAATCGGCGAGCGTGGGGGCGGAATCCAGACGGAAACGACAAAAAAAGGCACCCGTGTGAACGGGTGCCTCGTGTGGAAGGAGGGGGGCTCAGGCCTGCGGGGGACGGGGGTCGCCGCCGCGGTAATCGCCGCGACCCTGGTCGCCGTGATGACGACCGCGACCGCCGCGACGGCGGCGACGGCGCTGGCCGCCATCGCCTCCGCGACCGTAGTCGGAGTAGGAATTGCCGCCTTCGCGCTGGCCCTGCTGCTGAGCGCCGCCGGGACCTCCGCGGCGTTCGCCGCCTTCTCCGCGACCGCGACCGCCGCGATTGCGGTTGTTGCGGTTCCTGGAGAGATCGCCGTCACGGCGGGGTTCGGGCTGGGGAGCGGGTTCCTCGGGTTTGGCGAAGAGGCTCTTGAGCCAGGCGAACAGACCGCCCTTCTTGGGGGCGGGCTCTTCCTTGGGAAGCGGACCTCGCTGTTCGATGCGCGGCTGGTCGCGCCGGGGACCGCGGTCCTGGCCGCGGTCCTGGCGTCGATCCTGACTGCGGATCTGATTGCGATCTTCGCCGCGAGCATCACTGCGATCTTCGCCGCGAACCTCGCTGCGAACCTCGTCACGATTCTCGTCACGGTCTTCGCGGCGGGGCCGGCGGTCGCCGGACTCGCGAGTGCGGAAAGACGGACGATTCTCCCAGCTTTGGGCGGGACGCTTGGTCTCGGCGGGCGGGAGGATATTGAGCGTGGCTTCGGAGGGCTCCTCTGCGGTGCTCGGTTCGGGTGTCGGGTTTGCGTCGCGAGGCTGCTCGACTTTGGGGGCGGGAGCCGGCGCGGGCGTGGGGATGGAGCTGACCGCGGGGGCCGGCTCCACTTCGGGTTTTGCTTCGACGACCGGAGCCGGAGCCGCGGGAGCGGCGGGCTGGGCGGGCGCGAAGGGATTCACGAAGCTCGTCTCGTTTTTGACGACTTCGATGGAGGTCGGCGTGTACTCTGCATTCTGGGCGACGGCGGAAGCCGGCGCGCTCGACTGACGTTTGCCGCGGGCCAGACCTGAACCGCGGGTGCTGCCGAAAGCCCCGGCATTGGGCGTGGATGACTCAGTCGCGGGCGCGGGTACGGAAGCCTCTGTAGGGGCTGCGGGCGCGGCGGACGTGGCTGGCGTGGGCGCAGGCTCGGAGTGAGCCGCGCCGGGTGCGCCAGACTGTTCTGTATCTGACATGTTTGTATTACCTTATGGGTTGAGGCGCGCTCACCGGTGAATCAGGGAGCAGCAGCCGTTGTGTGAAATGCGGCGGAGTGCACAGGGATGGACGCTCTACGCCAGCATTCTCCTAGGAGTAGCGAAGGGGCCGGAGCTGCGGCAACTGCAAATTACCTGGGAGACTACGAAGATGGGGTAGGAATATCGGGATTCGGCAGGTTTCCTGCTTGCGCACGGAGCCGTTGAGCATGTTTGCGCAGGGGGTGGGCGAACGGCCAGACTTGGCGATGCGATTGAACACACGAAAACGAATCCAACCAAGTGGAGAGAACCAAGCTGCGATGGGACAAAAAACTCGAAATCGACCCGCCGCTCAGGTGGACGCATGGAATTTCCCGGCCAACTTCGGGGCAACGGCCTGGTCCTTTGCAGGTCCTTGTTGAATTCAGCGGTCGAATCGACATGACCGTTGACTGCTGCGTTTCAGGATGAATTTTTCAAAAGGAGCCCGCGCGATCGCTGTGCTGGAGGCCTCGAAGGGCGTGCTGGTCCTCGGGGCGGGCTTTGGCTTGGTGAGGCTTGGACATCGGAGCCTGGCGGCCGCAGCGGGCCAATGGATGGGCTTGATGCACATCGACCCGATGGGGAAATACTCGCAGATCTTCCTGAGGGCGATGTCGGATCTGTCGCCGCTCAAAATCCGGGTGCTCGCGACAGTGGCGTTTGGATACGCGTGTATCCGTTTTGCGGAGGCGATCGGTTTGTGGAACGAGAAGCGGTGGGCGGAGTGGATAGCGGTGCTGGGAGGTGCGGTCTACCTGCCGTTCGAAGGGTATGCGATCTACAGCCATCCGGGCCCGTGGCGTGCGCTGGTGTTTGCGTTCAACCTGGGGATTGTGTACTTCATGGCGTCGGCCTTGGGGGCGTCTTCAAAGACGAAAACCCGGCAACCCTAATGATAAGGCGGCCGGGGTTTGGGGATCCGCTATGAGGGAGACAGTCGGTGCGGATCAAAGGGCTCTCGGTTTGATTGTGTTAGGCCCTTTGTCGGACAAGTGGCATTATGGAATGTTTTGAGAGGTTTGCAAACCAATGATCGTGAATGACAGTCAGAGTCTTTTCGCGATCGTGGCGACCTGCCTGCCCAGCAGCTCGGCGGTCGTCGCGTCGCCGGAATCGAGCACGGGGGGCGTGCCGGGAGCGCCGGTGTTTTGAGCCATGACGCCGGTGTGGGAGCCGAGGCGGTTGACCCCATCGGTGCGGCCAACTGCGGCTGAGTTGATATTGGGCTGCGGGATCCAGAGCATGCCGTGTTGGTTGGCGAACACATTCAGATAAAGCAGGGTGGAGAGCTTGTCGCCGCTCGGGCTGCCGGAGGAGGTGAAGCCAGCGGCGAGTTTGCCCGACCAGCCGCGCTTGTACCAGGTCTCGCCAGTGGCGTCGGCGAAGGCCTTGAATTGAGCCGATGCGCCGCCCATGTAGGTGGGGGTTCCGAAGACGATGGCATCGGCGGAGGCGAGCTTGGCGAGCGTGGCGTCGTCCTTCCACCGCCCCTGCTGGATTTGCTCGCCGGAGATGCGGAGCAGATCGACCTGGGTATCGGGGACAGACCGCGCGCCCTTCGCGACGGAGTCGGCGACGAGCGCCGTGTGACCGCTGCCTGAGTAGTAAACGATGACGATGGATTTCATGGAGTGTTTTCTATTTTAACCGACTGGTTGGTAGTTTACTGGACCAAAAATCACGCTGCGCGGTCGATCGAAGCGATGCCGAGCAGGCGCATCACACCCGATTCCATATCCTGAATGGGGCGAAGGGTGTTGCCGATTCGGCCCAGGGACATCGAGCCTTCGCAAAACGAAAGAATTTGGCGGGCTAGGAGTTCCGAATCACATGCCGGAATATCGCCGGAGGCGATGGCGTCGCGGAGGGTGGTGGTGAAGTAGCGGGCCATCGTGCCGAGATGGTCGTCGATCTTAGCGCGGATCTCGGGCTCCTGGGTGCCAATCTCGGTGCCGAGGGAGTAGAGCGGGCATCCCAGCACGAAATGTGCCTGTTCAAAATGTTGCAACTGGCTCGCGAAGGTGCCTTTGAGATAGGTCCGAAAGCGCTCGATCGGTGGGAGCGACGAGGAGAAGGATTCGTCGAGGAAGTGTCGAAATCCCTGCCACTGATGGTCGAGGGCCGCGATCACGAGTGCCTGCTTGGACGGGAAGTGATGGTAAAAGCTGCCTTTCTTGATTTGGCAGTGTTCGCAGATCGCGTCGACGCTCGTCCCGTAATAGCTCTGTCGCCAGACCAGCTCGGAGGCTGTCTGGATCAGGCGTTCGCGGGAGTCGGTGTGGCGCGGCATGGGTACGGTCGAGGACGGTGCCGAAAGCTACCGATTAGTCAAATATTAATCCGAAAGAGGTGAGTGGAGACGAAAAGCAGGCAATGAACTTAAAAAAAGCAGTTAGCAGAAGGAAACGAGGATAACGAGGTAGGCCGATCCAATCTACTATACGAAATCACCGAGCGAAAATCGATCCACCCAAACGGTGAACAAACCAACGCTCTCAATTCTGTGGTAAGCTGCTTTTTCTTCGTTCCCTGCTATTCCATCCGGCCGCCGAATTTAGGAGTGCGGCAGGGTGAAGGTGGCGGACAGGGTGGGCGCAACCGAGGCAAGGGCTGTTGGTCTGTCGACCCAACGCAAAAGCCCCGGTCGCAAGACCGGGGCTTTTGCGTTGGTTTCGGAAGCGGAGCCTTCGGGAATTCCGTTTCCGGGATGAGGCGAGCGCCTTGCGGCTCAGGCCTTGGCGTTCAGGGCCCGCCCCTGCGAACTCGTGTCACGAGGGCTGGGGGTTTGGGCGGCCTGAGGGGCCTTCTGGGCGTTGAGACGAGCCAGGAGCTGTGCTGCCTGCTGGTCTCCATTGCGCGCCTCGATCTGCGTTTGCGCGCGGGTTTCGCGGGCTTCCTCGGCTGCGCTTGACGGGCCGGAGGAACCAATCGATCCGATTTTCATTTACCATCCTTGGTTGAGGGTTGTCGTTGATGGACAATCGTATCATCGCACCGGACGCGGATAACTTGAGGTATTTTAAGTCGATATAGTGTAGCTTGATACGACGCTGGCGCCCTTTGCGTAAGAGCCTTCTTGGACGGGAAGCTGAATCGGTAATCCTGCAGTAATGATCCGCCGGAGACAGTCGGGGCAGCTCCGGGAGCTCAGTCGCTGCCGACGTCGAGAACCTTTCCATTTCCCGCGTCGATCTCGACCTCCATGACGACTTTCGCGGGTGTCACGATATCGAAGGAATACATGAGGTTGCCGTCCTCAGCCTCGAGTTCGCCCTTGATGACGGCTCCCTTGACGGCCCGGCTGGCCGTGGCGAGCGCCTGTCCGAAGGAAATTCTGGCGAGGGAAGGCAGGACGGTGCGATCGACGGCATGGGTGACGCGGACGGAGGCGAGTGTCGGCGAAGTGTCCCGGTCGGGCTTGTCGGCGGCGAGGACGGTGACGAGACCGGCGGCGAGCAGGGAAACGGTGACGGCGAGCAGACGGGAGGGAGGGAGGATGGATTTCATGGATTGGGCACGGTACGTCCGCGTGATTGGGGCGTGGCCGTGAGACGCAACCCTACCACCCCATGCATTAGGGGCCGATGACGCGGGCGCCGCGGAGTACTCAACGGCCGGACGACGCCGTCGGGGCGTTGACCGTGCGTGCGGAGTCGTCGCTCCAGCCGCCGCCGAGCGCGCGGAAGAGGCCGACCCAGGCCTGGCGCACGAGCGCCTCCTGGGAGTCCAAAGCCAGGCGGGTGCGGGCCTCGGAGATTTCTGCATCCGCAATATCGATACGGTTGGCGAGGCCGGCCTGGGCGCGGCGGCGGGTGTAGGCGGCCAGCTTTGCGGCTTCTGCGGCGGCGGATTTCAGGCTGTCGCGCCGTGCCCTGGCTGTCTTGAGATCGGAGAGTGCGTCCTCCACCTGTGCGACGGCCTCGCTTACGGTGCGCTGGTAGCGGGCAAAGGCCTCGTCGACCTGCGCGCCGGCCCTGGCCTCGCGGGCCTTGACCCGCGAGCGATCGAATAGATCCCATTGGAGGGTGGGGCCGAGGCCCCAGCCGAAGGCAAAGAAACTCAGTTGACCGTTGAACGTGAGGCGTGGGAACAGGTCGGCGCGGGACGCCTGGTCGATCGCGTGGGCGGCGACGAGTTCGCGTTCGGCCTGGCGGATGTCGGCGCGGTGACGCAGTAGTGCTGCGGGGCTGGCGTGGGCGGGGGACTCGGGCTCCGCGTCCAGGCGGGCGGGTTGGGCGAGTGCGGTGCGCAGGGTCTCGGTGGGTTCGGCCGCGAGCACGCTCAGGCGGTGCAGGGTGTGGGCGGAGCGCTGCTCGAGGTCTGCCAGGTCTGCATCCTGTGAATCGAGGCGCAGGGTGGCCTCTGCCAGATCGGTGCGATTGGCCTCGCCTGCGGAAATCCGCCTTTGGATCCAGGGGAGTTTGGAGGATTGGAGTTCGCGGGCGCGACGGGCCTGGGCGAGGGCGGACTGGTCTCCACGGAACTGAAAATAGGCGCTTGCGAGTTCGGAGGCGACGGCGAGGGAGGCGTTGTCGCGTGCGGCGCTTGCGGCTTGCACGTCGGCGTGAGCGGCGGCCGCGAGATTGCGGACGCGGCCGAAGAGATCGGCGTCCCAGGAGGCCTCGAAGCCGGTGATGGCGTACTGGCTGACGAGCGGGTCCTTGTTGCGGTCGTTGGGAGGAAGGTGCTGGCGCTGGTATTGCGCGACGGCGTTGACCGAGGGTTTCGGGCCGGCGCGGGCAGCGGTCTCTTCGGCTTGCGCCTGGCGCAGGCGGGCGTCGGCGATCTTCAGAGTCTCATTGGCTTCGAGGGCGTGGGAGATGAGGTGGTCGAGCGTGGGATCGTTGAAGGAGGTCCACCACGCGGGGGTGAGCGGTGCGGAGGCCGGCCGGGCTGGGCCGGGGAGGCGGCCGTCGAACGTGGAGGGGAGGGAGACGGCGGAGCGCTGCGATGAGGTCGGCGATGACGGCGTGGCGCAGCCGCCGAGCAGCGCGACGCACGCGAGACCGCACAGGAGGGCACGGGGAGAGGGACGGTCTTGTGGCGGCCGGGATCTCATTTGGCTGCGGCGGAAGATTTGAGAAAGCGGACGACGACGCGTTGACCGATCATCAGATCGGGAGCGGGGCCCTCGATAACGAGCAGACAATCGACGACACGCAGATCCTGGCGTTCGGCGGGATCGTCGGTGGCGGGGCGCCGGGGGCCGAAGACGAGTCCGACGGACTGCACGCGGGCGGTGGCCACGCTGGTGTTGGAGGAATCGGGGACGATGTGGGCGGACTCGCCGGGCGTGACGAGGTGGGAGGACTGCTCGTCGAGTTGGGCGCGGACGGTGAGTGGGCCATCGGGGGCGAGCCAGAAGAGGGGGGAGGGGGACTGGGTGCTGACTCCTTCGCCGGCCTTGACGAGGCAGCGCAGGATGCGGCCGGCGGCGGGAGCGAGAATAGTGCGGGCGTCGATCTCGTGCCGGGCGATAGCGAGGCGGGCCTGCGCGGTGTCGCAGGCGCGTTGGGCCTGCCCGAACTCGGCCTTTATGAGGGCTTCGCGTTCCCGGGCCTGGTCGAGATCGGCAGCGTTTGCGAGCTGCTCGGAGACCAGCGGAGCGAGGCGCGCGATCTCATGCTGCGCGGCGGCTTCGCGCAGGGCGAGGGGGGCGAGGGCGGCCTGTACCTGGGAGAGCTCGGATTGGGCGAGGGAGAGATTTAGGCGCGCATCGGCGTCGCTGAGCCTTGCGAGGGGCTGGCCCTGGGTGACGTGCTGGCCCTCCGAGACGAGCAGGGTTTGGACGATTCCGTCGCGTGCGGTTGCGACCTGGACGATGCCGCCCGAGGGCTCGACGCGACCGCGTGCGAGGGCTGTCCAGGGGGACTGGAGTTGCGGGGAGGTGGCGTCCGAGGTGTCGGCTGCGTGCGCGGGAGCTGCGGAGCAGGCGAGCAATGACGCGAGGAGGAGCATGGAGAGGGAGTGAGACACGTTCATCAGGCGGATCGTCGTTTGTCGTCGAGGATGAGGCCGTCGCGCAAGTGGAGGACGCGGTCGGCGTGGCGGAGGAGGTGTTCGTCGTGGGTGACGCACACGATGGTGGACTGGTGCCGGTGCGCGAGGCGTTTGAAGAGAACGACGATGCGTTCGGCGTTATGGGAGTCGAGCGCGCTGGTGGGCTCGTCGGCGAAGAGCAGTTCGGGTGCCTTGGCGATGGCGCGGGCGACGGCGACGCGCTGTTTTTCGCCGCCGGACAATTCCAGCGGGCGCAGGTGGAGCTTCTCGGTGAGGCCGACCTCCTCGAGCGCGTAGAGGGCGGCCTGCTTGAGGTCGGTGCCGGGGCGGGCTCCGTATTGCAGGGGCAGCACGACCTGCTCGAAGGAGGTGAGCGAGGAGAAGAGATTGAAACCCTGGAAGACGAACCCCGTGTGCCTGAGCCTGTAACGTTCGCGCTCGCGCTCGGGGAGCGTCTCGATTTCCTGGCCCAGGCTTATGACGGAGCCTCGTTCGGGCGAGAGCAGGCCGCTGAGCAGGGCGAGGAGCGTGGTTTTCCCGGAGCCGGAGGGCCCTGCGATCATGGTCAGCTCGCCGGGGAAGATTTCCAGGGAGATCCCGCGTATCACTTCCTGGCGTACATGGCCGGACACGAACCCCCGGTGGAGGGCATGGGCGACGAGGGAAGGTGCATTGTCGAGGGTCATCAGCGGAGCAGTTCGGAGGGCTCGGCCGTGTAGAGCACGCGCAGGGCGATGAAGCCCGAGGCGAAGGCGACGGCGAACGTGAAGACGATCGTGATGGCGATCGTCCACCATGGAAAATCGAGGCTCACGCTGGAGCGGTCGGCGATGACGGCGAGTGCGGCGGCGACGACGGCGGTCACGACCAGGCCGAGGCCGCCGATCCAGGCGGCGAGTTCGAGGACGATCTTCCGCAGCGAGGCGACGGAGACGCCCATCGCGCGGAGCGTCGCGTATTCCTTGAGGGAGGCGAGGATGATGCCGCGAAGGGTCTGGCTGGTGATGACGACGCCGACGACGACGCCGATCAGGGCGGAGAAGAGCACGCCGACGCCCATGCCGGTTTCGAACAGCCAGTAGAGTTGCGAGTGTCGTGAAAGGTCTTGGCTGGTCCAGGCGTCGAAGGTGCGGTTGGGGGAGGACGGCTGCACAGCGTCGCGGACCTGTTGTGCGAGCGCGGGGTCGTGCAGTTTGGCGGCGACAAAGGTGGTCATGGCGGGAACCTCGATCCCGTTTCCGGAGAAGCGTCGGGCGCTCTCGATTGAAGTGAACAGGTAGACGCCGCCGACGCCGCGGAAGTGGCGCGTGAAGCCGACGACGGGGGCGCGAACGCCATTGATTTCGAGGACGGTGCCAATCTTGGCGCTGAGCTTGTCGGCATCGGCCATGTCGACGACGACGCCTCCGGGCAGGTGGAGCGCCTCCGCCAGGGCGGGGCGGAATGCGGCGGGCATGACGAAGGAGTGGGGACGCAGGTCATAGCCGATGACGGTGGTGGGGATCATGGCGCCTCCGGGGATGCGGACCGAGGCGTTGAGCATCTCGACCTCCTCGGTGGCGGCGACCGCGGGCAGCGCCTTGAGAGCGAGGGCGCTGCGGGCGGGGATGTCGGTGCCCTGGTCGAAGCTGGCGAGCCTGGGGCAGGTGAGCCAGATTTGGGCGGCCGAGCGGTCGATGACTGAGGTCACGATTCCGAACAGCCCCAGGAGGAGCGCCATCTGGATCAGAAGCAGGAGGCTGGCGAAGGCCACGGCGAGGATGGCGGGAACATATCGGTGAAATTCGTGCCGGAGGCTTGATCGGGCGAGGGACAACATGAGCGGGAGAGGGGCGTCAGGTTGATGGCGAAAGGTCGCGGTTTCCAGAGCGGAGTGGGAGGGGGGCTGGGAGGAGGCAGGCCTCGAGCGCGGAGCGCAGCCGCGGCTCGTCGTAGCCGGAGCCGATGAGCACGAGTTCCTGGCGCCGGTCGCCATGGGGCTCGACCCAGAGACGCCGGATGGGCTCGGGTCGTTCCTCAGGGCGGGCTTTTCCGTTTTCGATCAGGGCGGCCCACCACCAGCTCAGCCAGTCGATGCGTGTGGTGCTGCCGGTCAGCGAAAGAAAGGCCGTCTCGTCGGGCCGTTCGGCGATCCAGAGCAGGCCCTTGGCGCGCAGGATGCCGGGGAGACCGTCGCGGAGCAGGGCATCGAGGCGTGCCTGGGCGAAGGGCTGGCGCGCGTGAAAGAGGAAACTGCGGAGGCCGTAGCGCGCCGTGTAGTCGGGTTCGACCCTGGCGGCCGAGGGGCGGGCGGGGCGGGGCGCCGCCGGGGCGGGGGCCGCCGCCGTGTTGAGTTCGGAAATCCAGCGGGCGGCCGCGAGGGTGCGCTCGCGGGCGAAGAGGGATCGTCCGAGTATCCATTCCCTGGGCACCTGTCCCAGCTCGGTCCTGAGGATCTCCGCCCCGGCATTGAGGCCGCGCAGGCCGGTTTCGAGCTCGTCGAGCTCGCGCGGCGCGGCGAGGTCGCTCTTGTTGAGGACGATCAAATCGGCGCATTCGACCTGTTCGAACAGCAGCTCGACGAGATCCCGCGGGCCGGAGGCGGCCTGCCTGGGACCGGAGTGTCCGCGCCAGCGCCGGCCGAAATCGGCTGCGTCGACCACGGTGACGAGTGCGTCCAGCCGGGTGAAGTCGTCGACGCTGCGTCCGAACAGGTTCTTGTTCACGAAGAGTCCCGCGATCGCGCGTGGCTCGGCCACGCCGGTGGTCTCGACGAGGATGCGGTGGTAGGAGCCTTCGGCGGCGAGGCGGCAGACGGTCTCGGCGAGATCGTCGCGGATGGAACAGCAGATGCAGCCCTGGCCGAGTTCGTAGACCTGGGCGCCGTCGCCGAGCGCCTCGCCCTTGAGCAGGCGGGCATCCATGTTGATGGAGCCGACATCGTTGACCACGAGGGCCCAGCGTTCGCCCTCGGTTTGCCGGAGCAGATGCCGTAGCACGGTCGTCTTGCCCGCACCCAGGAAGCCGGAGAGCACGGTGACGGCGGGTTTTGACTCAGGGGACATCGGCACGAGGGCACTCGGGAGGCTGAGAGGAGGCGAGGGAAAAGCGTGGTTGGGGGCAGTGCGGCGCAGGGTTGGGGGGAGGCGCCCGCCGCGCTTGCCACGGTGGGTGGGCATTGGAAGAGTCCGGGCATGTCGCGCCCCTTTTGGATACTCGCCCTGTTCGCCCTGTCGGTATCGGCCGTGATCGCACAAGAGCGGCACTATGATCTGCGCCTCATGGTGGACGTCAAACCGGTGGCGACGCCCGTGGGGACCTTGGTTGAAGGGCCGGAGTTGGCGCGGTCGCCGGAGGGGGCGGTGGGGATGCTTTGGGTGGAGCGTGGAAAGGGGGGGGAGGCGCTGCGTGTGGCGGAATTTGACCGAGCGGGTGGCCGGTGGATGACGCCCGGGACGGTGGCCGTATCACGGACCCTTGCGTCGGAGACGGCGGGCGGCGGACCGCGCCTTGCGATCGGGTCGCGCGGGAGAATGGCGGTGGTGTGGACGGAGGAGGTGAGCGGCGCCGCGGGTGGCGGGCAGCGGGCGATGCTGGCTACGTCGTCTGATGGAGGCCGCAGTTGGACGGCGCCGTGTGCGATTTCAGCTGGATCGGAAGGGTCTGCGTGGCCCTCGGTGGCGGCGAAGCCGGGCGGCGGATGGACGCTGGCGTGGATCGGCCGCGGACCTGGGGGCGCCGCGGGCGGGGACCTGTGTTTTGAAGCGGACGAGGCAGCGGCGGGCGCGGTGCCGTCGGTGCTGGTTGCGCCGGTGAGCCTGGCGTCGCCGGCCTTGGCCGGGTTTGAGGACGGATCGAGCCTGGTCGTCTATCGCGGGCTGACGAAGGAGGGGGCCGGCGATCCCATAGCGGTGCGCGTGGAAGAGGCGGGTGGGAGGCGTTTGACACAGGTGGGGCGGGCGCGATGGATGGCGGCGGCGCCGGGCGTGCCGGCGGTGATGCTCTCGCGGAGCGGGCCGCTCGCTGCGGCCTCGTGGTACACGGCGCCGGACGGCGAGCCTCGTATCCTGAATTCGATGACGCCGGACGGCGGGCTGCGTTGGACGGAGGCCCAGCGCTGCGACCTTGGGAGGGCGGTGGGGCCGGTGGCTGTGGCGATCCTGGGCGACGGCTCGCAGCTGGTGCTTTGGACAGAGAATCCGGGCAGCGACATCAGCATGCCCGGCGGGACGTACCTGCGGCGTTACGCCGGGAGCGGGGCCTCGTCGATGCCGGCGCTGATCGAGCCGCTTCCGGCGCGGGGAGTGCCCGGCCCCGTGCGCCTGGCCGTGCTTCGGGAGGGGGAGGGTAGGCGCGCGGAACTGCTCGCGACGATCGTCCGGCGGGGGACGGGCGGGCGGCTGAGCCTGCGCTGCCTCGTGCTCCGCCTGCCGGCGGCCGCGCAGCTCGCGCTGCTCGACAGCGACTGCAAGTGCGGGCCGGGAAGCCTGCCCGGCTATCCGATCCGCGGACGTATTCTGACGGTGGATGCGAATCGTGCCGCGCTGACGATCCATCACACTGCGGTGCCCGGACTATTCCGCCCCGGTGACCTTCCGGTGCGCGTCGATCCCGCGATGATGCGCAGCCTCTCGCCCGGCCGGGAGTTTTTGGGCCGGATCGAGAAGAAGGAAGGGCAGTGGTGGCTGTCGGAAGTCCGGTTGTTCGAATGAGCGCGGCAGGACGGTCTGCGCTTCGGGACACTTAAGCCTTCTCCCGCTGGCGCCGGCGCATATAGTCGCCTGCGGCCCGGCGAGAGTCCGGGACACGGCCCTCCCACCATGCCCGAGTCGCCCATTCCGGTTTTGATTGTGGATGACGACCCCTCCGTTGGGGCCTGGCTGCAGCTGCTTGTGCGTCGCATGGGCGACAGCCTGCGGTGTTCGGCGACGTGGGTGACGACGGGGGCGGTGATGCTGGAGGAGCTGGAGCGGCGGCGTTACGAACTGGTGCTTTTGGACTACCATCTACAGGACACGGACGGGCTGGTTCTGCTTGGCCGCATCCAGGAGATGCCGAAGGACCGGCGTCCGGCGGTCATCATGCTGACCGGGGGAGGAAACGAGCAGATCGCGGTGGAGGCGATGAAACGCGGGGCTCGCGACTATCTGATCAAGGCGTCGCTCGACCAGGCGACGATCCGGCGGGCGATGACGGCGGCGCTGGAGACGCGACGTCTGGAGGCGGAGCTGGCCCGATCGAACGAGGAGCTGCGCCAGAAGAACGCGCAGATGGAGGCGGAGCTCGCGGTGGCGCGCGACGTTCAGGAGGCGCTGCTGCCCTCGCAGTATCCGGTGGTGCCAAAGAACGCGGCTCCGGGACAGAGCACGCTGCAGTTTGCGCATCGCTGGATCCCGAGCAGTGCGATGGCGGGGGACTTTTTCGAGGTTTTCCCGGTGGCGCACACGGCGGCGGGGGTTTTCCTGTGCGACGTCATGGGCCACGGCGTTCGTGCCTCTTTGGTGACGGCGCTTATCCGCGGGCTGTTGGAGGAGACGATCGTGTGGGCGGCGGAGCCGGGGCGGATGATGGAGGAGCTGAATCGGGCCCTGAGGGCGATCCTACAGCGCAGCGACACGGTCCTGTTTGCGACTGCGTTCTATTTGGTGATCGACGCCACGCGCAAGGAACTGAGGTACGCGAACGCGGCGCATCCGAATCCGATCCTGATCCGCCGGACCGCGGGGGTGGTGGAGTACCTGGCCTCGGCGGGCGGACCCGATCCTGCGATCGCGCTGCTGCCTGATGCCGACTATGCCTCGCACTCGCTCATGTTGGCCCCGGGCGACAGCGTGCTTCTGTTCACGGATGGCCTATACGAGGCGGAAACCTCGAAGGGGGAGGCGTTCGGTGCGGACCGGCTTCTGGCCTCGGTGCGCTCGAGGATGGCGGAGGGAAAGGAGGCGCTCATGGACGGGGTGCTCGGGGATTTGCGCGCGTTCCTGGGCGTTGAAAAAGGGGCGGCGTTGGAGGACGACGTCTGCATGGTCATGGTGGAGCTGGCGGCGGCGCAGAATTCGGCGGGCGCCTGAAGGTGGGCCGCGTCCTTGCGCTTTAGGGGATTCGCTGCTTTGTGGTGCCTCAGCATGAGCAACATCGCATTCATCGGCGCCGGACGCATGGCCTCGGCCATGGTTGGCGGACTAATCTCGAGCGGCGCGGCGCGTCCCTCCGACCTTGCGTGCATTGGCGGCAACGACGACACGGCCAAGCATCTCGCCGAGGCGACCGGCATACGACTGGCCGGGTCGCTGCCGGACTTGCTGGCGAAAGCCGAGGCGGTGGTGCTTGCGTGCAAGCCGCAGCAACTGAGCGGGCTCGATGCGAGCCTGGTGGCGCTGACGGGCGGAAAGCTGGTGCTTTCGATCCTGGCGGGAAAGCGCATCGAACGCATCGCACAAACCTTCCCGGGTGCGCGCAACGTCGTCCGAGCGATGCCCAATACCCCGGGCCAGATCGGTGCGGGAATCACGGGGTGGTGCTCCCTCAGGCCCTTGAGCGACGGCGACCGTTCGATCGTGACGGCGATCCTCGGCTCTCTGGGGAAGACCGTCGAGTTGCAGGAATCGCTGCTCGACGCGGTGACGGCGTTGAGCGGGAGCGGCCCGGCGTATGTCTTTGAATTTGCGGCGGCACTGCGTGAGGCGGGAGTCGCGGCGGGGCTCACGCGCGAGGCGGCCTATTCGCTTGCGGTGGAGACGATCCTGGGATCGGCAAAACTGATGGCGCGCAGCACGGCGGAGGCCGAGGAGCTGCGCAACCAGGTGACCTCGCCGAACGGCACGACCTATGCCGGGCTCAAGCGCATGGAGGCGCGCGGTTTCAGGGATACGATCCTCGAGACCGTCATCGCCGCCCGCGACCGCTCGATCGAGCTCTCCCGGGAGGGGTGAGCGGCAGCTGGGAAGGTGTCACCAAGAACGCACTACGCGGTTTGCCCGCAGCCGGGCGTTTTGACCGCGTCGTTTGCCCCACTGCTCCGGCAAGCCTCAAGTTCGGGGAATGCCGGTCGATGTTGGTTTGTCCAGCAGAACCACGAACAGAAACGGACAAGGACAAAACAACATTCAAATGAGCATTCAAAGCATATCAGGAACGGCGTTCTCGAGCGCAGCTCAGGAGGCCAAGGAGACGGTTGCACAAACGAAGGCGGAGGCCGCCAAAGGCGACCAGCAGGCAGTGCAAAAACTGGCGAAGGAACAGGCTCAGACCGCCCAGTCGGCTCCGGCAAACGGACCGAAAACCGGCACGAGTCGTTACTTCAACGTCAAAGCCTAAGTCGTCGGTCCGGCCACGGACCGACCGATGGTACTTTGAGGGTGTGCTGCCCAAAGGGCACACCCGGATGATGGCGCAGAGGGGGGCTTCGGCGAGGGGAGAGGGAGGCGTTCAGAGCGAGAAGTCGAAGTCGGATCCCTTCGCATTTTTCGACGATCTGCCGAAGGAGTAGACGAAACCCGCATACACGGCCCGCGACGCACGACGGCGGAGCAGATTGTCGTAAAGGGCGGGTGTATCGATCACCGTCCGTTCCCTCCTGGTGTTGAACAGGTCCGAGATCGTGACGATGAACGAGAGGCCCGTTCCGGGAAATTGGTGCCTGAGTCCGAGGTTCATGTAGTGCGAAGCAAGGCGATAACCCTGAGCGGTGAGGCGTTTGCCGGCGTAGTGGGCGTCCACCTGGACATTGTCCCGCTTCGTCGGCTTCCAATCCAGGTTGAGCTTGGCCATCCAGGCGATCGTCGAGCGCCTTTCGCTGAAGCCGAGGTTGCTTGCGTCGATCTGACTATAATACGCGTTCGAGCTGAAGTTCAGGTCGACGGCCTGGCTGAGCGGTCGGGCGGCGCCGAACTCAAGTCCCCCGGATTGGTTGGAGGACAGGTTCTCCTGGGTGGTCAGCAGGGTCACTGCGTCGACGTACCGCGTGACGGTGGTGAACGCGTTGTAGGTGTCCCGGTAGTACACAGTCGCCACGTAGCTCGTGCTGTCCCGGTTGTAGCTGTAGCCCGCCTCGAGCGAGTGCGTTTCCTCGGGCATGAGCTTCGGGTTGCCGGCACGGAGGTTGTAGGGGTCCTGGTATTCGGGGAATGGATTCAGATCGTCGCTCTCGGGGCGTCGGACGCGGTGGCTGTAGTTGAGCTGCAGCTGGGACGTGTCGGAGAGCTGGTAGGAGAGGTGCAGGGTGGGGTGGAGGCGAAAATATTCGGTGCGGTCGGTCGCGCCGGTGGAGAGCTGGTCGGTGTGGACGAGGGTGCGCTCCACCCGAGCCCCCGCGAGGAATCCGAAGCGGCCGATCGGGCGCCCGAAGGTGGCGTAGATTGCGTCGATCCAGTCCTTGTAGATGAAGTGGTTGGTCTGGAGCGGGTCGACGACCCAGGCGGCCGAGGCGGGGTCGAAGGTGGTCGCCCGGAAATCGGTGTCGTAGGTGTTCGCGTCGCCGGAGTATCCGGCGGCGAACTTTGCCCCGCCGGCGAAGGGGTGGGTGTAGTCGACGGTGGCGTTCGTGCCGGAGTCCGTCGGGTGCATGCGGGTAGTGTCGAATTCGTCGGGCGTCGCGGGCGTGCGGTAGACGTTCTGGTAGCGGTTGTTCTCGAGCTCCTGATGCCATTCGTATCTGAAACCCACGTCGAGTTCGGTGCCCGGCGTCGCAAAAGTGTGTTCCTCGCGCGTGGTGAGCTCGACGGTCTTGTGCCATTCCGGGTCGGTCCGGAACCGGTTGTAGTCCAGCGAAACGGGGCCCCCCACGGTCTGCGCGAGGTTGCTCACGGTCGAAGTCCGGTAGAACGAGAGGTAATCATAGCTTGTGGTGGCGTGGAGCTTGTCGAGGGGCGTGAGATTCACGTCGCCGCCCAACTCGACCAGCCTGGAAAGCGGACGCATGTGCTCGGAGCTGGTCTGGTTGGTCGAAATCGGCGTGTTGGTGGAGGAGTCCGTGTGCCTGCGCGTCTCCTGACTCGTGCGATAGCGGTCATCCTGGCGCACGTTGACGGTGCCGAAAACGTTGTAGAAACCCGGATTGTAATTGAGCGATAGGCCGCCGTTTGCCCGCCGCGCGCTGCCCACGAAGGCCCGGCCGTAGCCCGAGAGGCCAGGGGCGTGACTGTGCTTCATGACCAGATTGATGATACCGGCGGTCCCGTCGGGTTGGTAGTTGGCGGCGGGATTGGTGATGACTTCCACGCGTTCGATCGAATCGGCGGAAAGTTGCTCCAGGAACATCGCGCGGTTGGCGGCGGACAGCATGGCCGAGGGCCGGCCGTTGATCAGGATCTGCACGTTGCTGTTTCCGCGCAGGCTGACCTTGCCGTCCAAATCGACCTCAACCGACGGGATGTTTTCCAGGATGCTGCTCGCGGATCCGGCTGCGCTCTGGAGGTTGCTGCCGACGTCGTACACTTTGCGGTCGATGGATTCGTAGAAGCGGGCCCTGGTCGAGGAGACGGTCATCTTGGCCAGCTCAACGGAGCCGCCTGTGGCGATGAACTGGTTTCCAAGGTCGATCTTGTCGTGGTCCTGGGAGAGGGAGAAATTCGTGATTTTGCGGGCATTGTCCGCCGCGAAGTCGAGCGAGTAGGCGCCGTCCGGCAGCCCTGCGAAATGGAACTGCCCACGGGCATCCGTCCTGTCGCGCGCGACGACATGCCGTCCCGGTTCGCGAAAAACGGTCAGGTTGGCCGAGGCGACGGGCCTGCCGGACGCGATGTCGATCAGGGCGCCTGTGACCGAGCCGGTGCCAGGCGTCATGGCGGCGGCGATACTGCCGCACACGACGGCGAAGATGAGCGTGTGAAGGAAGCGGCGGCACCGGCTTAGAAAGCGGGTTGAGTTCACAATATGAGAGGAGCGCCTTAGGCCGGCAGCTGCCGGGTGGCGATGGAGTCAACGATGAAGGGAGCAGGATAGGCCAAAGTGGAGAGAGCACCCGCGGATCCTGGCTCAGGTCAAGTTGGGACAGGGATCCATGAGGATAGAAAATGCCCTTGGAAATTCCGCAGTTGGGAACGTCGTTGCGCAGGAAGCTCATTGCTCTGAGGCCTGGGCGGTCGGTTCGGAGCCCCATGGGCCGTGTGCGCCGCCACGGCGGAGTCCGTTGAAGGCGGCGCCGACTGCGTTGAGGAGACGCGATTTTGCGAGGTCCATCCAGTGCTTCAAATGAGGGCTGTTGGTGGCTGAATCCCGCGTCCTCCCGAAATCAACGGATTCGGAAATCCGGATGATCGCCAGTCGCTCTTCGCGGGTGTGCGAAGGCGCCGTCCGAGCGCGAACGTGGGCTTCGCGAACAAGGCCAAGAGTATTCGCCGCGTGCCGGTAGGTTTGTTGGCCGTTTCGGACGACGGGATCGGCGGCGGCGGCGAAATCGCAGGCTGGCAGGTCCATCTTCATAGCCTCGAGGAACAACGTGAACCCGCTTCCAGGCCGCGCCCAAGGCACCTCGACAGCCTGCTTCGATGGCCCTTGGGGTCCGCCTCCTCCGACCCGCGGCAATGGCGCCTTCACTTCGCACGCATATTGGAAAAAGTTCACGTGCCGCCAAACCCGTTCCTCCGTATCTTCGCACTCCAGCATCTCTCCGGTCTCCGGATGCGAAAACTTCGCGTTCTTTTCAAATCCGAGACGGATCGTCACCAAGCGCGCCTCCTTGTCGAGGTGCACGGATTCCAGTCGCCACTGCGTCCCGCGTAATCCCAACGCAAGTTCGATGATCTGGTTCACTCCTTCCATTGATTTCTCAGCTCGTCACTTTCAGGGATGCACGTGGTTTCTCCAGCCCGCCCCCGGTTTCGCTTCGCGCTCGGTGACTCGGGCAGCGGAGAATTTCTCCGGCGTCCGTCCGATGCAAATGGGCTTCCGCCCCGATCGTGTCGGCCGTTTTCCCGGCGGTCCTGCTCCTGTCCGTGGTGTAGTCGCTTTCCATCCACGGTATTCTACCGACCCAGGATTACACGAAGGTTACTGTTGGAGGAAATTCACGATAATTGTGCGATGCGTGAAAGAAGGCCGTGTTGGGGAGCATCGGCCGGTATTGGCTAGCGACGCGTGGAGCGATCCGTGAACCGCCGCCGGCGGAGCGGGCGCGAGGCGGGTTCGGATCGTCGCGGCGCGGGGTGCGGCGAAGCCCCGATCAAAGGCCCGTAACCTTGCCCTCGATGTGCTGGCCCTTGGCGTCGAGGACCTCGATG
>JAJXVO010000182.1 GCA_021782105.1 bacterium
CGCCGATGACGGGCTCCTGACCGCGAATCCGGCATCGGTGAACGACGTGGTGGACCAAAACCGAAACGGAAGGTGTTAGAATATCGTAAAATGTTTTCAGGTAGATGAATAAAAATTCTCGATAGGGCTAAATTCGGGGTTGCCCTATGTCGTTCATAGCCTAGGTTCGCCTTTTTTGTAGATGCAGTCGCACGGCCCCAAACGTGTCTATACTCCTCAGTCGCTCGAATTTTGGTTCGAAAAGCTGGATTCGGACTGGGAATCCTCCTTTGCCTCCACCCAACTCGAAGAGGGGCGGAGGATTTATAGGGATGGCGAAGTGCGTGAGTTGGAACTCACTCACCAAGATGCAATTGTGCATCGCCGAATCGACAAACATGATCAATATGCGGTGATTGAGTGGAACGCCGAGGGCCTTGTGGTGCGTTCGTCGTCGACGGACATGGAGGTGGCTCGGGCGCTCGCGGTTGCGGGCTTGCATGAGATCGAGGAACTTGTGGCCGACGAGATCTCGCCGATTCCGGAGCTTTTGCCCGAAGGGCTCGGTTCGGGCGGGCGGATAATCCAGACTGGAGAGGCGAGGTCGGGCGTGGCGACTCCGGCGGTCGAGCCATCCAACGGTCATGGCGTCCCGCGTCCTGCGAATGGGAACGGTGCGAGGCCGGGGGCGAATTCCAACGGGGAGCGAGGGATCAAGGGTCCGGACGCTCCGCCGCGCAGCGTAAAACTCGTTTTCAAGACAAAGACCTCGGGCCTGACCTTCCAGACCTTCTGGATCGAAAAGGATGGGAAGGCTCTGAAGCTCGCGCTGGGGAAGGCGGCACACGCCGAGAACAACGGCCATATCTCGAGCATCGAGCGTTCGAAGCTGATCGGGTTGGCGGCCTATGCGCGCAAGGCCCATTTCACCTACGACCAGGAGAGTGGCGTCTACACGATGGGATCGTTGGTCGAGATTCCCAACTTCCTGAAGATTGTGGTTCCCGCGTGGCGGAAGCTCTTTGCGGTCGAACTCGACGACAAGGCGGAGAATCTCCTCAAGGGGACGCGATCGGTGGAGATCGAGGCGGTGGCGGAGCGGCACAGCGGTGCGGGCGGCGAGGCGGAGGGGTTGAACCTTCGGTGGATCTTCCGAGCGGGCGAGCGGCTGCTCTCCGACGCGGAGATTTCGGCGCTCACGCGGCACGGGGGCGCCCCCACGATTCTCCCGAGCATTGGCATCGTGGCGCTCACGCCCGAACGGTTCGAGGCCTACCGGGCCTGGCAGCAGAACGTGGCGGAAACCCAGGGCGAGGGGCCGATCTCGCCGTACCTCATTTTCTCCCTGTTCACCCAGGCCCGCTTCAAACTCACGCTCACCCCGGAGATCGAGGAGTGGCGCCAGCGCGTGCTGGCGGCGCCGTCGGAATCGCCTGTGTTGCCCGAACTCCTGCGTCCCTACCAGCGCCGGGGCGTCGAATGGCTTCACCACCTTTGCGAAGTCGGGTGCCACGGCCTGTTGGCCGACGAGATGGGACTTGGAAAGACGCTGCAGGTGCTCGCCCTGCTGGCATCCCGTCCCAACCGGGAGCAGCCCAGCCTGATCGTCTGTCCCGCGAGCGTGGTGCCGGTCTGGCGCGAGGAGATCGCGAAGTTTTTCCCGGAGATCGCCGTCGACGTGCTCAAGGGCGGACACGATTTCACCAGCCGCAAGGATTCCGTGCTCTGGCTCGCCAGCTACACCCAGTTGAGGAAACACCGGAGTCTGCTCGAGAGCGTGCAGTTCGCCTACGCGGTGCTGGACGAGGGGCAATTCATCAAGAATCCCGACGCCAAGACGACGCAGACCTGCTTCGCGGTGCATGCGCACCATCGCATTGTGCTCACCGGCACTCCCCTGGAGAATCGCCAGCTGGACCTGTGGTCGATCTTCCGCTTCCTCCTGCCCGGACTGCTCGGCTCCCGGACCGGTTTCGAATCCGCGCTGCATCTGGACCGCAACGGCACCCTCGAGCGCCTTCGCGCGCAACTGGCGCCGTTCATCCTGCGCCGCACGAAGGGCGAGGTCGCCCAGGAACTGCCGCCGAAACTGGAGATGGACCTGATCTGTCCGCTGACCGACGTGCAGCGCGCCGAATACGCCCGCATCTGCAGCGAGGGCCTGGAGCGGCTCGGCGACGACGTGGGCGCGGCGATGCGCGAAAAATCCTTCGGCTTCCTGGCCCTGCTCACCCGACTGCGGCAGACCTGCTGCGATCCCGACATGCTTCCGTGGCGCAAGGCCCCGCTCGCCGACTCGGGCAAGATCACGGTGCTCGTCGAGAAACTCGCCGAGATCATCGGAGGCGGCCACAAGGTCGTCATCTTCTCGCAGTTCGTCATGCTTCTGGATCGCGTGCGCGAGGCGCTGATACAGAGCTTCCCTGAACTGCCGCGGTATGAACTCACGGGCATGACCCTCGACAGGCTCAAGCCCGTGCAGGCCTTCCAGACCGCGTCGGGCGCGGCCGTGATGCTGGTTTCGCTGAAGGCGGCGGGAACGGGGATCACGCTGCACGCGGCCGACTATGTCTTCCTGCTGGACCCCTGGTGGAACCCTGCCGTCGAGGCGCAGGCGGTCGATCGCGTCCATCGTATCGGACAGACTAATACCGTGTTCGTGTACCGCATGGTCACCGCCGGCACGATCGAGGAGCGCATCCAGGCCCTTAAGGCTTCCAAGAAGGACCTGTTCGACCGCGTCGTCGGCGGCCTGGGCGGCGACTTCGACCTGAGCCAGCACTTCACTTCGCTCAACAGCCTGGTGCAGCTGACCGCGAACGCAGTGTCCGAGATGCCCGTGGAGTGACTGACGGGGAGGGTGGTCGTCGGAGGTCCGGAGTCCGGCGTCGTCGTCGTACCGTCTCGTTCACTGCGGTGCAGTTCCGCGCCGCGGGAGTCATTCTCGATTCCCGCTCCTCGCTCCCCGCTTCCTTAATCAGACGACGAACGGATTGTAGCGCTGCTCGTTCGCGACGGTCGTGAGCGGACCGTGTCCCGGTGCGAGCACGGCATTGGCGGGCAGCGCACCGAGCACGCGCCGCACGCTGTCGCGGAGGCGGTTTCTGCAATAGAAGGCGCAGCCGACGGAGCCGGCGAAGAGGAGGTCGCCCGAGATGAAGAGTTTCCGGCACTGGCAGCCGCAGACCGTCTCGACGAGGTAACCGTTGTGAGCCGCCGCGTGGCCCGGAGTGTGAAACGCGGTCACGGTCAGGTACGGTCCGGTCCATTTTGCGCCGTCGGGCAGCGGCTGACCGCAGGGCGAAACGGCGCCGGGCGGGGTGAAGGCCTTGGGTATTTGTAGACTGGCGACGACCTCGCAGAGTCCCCCCGCGTGCTCGGCCTCGACATGGGTGAGAAAGACCGCGTCGATATACTTGATGTTGGCGGGCCATACGGACCTCAGCGCGCACAGGCCGGGACCCGTGTCGAACAGCAGTCCCCGTTCGCTGCCGCATTCCGCGACGATATAGGCATTCACGACCCCGATGCCGTGCGGCATACGCAGGGGATAAAGGCAGAAGGGCAGGCCGCCCACCTCGGGCTGGGGATAGGCCCCGCTCGCGATGGCGCCCAAGCCGACCTCGTTGAGGGAAAGCACGCGGGCAAGCCGGCCGATCTCGTCGCAGTTCAAATCGCTGCGCCAGTCCAGGGCGTCCTGAAGTCGAGACAACTCTATGCCCGCCTGCGCGGCGGCGTCCTCGGTGCTGACGCCCGCAAGCCCCATTGCCTTGTCGAGGACGTCTCCCAACTCGTCCTCCAAAGGAATGGTCTCGCGTGGATTGTTCATGACTTGGGAAGCACAATTCCGGGCGGGAAGGCGGCCAAGGAGAAAAGGGCGTCCTGGCGACAAGTTGGGTGCAAGCAATGGATTGCGGTAATATGAAGCCGCTTGAGACACACTCTGGCGGCGCGGATTTGGCCTGCTGCCAAACGCAAGGATGGACGGGCATGCGGGATCCGCGTCCGTGCGACGATCCGTAGCGGGCCGGGGGGGCGCGGATTTCGGGGCGGGAGGGGACGACTGCGGAGCGGATTTCGCGTCGGGACGCAGACGGGTGCTGAAGATTCGGCTTTGCTTTTTCGTCGGGACCGGCACCGTGCGCAGGTCATGGACACGATGCAGCAGGAAGTACTCGACATTTTCAGGCGCACACAGGCCTTGCTCGAAGGTCATTTCGTCCTCCGTTCCGGCCTTCACAGCGGGCACTTTTTCCAGTGCGCTCAGGTGTGCCAGCACATGGACGCCGTCGAGCGCCTGGCCCAGCTGCTCGTCTGCAAGCTCGCCTCGCTGAAGTTCCAGACCGTCCTGGCTCCGGCGATGGGCGGCCTCGTCATCGGCCAGGAAGTGGCGCGTCAGGCGAAGGTCCGGTTCATCTTTGCCGAGAAGGAAAACAATGTCCTGGTGCTTCGTCGCGGCTTTAAGATCGCACCGGGTGAGAGGATTTTGGTGGTGGAGGACGTCGTGACGCGCGGAGGTCGCGTGGTCGAGTGCCTCGACATCGTCCGCAAGCTCGGAGGCGAGGTCGCGGGCGTGGCGATGCTGGTTGACCGCAGTGCGGGACAGACGAAGTTCGACATTCCTGTGGTTTCGCTGCTCGAAATGAGCTTCCCAACCTACCCGGCGGACGCGGTGCCCGAGGCGCTCGCCCGCATCCCGGCGACCAAGCCCGGGAGCTGAGGCGGTTTTTGGGCCCCGGGGCCGCTGTGACCGCGCGGCCCATTGGTGTAGCCATTTTTCTGTGACGGCGGCGGTGGACGGGCTGCGCGCCGTGTGCGTCGCCGACGGCCTGCTTTCGGATTGCCTGGGGCCGGATTGTTTCCAGGATCGGGCATGGCAATGGATTCTGCCGACCCGCGCTGCGGGTGAACCGCCTCCTCCGGGGCTGATGACTCCTCAGTATCGATGCTGAACCCACCGTCATCATGTCCAACACCCGTATGAGCCGACCGCCGTCTCCGGCCTCCTGGCGCCGGCATTCACCGTGCGACTGCGGCGTTCCGTCCTGCCATGGTGACACCCTGGTTGGGATGGCTGCAGGAGAGCCTGACAGGCGCCGAGTCACGGAGGACTGCCATTGAACATGCGCCCGGCCAAAGAGACCGACTTGGTCCGCACCCTGTCTGGCGGGGATGACCCCAGGGAGGATGAATCGCTTGACGGGTTGGGCGCGCGCGGGGCAACGGAGCGGCGGCCAGGCGGCCCCGGCCGATCCCGGAGGATGGATTGGGTGGCATGCCCGAACGCGGGCCGAAACTTCGATTTTCCCTATGAGCAAAATAAAAAATGTCCGGGCAATGGAAATTCTGGATTCCCGCGGGAACCCGACCGTCATGGTGGTGGTAACTCTGGCCAACGGCATCGAGGCGGTCGCCTGTGTGCCGTCGGGAGCGTCGACCGGCAGCCGGGAGGCGATTGAATTGCGCGACGGCGATCCGAAACGTTATTCGGGCAAAGGCGTGTTGAACGCTGTGGCGAACGTGAACCGATTCATCGCCCCGCTGCTACGCGATGCGCCGCCCGAGGCCCAGGGGGCGATCGATGCACTGATGTGCGAGATGGATGGCACCGAGAACAAATCCAAGCTCGGCGCCAACGCCATTCTCGACGTGTCGATGGCCGTGTGCCGTGCCGCGGCGCTCGATTCGCGCAAACCGCTGTACGAGCACATTCGTGGCCTGCGCAGGGGGGCGCAGAAGGCGGAGCGACTTCTGCCGGTCCCGATGATGAACGTCGTCAACGGCGGAGCCCATGCGGCCAACAACGTCGATTTCCAGGAATTCATGCTGTTTCCGGTCGGGGCCCCCAATTTTGCCGAGGCCCTGCGCTACGGAGCCGAGACCTTTGCGATCCTCAAAAAGATTCTCCAGAAGCGCGGACTCGTGACCGCCGTCGGCGACGAGGGGGGATTTGCGCCAAATCTGAAATCGAACGATGAGGCGGTGGAGGTCATCGTGGAGGCGATTCGACAGGCGGGCTACAAGCCCGGAAAGGACATCGCGCTGGCGATCGATCCGGCCGCGAGCGAGTTTTTCGAGGATGGAGTTTACGTGATGAAAAAGTCGGATCGCTCCCGGCATTCGCCGGCAGAAATGGTGGCGCAGTGGGCTGCCTGGGCGAAACGTTATCCGATCGTCTCGATCGAAGACGGCATGAGCGAGGAAGACCGGGTGGGCTGGAAGGCGCTGACCAAACGGCTCGGCGGTCGCCTGCAGTTGGTTGGCGACGACAATTTCGTCACGAATCCCAAAATCTTCGCCGAAGGCATCCGGGACGGGATTGCGAATGCCATTCTCATCAAGCTCAACCAGGTCGGCACCTTGAGCGAGACCCTTGAAACGATCTCGATGGCGCAGAAGGCCGGGTATCGGACCGTCATCTCGCATCGTTCGGGCGAGACGGAGGACACCTTTATTGCCGACCTGGCAGTGGGAACCAACGCAGGACAGATCAAGACGGGGTCGCTCTGCCGTTCCGAGCGGATCGCGAAGTACAATCGCCTGCTGGCGATCGAACGCGAACTTGGACGCAAGGCGAGGTTCCGAAATCCGATGAAACGCTAGTTCAGCAACGCGAGCCGCAGGTGCTCAGAGTCCTTCGCCTTCGTTCAGTTCGGACATGGCTTCTGGCGCCGCCATGGTGGGTTCATAGGTTGAGAGCCCCGGTTCGCCGGAGGCCGATCGGAACGCCGGGCAAAGGCTGAGCACGATGCTTGCGGTGAGGGTCCAGGCGACCAGCCGGGGTGAGGCGCCGGAGCGATGGAGGATGTCGACTGCGACGGCGCCCATCGTGAGCATGGGTGCCGCGATGCCGTGGGCGTTGGCCTCCACGGCGAAGCGCTTCGCAAAAAACTGGCCGAAGATCGCCCGGCGCAGTCCGTAGAGCGCAAGCCCTGCGACGATGGCCGCGTAGAAGGGCCAGGTCTTCAGGTATTCAACGCGCAGGAGCGTGCCCAGACCGAAAAAAAAGACGGGGACGAACATGCGGTCGCGAAGAGGCTCCAGCCTGTGATTGAGCTCCACCTCCTCGCCGGTGGACCGGCTGATGAACAGACCAAGCACGAAGGCCGTCTTGGGTGCGCTCAGTCCGAGCCGGTTGCCGACGGCGCAGATCGCAAACAACGCCAGCACGAGCAGGGGGGTGTCGACCTTGACTCCCCGTTTGAGGGCTTCGGCGAAGCGGGGCACCACCCTCATCGCGATGTAGGCGGCCATGGCCGCGGCGCACAACAGGCCTCCAAATTTCAGCAGTGCCAGCCACCACGCAGCCCCTTCGATCACAGGCCCCATTGTGGCGAGCAGGACGATTGTGACGACCTCGGTGGCGACCATCCACTCGAGGAAGGTCTTGCGTGCCTTGTCAGTGGGGAAATGGTGGTGCTTCCAGAGAACGTAGGCCATGCCGACCGAGGTGCTCGACAGGGCGGTGGCTGCGCCGAGGCTGGGGGCGACAGGCAGGCCGGCGTAGACCAGGGCTCCCGTGATGAGGGCCGCCTGGGGAGCCATCCAGGCAAGGGCACGGCGGAGGGCGATCCAGGAATCGCGGCGTTCCGGCAACTCAACTTCGAGGCCCACGGAGAACAGGAGCAGGATAAAGCCGAGTTCGCCAAATTCGCGCCACGAATCGATCACAGCCTCGCGCATGAATGCCCCTGCGATGGCGCCCGCCACGATGTAGGCGGGATAGAGAAGGCCCGGGCGCCTGTAGCGGCGGCAAAGGCCCGGCAGGGACAGCAGGAGAAGAAGAAGAAAGACGGTGCCTTCCAGAAGTGTCATGCGTGTGCAGTGCGATTGCGGCCTCGGAGCGGAAATCAGCAAGACCCAATCTCCCGAAAACACCTGTCAGAAAAGTCAGGCTCGTTTTCTGGAACGAGACGCGCCGGAGCGGCGATGATCACTCCATTGCCGCCGACCCGCGCTCGGGTCCATCGGTCCATCCCTCAACCAACGAAAGAACACGAGCACGCTATGGCGTCATCCACAGTCCCAGACGATCCTTCCTCCCTTCCACGCATCGCCATGGTCTCCACC
>JAJXVO010000183.1 GCA_021782105.1 bacterium
CGCCGCATAGGCCGTGAGCCTCGAATGCGCCTGCCGCAGGCTGTGGTCGTGTATCCCCGGCCCAAGTACCTGCTCCTGCTCCATCGGGGACGCGTTGTAGAGTTCGCAATACTCCAGCCAGGCTTTCCGAAACGCCGGTTCGTCCAGCAGTTGGTTCAGCTCCGCGCAGATCTCCACCAGTCCGAAGACCGCGCTCAGGTGCGAGGCGTGCGGCCGGGGATCGCCCGAGCGCGCAAACACCCCCGAATCGAAATCGATCCGCGCCCCGCCCGTGAAAAACCCCTCGGGCTGCGCCGCGATCGACCGCATGCTCGCAACCAGGCGGTCCCGTATGCGCACATCGCCGGTGCGCTCCCACTCCGTCAGCCACGCCGCGGCAATCGATCCCCAGTCCGTCCCGAATCCCACATAGGCTCCCGTGGCATGGGGATCGGGCGGCGCAACACGGTCCGCTGGCATGACCTTCCGGCCGGGCTGGATCATCGCCAACGTCCGCAGCGCCTCCACCTGCGCGCTCATCAATTCCCCGAAACGCTCGTCGCCGGTGAGGTAATAGTAGTAGCGCCGGTTGGCCGCCGTGCTGATGCGCAGCTGCTTCGCGCTGCAGCCCCAGTGAAGCACGTTGTGACGGGAGCCCAGCGGCGCAAAGCGGCCCACGTGGTGCACGTCCACCTCGCCCGTGTGCCGCGTCATCGCCTCTGCAAACCGAAATACGTCCGCGCGCCCCGTCCGCAGGAAATACATCCACAGCCAGATGTCGGTCGACAGCTCCGAGTTGTCCCACGCAAAGCCGCCCACGTCGTACCGCCACTCGTGACGGTCCGCGTCATAGGTGTGCATGACGTCCCCGTAGTTCCAGAATCCATACCACCGGCGCTCCTCCCGCTGCTGCTCGTAGAACCGGAAGTTCCAGGCCAGCCTGTCCTCGATCGCGGCGCGCGCCGGCGTCGAGCGGTCCACCGGCGTCCACAGCCCTCCGAATACCCCGCAGGCCTGGAGGTACGCAGGCGTGGTCACGAGCACCGGCGGCGTCCGCACGGCCCCGGCCAGCTGCGCAAGACGCTCGCGCGACGGCGTCGCCGGCAGCGCCCAGACGAACAGCTCGCTCGTGCGAGCCACACCCTCCGGCTTGTCGAAGCCAGGCTCGTAATCCTCATACGTGATGTCCAACGCCTCCAGCTGCTTCGCGTAGGTGTCCTCGCCCATCGTGTCGTGATACCCCCGCAGGTCCATCGCCCCGCCCCGCGGCGACCACAGCCACGCCGTGACCTCCGCCACGTCCCCGGCCGCCCCCACGATCGCGAGTTCGGCGGGATTGCTCTCCCAGAAATTGCGCACTCCGAAGGCCGCGCCCCCCCGCGGCGTGCCCACGTACCCCAGGCCGCCGGCCCGCCGCCCGCGCGCCGAGCTCAGCCAGGTGAACCCGGGCTTGGTGCGCTTGCGGATCTCGAAGCCGTCGGCGCTGGACTGGAACAGGCTCCAGTCCGCGAAGGCCGGAACGTAGCGGAGACGCTGCGACACAGCCGGGCTCCACGTGTCGATCGGAGGCGTCGCCAGGCCCGCAATCTGCGCGGCGCGCACCTCCTCTCCCGGATCCCGGCGCAGGCCCGTCACCGTGCGCACCGCCTCGCCGAAAAGCCCCTCTCCTTCGCCTGAGAACCGGATGTGCCGGTCGTACAGCTCTCCCCGCATCGGCACCTCGAAACGCAGTCCAAGCCCGCGTATGAAATCCCTGTGCTCGTCACCGTCGTAGACGATCGTGTGCATCACCCGCACCGCATCGCCGCCCGAGTAAAGGTAGAATCTCAAGATGAACGGCAGCCAGGCCCGGCCGGCGCCCACCGCGGCATGCCGGCCCTCCAGCCGCACCACCGCTCGCACCGGGCCGCCCTGCTCGATCACCGCATGCTCAATTTCACCCTCGAATGCCTGCGGCTCCTCGCCCGCTTCCGGCGTTTCCTGACGGAGCAGCACGAGCCGCCCATTGCGCAGGATCTCGACCCCGCCGCGGGTCACACTGGACACAAGCACACGGCCGGTCTTGGCCACGCGGGCCCGAATGACGCCCGTGTCGATCTCGATCATCCCGTCCGCATCCCGCACGCTCAGCGGATTTGCAGGCTCTGAGGGCTCACCGGGCACCACCTCGTAGCCGTCTTCCAGACGGAGGTCCGCGGGAACCGCATGCGCCGTCCACTTGAGCGAGCCGTCCGGCCAGGTTGCCAGCGGCCAGCTCTGCAGCGGCACCTGCGATCCCGAGCGCGTGCGAAGCGAGAAGCGGGTGCCCGCAGTATGCCTTCCAACGGGCCAGGGCATTCCCCACGACGCGCCAGTCAGCGCCGCCGGTGGCGCGCCGTCGAGCCACCGCACGTCCGCCGAACCGGGACGGCCGACGGGCACCGTGACCGCATGCCCGCCCGGCAGGGTATCCCCGGCCAGCGAGCCGGCCAGCCGCGTCCCGGCCGCGGCAAGGACTGCACTCTTCACGAACTCACGACGGGAGACCTGCTTCGACATGACGGGGACGGTTGGCGGGGTTGGACGACGGCCAGGGGTTCGCCGCGGAGGTTTGGAAATGGGGCGCGCGGCGTTCCGCGCCGCCGGGTGCTCAGTCGAGATGGAATACTTCCCGGAGAGTCTCCGATACCGGGCTGTGGTCCGCGTTTGCCGGCATCACGTCCGCCATGTGGCTCCACCAGCGCTGGCACTCGGGCGTCCGGGCGATCGCCGCCCAGCGGGCCTCGTCCTGGATTTCCACATACGCGAAGAGCTGGCGGGTCTGCGGGAGCAGGAAGATGGAATAGTTGGAAACCCCGTGCGACTTCAGCACCGCCTCGAGCTCGGCACGGATCGGCTTGTGGCGGCGCTCGTACTCGGTCTCGCATCCGGCGTTGACGGACATCACAAAGGCTTTGCGGATCATGGGGAGGGGAAGATGGATGAGCCTGCGGAAACCTACGGGCGCTCCCGTCTCACGCCACCGCGCCGACTGCATGACAGTCCGAATTCGGATCGTCTTCGGGGACGAATTCGGCCAGTCCGAATATTCCGTTGATTCCCGGACTCGAAAGGCAATGGTCACCCCACTCCCGATGGCTACCCCCACCCTGCGCTCCCTTGCCCGCTCACTGGGCCTCTCCCGCACCACGATCTCCGATGCCCTGCGAGGCTCGCCGAGGGTAAATCCCAAAACCGTCAGCCGCGTCCGCGCCGCCGCCGAGGCGGCGGGTTATGAGCGCAATCCGCTCACCGCCGCCGTGATGTCCCACCTGCGCCGCTCCTCCGGCCAGAAATTCCGCGGAGTGATCGGCGCCATCGAGATGATCGACGGCCCCCAGACCGACCACGCCGTGCGCTACAACGAAAGCGTGCTGGCCGGCGTCACCGAGCGAGCCAATCGGCTGGGCTTCAAGGTGGAGCGGTTTCAGACGAGCCCCGACGGAGTCCGACTCAGCCGCCTCGACACCATCCTGCATACCCGCGGCATCCAGGGCCTCGTCATCCTGCCCGTGCTCGCATTCCCCGACTTTTCCAGCCTGAGCTGGCCGCGCTACACGGCGGTGTACATCGACTATCTGATCAGTCACCCGCCACTCCATTGCGTCTGTTCCGATCACTACCGATCCATGATCGCACTGCTGCAGACGCTCCACGCCCGGGGATACCGGCGGCCCGGCCTCTACATGGAGATCCTGCACGACGAACGGCTGCACTTCCGGTGGGAGGGCGCATTCCTCGCACTCCAACGTTATCTGCCCGATATCGATGCCGTCCCCGTGCTTCGTCTGAAATCCGTGACGCGCGACGATTTCGTCGCCTGGTTCAGGAAACACGAGCCCGATGTCGTCCTCGGACACAAGGTCGAGGCGCTGGCATGGATGAAGGAGTGCGGCGCGAAGATTCCCAAGACCCACGGCTTCGTCTGCCTCAACTCCCTGCGCACAAACAACGATTGTGCCGCCCTCGATTTTCAGGCCCCCCAGCTCGGCGCCCGCGCAGCGGAGCTGGTGATCGGCCAGCTCCTCCATAACGAGTTTGGCGTGCCGGCCGAGCCGTCGCTCACCACCATCCCCGCCCGCCTGATCGAGGGCCCCACCCTTCGCACTGCCGCCCCAAAGAAGCGGACGGCCGCGACCGCGGCGGGCTGACCGGCCCGTCCCCGCGGGCGAAGCCGGTCTCACAATCGCCGCCGTTCACTGGGCACGCAGGTAGGGCGCCAGCGGCGCCCCGGGAAGCGCACGCAGCGCGGCGGCCACGATCCCGGCATTCAGCTTCGCTCCAATCAGGCTGGTGTGCGTGTGGGGATCGCCAAACATCGTCTTCACCTTCTCGGGCCCCATCGCGTCATAACGCTCCGCAATCAGTTCGTTCAACGGGATGAACGCCACGCCCTCCTGTTGCGCCACCTCGCGAGCCCAGCCGGAATAGGTTTTGTCCGAACGCACGATCTTTCCATCCCTCCAGATCATGCGGGGAATCTGCGAACACACGATCGGCGTCACGCCTCGGGCCTTCGCCTCGCGGATATACTTGCGCAGGTACCAGCCATAGGTGTGCACGATCTCGTGCTTCTTCGTGAGCAGGTTGTCGATCGCCTGCGACTCGTCGCCCACACCCTTGATCGTCCCGCGGGCGCGGCTCGTGTCGTTGAGCGGCCCCTCGTCGTTGTGGCCAAATTGCATGACCAGAAAATCGCCCGGCTTGAGCAGGGTCAGCACGCGCTCCCAGTAGCCCAGCGTGATGAAGCTGCGGCTGCTCGTGCCGCCCACGGCGCGATTGCAGACGTTGATCTTCGAGAGATCGAAGTACGGCGAAAGTTCGTCACCCCAGCCCCACTGGCCGCCCCGGCCGTCGCCGCGGCCGTTACGCACAGTCGAGTCGCCGATGATCATCAGCGTGGGGAGCTTCGGATTGGCCGGCTCGGGGAGGTTCAGCCAGACCAGGAAATCAGGCGGAATCGCGAGGCCCTTGGCGGACAGGTAATGCCTCCAGGGCCCGCCGCGAATCCCCTCCAGGCCGGCCACCACCGAGGCGGCGTTGAGGTCCGCGCCCTCGCTGTTGGTGTGCGTATGGTCGCGCGGGAAGAAGGTCTTCACCTTCGCCTCGCCAAGCTCCTGGTAGCGGTCTGCGACGATCCGCGTCAGGTCGATGAAGTCCGTGCCTTCCTGCTGCGCGACCTCGCGGTCCCATTCGCGATAATGTCCGTCGCCACGCTCCACCTTTCCATCCCGCCAGATGTCGCGCACGGTGAGCGACACGATGATCGGCGTGGCGCTCTTCGCCCGCACATCGCGGATCATCTTCCGCAGATACCAGCCGAAGGTGTGCACGATCTCGTGTTTTCCGGTCAGCACATTGTCGATGGCCTGGCTTTCGTCGCCGATGCCCGGCAGCGATCCGCGCGCGCGCAGCGGCCATTTCGACCCCGGGGGCTCCGCGTTGATCGCCCCGGAATCATTGTGTCCAAACTGGATCAGGACATAGTCTCCGCCCTTCACCTGGCTCAGGAGCTTGGCCCAGAGCCCCTCGGTGATATAGGTGCGGCTGCTGCGTCCGCCGCGCGCGAGGTTCACGACATTGATCTTTGCCGGATCAAAATAGTCGTGGAACGGAGCGCCCCAGCCCTGGATCGGATGTCCGCCGTAATTCGCGGCGGTCGAGTCGCTCGCGATGAAGACAGTCGGCAGCCTGGGATCGCGCGGCTCCTCGGTCGGAGGCGGATTGTGCCGCATGTCCGGATCGTGAGCCACGGTTTGCGCGTGCAGGCCCAGCCCGGCAACTGCCAGGAGGACCGCGGAACCTATCGTGCGTAGAAGGCGCGGGGGATTCATGTTGGATTTCTTGGGTTGAAAAGGATCACTTGGCCGCGGGTCCCGGCAGCGCAGCCTGCAGGCGGTCGACCACCGACCAGGGCACGCGGATCATCGTTCCATGCCGGGCCCCCGCAGGGACCGAAATCTGCGCGGTGATGTCCTGCCAGTGCACCAGGTCCCTCGAACGCACCGCACCGTAACGCTTTTCCCGATACTCGTCGTAATAGACAACCGTGTCGTCGCCCACCCGGATCGCCGTCGGGCCCTCCACCCAGGCGCGCGTGAACGGCGCCTGGAAGGTCGTCCACGGACCCTCCGGATCGGCCGCCGTCGCCATCCTAAGGCGCTTCACCACCGGATGAACGGTCTCGTCCTTCGCGATCATGTGAAAAATCCCCTTCTCGTCCTCGATCATCGTCGCGTCAATCACGCTGAAGCCCGGATCCGAGAACAGGCGCGTGGGCGCGAAATGCACCCAGTCCTTCGTCGTCGTACAATAGATGCGGTGGTTGAGCCCATGCTCCGAGGAGCCGTCCGTCGCCGGAAACCGGCCCGGAATGGTCGTCGCCCAATAGATCAGGAAACGCGACCGCGTCGCGTCCCAATACGCCTCCGGTGCCCAGCAATTTCTCGCCTTCGCCTCCTTGGCCATCACCGGGATCGCCCGTTCGGGAGTCCATTTCAGGAAATCCCTCGTCGACGCAGTCCCAATCTCACGGTCCCACCACCCCGTCGTCCAGACGAGGTGGTACACCCCGTCCGGTCCCTGGGCAACACAGGGGTCGCGCATCAGGCGGTCGCCGCCGATCTCAGGAGGCAGACAGGCCCGGCCGCCATTCAGGGCTCGCCAGTGGTCGCCGTCCGCGCTCCACGCCAGATGCAGGCCATCCTGGCCCTGTCCGACAAAATATACGAACAGGTAGGGATCCGGCTTCGGGGCGGTGCCACCGAAACCGACCACCGCGTTCAATGCGAACAACCCCGCCCACAGCGCCCAGCGCACCTTGCTGGTCGCTCCCGTGCCGGGATGCAGGATGACTCCAATCTTCATGGTGTCGGTCGGCTGCCGCCTCAAGGAGCCGCCCAGTGCAGCAGCAGCACGAACACCACCACGATCGCAAACGACGCCGCGCAGCACGCCGCAAATCCGACCGCATCGACGCGATCCCATTTGCAGAACTCCCAATTCGACCCCGGAAACAACTTGGTGTGATCGAAACGCCCCGGATCGCTCCGCGTCTGCGCCATCGCCGCCGCCTCCAGCTCCGGCGTCGCACCGACCGGCGTCTTCATCTTGCCGTAGAATTGGGCCGCCCGCTCGGGTTGCGTGTCACGGGTCAGCCAGCTGCCGACCAACAGCACCGCAAACGGAAAGAGTCCGTCGAAGAAGAACTGGAGCGTCATCCTCTGGCTCGGGGCGAGCTTCGCGACGTTCAACCCCACCCGGCTCATCAGCCAGCATTCGAAATCGAAGCGTCCTTCGCCGACCAGCGGACTCGCCAGGTCGTTGGCCTTCTCATGCACCACGTTGTCGAAATACACCCCCGCGGGCTCCCCCGACGGGGTGGGCGCCATCTGCGCAAGCGACTGGTTGTGGCTGAGCACCGGAAACTTCGATGCAGTCCACGGCACCACCAGGATCGTCAGCGTCGACAGCACCACGCAGGCCCACACCGCCGACGACGTCATCCGACGCCAGAAAAAGATCATCAGCACGCATGCCCCGAAGGGCACATTCACTGTCAGCACGATGTTCACGATCGAGAGGAAGTCGCCCATCAGCCAGGCCGACATCGCACCAAGCGCCAGGATCACCACGATCGTGCAGCGCGCGAAGAACACGCCCCTCTCCTGGGAAATGTCGGGCCAGATCTGCCGATAGACGTTGCGCACAAACAGCGACGAGATCGCCAGGGCCTTGGCTGCCAGCGTCGACATCGTGCCCGCCAGCACGCCCGCCAGCATCAGCCCGATCAGGCCCGGCCCGAGCAGGCGGCTCGAGAGCGCACCCCAGGTCGCGTCCGGATCCGAAAGCCCTCCGGCGCCGAACACGGCGAACGCAATCAGGCCCGCAAACACCCACAGGATGATCATGAGGCGTTTCAAATAGGTGCCCGATACCCCGCTGCGCGCCGAAAACTCATTCGTCGCCGAGCCGCAGATGCCCATGTTGTGGCTGAGCAGA
>JAJXVO010000007.1 GCA_021782105.1 bacterium
GATTCGACTCGATTCCGACTCGCCGCGCCGCTTGCCTGCCCTCTTCACGCGTCCCATGCACTTCGATCTCGACAAGCGCAGCCTCCATCTTAGCGCGGGGGAGTTCTCGGAGTTCACCCTGGGGCCCCGCGAGCGGGGAGAGGGCGCTGCAGGGCTCTGGCGGGCCCAGCTAGGAACCCACTGGCACCGCGAGCTTCGCGCCAGCACGACCGAAGCCGATCCGAAGGCCGAGTTCGAGGTGGTGGTCGCTGGAGCGATTTTTCATCGCGGTTGGACCTTCCATCTCAACGGTCGCATCGACCAGCGCCAGCACGCCGACGGCCGCTTCACCGTTCGAGAAATCAAAACCGTGCTCCGGACCCTTCCTGCGGACGAGACCGAGCTGCGCACGGAGTTCCCGGCGTATTTTCTGCAGCTTGCGTGTTACGTATCGCTCCTTCGGGTCGAGGATCCGGCCACTTCGCTCAGCGGCGAATTGTTGTTCGTCGAGGCCGACAGCGGCCTTTCCCAGCGCGTGTCGCTCGCACTCGTGGATGAGGCTCGCTTTCGCGCCCAGCTCGAGAGGATCGCGACGTTTCTCGGCCAACGCGTCGAAGCCCGCGAGCGCCTCCGCTCTCTCCGGATCAGGCCCGCGTTCGCCGACTATCGACCAGGGCAGGCCGACGCGCTCGAACGCCTTGATTCCGCCCTCGCCACCCGCCCGGCCCCCGTGCTTTTCGAGGCACCCACGGGGTTTGGGAAAACCGGCATACTGCTGGAGGCTGCCCTGCGACGCCTACGCGAAGGCTCGCTTGAACGACTCATCTATCTCACGAGCAAATCGACCGGCCAGTTGCAGGTTGTCTCCACGCTTCGCTCGATGACCGACGCCGGCGCCGAGCCCTCCGATCCTGCGTCCCCTCCCCCCTCGATCTGGGTTGTCCGTCCGAAGTCCGAGCACTGCATCAACGATCGATTCCTGTGTCACCGTGAACTCTGCGCGTACCTGCGCGATGGGCCACGGCGCTGGGAAAAGAGCGGCGCCGTGCGACTCATCCTCGATCCGGCGCTGCCCCGGGACCTCCCCGCCATCAAGGCCGTGGGCGCCGAAGGTCTCATCTGTCCCTACGAAATCACCCGCGCCGCCCTCCCCTGCGCCGACATCTGGGTGGGCGATTTCAACTACGTCTTTTCGCCCTCGGTGCGCGCGTTGTTTTTCGATCAACCCGGCTTCGACCCGGCGCGGACCCTGCTCATCGTCGACGAGGCACACAATCTTCCCTCACGCGCCGCGGATACACACTCCTTCCGCTACGACGGCGTCGCACAGGAGGTCCTGTTTGACGCCCTGAGGTCGCAGCGGGGAGCCCAGGTCCTTTCGCGCGCGCTCGAGCAGTGGACGCATTTTCTGCGGCATCTGCCCGCAAGCCACAGTCTGAAACTCGCAGACGAAGAAGACGCACGCGCCCTCGTCGCCGAAGCCGTCCGACTCCTCCCGATCACCCCGTTGGACTATACCTCGCTCGGACCGGAATGCTCCGACGAGTTGAGCCGGCTGGCCGGGCTTTCCGAATCGTTGGCGAGCCACGCTGATCTTCCACGCCTTTGGTGGTCGCCATCGGCGGGGCAGCTTGCAGTCACCTGCCTCGACGCGGCGCCGGCAATCGGCGAAATCCTCAGGGAATTTGGAGCCGTCGTCCTCGCGAGCGCCACTATCGGATCGACCCAGGAGTTCGCAGCCGCTCTGGGACTTGACAGCTTCGACGCACGCGCGGAGCCGTTGTCGGTACTCGTCGCTGCCGCCCCCGAGGCGCCTCGGGTACAAGCCGCGTCCGGCGCACCTCCGGATCGCCTCGGCACTCTCACGAAGCGGGATACGAAACGACTCTTCCGACAGATCACCAGTGGCGCCGAACTTCTCCGCGTCGAGGAGGCCAAGGAAGCCTCGACCGTCTCGCTCGTGCGCGCCTCCGCACCCTGGCGCGAAGGCGCGTACGACGTCGCAGTCGACCTCCGCGTGGACACGAGTTTCCAACACCGCGAGCTTCACCGCGCGACGACTGCGCGCACGCTTCTGCGCTGGCATGAGGCGCGCGGACGCGATGCGCCCGGCCTCGCAGTCTTTTTTCCGAGCTACGCCTATGCCGAATCGATTCTTGAGGAACTCGGCGCACGCGGGGGCGGGCTGCAGGTATCCCTGCAGCCTCGACAGTCGGAGCTTTTGGCCCAGACCGCGTGGATCGAACGCGCATTGCAGAGCGCCGACGCGCTGTTCCTCGTCCTGGGTTCCAGTTTTGCCGAGGGCATCGATCTGCTCGGAGGACGGGTTTCGCGCGCCATGGTCGTCGGCCCGGCGCTTCCCGAGGTCAATCCGGTGCAGCATGCCAAGATGGCGGAGCTCGCCTCGCTCGGGCGCGCAGTCTCCTTTAGGCGCGTGTATCAGGCTCCCGGCATGCAGAAGGTCAATCAGGCGCTCGGTCGAATGGTCCGGGCGCCCGGCCAGCATGCAAAGGTGCTCCTTCACTGCCGTCGCTTCGCGGATCCCGCCTACGCTGCGTTGCTGGCTCCCGAATACCGCTCAACACTGGCCTTGGGGGACGACGCGGCCCTCGATCGGTGGATCGGCGCCTGACGCCCTCGTACCCGTCGGACTATTTCTTATTGGGCGCGGGATCGACGCCGTCGAGCGCCTCCGCAAGCATCTTCACCATCTGATCACGCGGGGTGTGCTTGAGCACATAGGCTATGGCGCCTTTTGAATGCATATCCTCGACCGTCTTGATGGCGATCTGGGAGGTCACCACGATGACGCTCACATCCGGATCGATGCGGCGCAGATCGTCGACGACATTTGGGCCGAGTTGGCCGGGCATCACGATGTCCAGGAGCACGACCTCGGGATGTTCGATCCTAAACATTTCGACGGCCTGAAGCCCGTCGGACGCCTCCCAGATTTGCTCGATTCCGAGCTGCTTGAGCAGCATCCGCAGATAGACGCGCACGTGCGGTTCGTCGTCGACGATCAAGGCTGATCTCGGGCGGGGCATGCGGGCTTTGTCTTTCATTCCGGACCGAGCGGCAAGCTAATCAACCGGGGGAGGCCGCTCCTGGTCCGCGCGTATTGCGAATCAGTTCGAGGGCTCCGCTTGCGGCGCGCGAAGAATGCGCCATGGTTTCAGCGCAATGATCTCCCATTCAAATCCTGATCTTTCCCAACATCCTCCGCGCAGCCCCCGCGTGCGTCTCGGCGGCTTCGTCCACCTCCCGCGCCTGCTCGACAAGGCTCGCGCCGCAGCATCGGGAAAATTGGGCGAGTACATTTATCCCTGTCCGCTGGACAAGCGGCTCTTTCAATTCAGCGGAGTAGATCCTGAAGCGCTTCTCGCCCAGGCAAAGCTCGGCAAGAGCGACACGGAGATGCTCGCTTGGTTTGTTTCCCAAATGAAGCCGGCGCGCACGCCGTGGGAGATCGAGGCCTGGTCCCGATGGCTGGAGAGTCTCACCCCGGGCGACGCCGACCGCCACCAGTCCTTTGCCGACGCGATTAAAACCTTGGCCCCAGGTCGCGAAGACATCCGAACCACCTTCGATCGTCTTGAATTGGATGACTACGTCAGCTTCGGTGGAAAAGCCTGAGTCCCCCTTCTCGATCGGGAGCGGCAGTCGTGCGCGGCTGTCGCTTCGATTTCAGGCGCATATTCCCAACTGCGACGGCCCCCACGACTCAGGCGGCGCGAGCCCGGCGACGGCGCATGAACCACCAGCCCGCGAGTGAGAGTCCGGCAAAGATCGCCCCGTAGGTCGAGGGCTCCGGCACGGGCGTGAGGAATTTATTGGAGCCGTCCCAGGTCATCCAAGCCGTATCCGAACCCGACCAGGTGGGCTGGTCGAAGGAGACGTCGTTCAGAGGATTCGAACCGCGGCTGATCGTGGTGGCGGTCTGGCCGTTGACTGACGAGGCGTAGAACGTGTCGACCGCATCGACCCAGTTTGTCACGGAAAGACCATTGGCGCCGAGGGATGAACCCAGAACCAGGTTCGTCGCATTCAAGGTGACGGATGTGCCATTACCGAAATCGATCGTCGACGTGCCATTTACCGTGAGATTGGTGATGTTGTAGATGCCGCCGCTGAGCAGCACGGTGCCGCCGTTGATCACGAGCGAGGTGATCGAGGATCCTGCGGCCTGAGTGAGGTCGAGCACGCCGCCATTCAGGGTGATTGTTCCGCTGAAATTGAACGCCTGATTGAAGGCGAGCGTCCCGGCGTCGACCTTGGAAATCTGGCTTCCGGTCGTGCTGACCAGTCCACCTCCAAAGTTGGTGGTGCCCACGCCGCCGACGGTCAGAGTGTTATACCCAAAGGTGATTCCGCCGTTGATGTTGGTGGTAGCACCCGAGTCGGTTTGCAGCCGCGAATTGGCGAAAAGGTTGATCGCGCCCGTGATCGTGTTGTTGTTGCCCGCCGTGTTCTCGATGGCGCCGTTTCCGGCGACGCCCGTGCCGGCGAGCGAGATCGTATTGTTGATGCTCATACCACTGCCGGCCAGTGAGAGCGTGGCGCCGCTCTGGACGGTCGTGACGCCCGTGCCGAGGGCGCCGGCGCCGGTGATCGCCATGGTGCCCGACGAGGCGATCGCTCCGCCCGTGAAGCTGTTGCTGCCGGACAGCGTGACCGTGCCCGTACCCGCCACCGTGACGCTCCCGGTGCCGGAGATATTGCCGGAGACCGAGGAATTGCCGGCACCCTCTAAGGTAAGCGAATTGCTCGAGATCGAGACCGGGCCCGAGACCGAGAGGTTTGCGCCGGATTCAACATTGAACGTCGTCGGCGAACCCGAGACCGTCACATTGCCCGTCAGCGTGCTGCTTCCCGATGCGACGTGGATGCCTCCGATCCCGCCGTAGCCGGTGCCCGCGACCGTGACGTTGTCGCTCACGGCCGCATTGTTGGTGAGCTCCAGCGTCGCCCCGGAGCTGACCGTGAATCCGTTCGCGTTCAAGCTGCCGAAGGGATTGGCCACCGCCAGCTGCAGGATGCCGTTGTTCACGTAAACGCCGCCGGAGAACGAGGAATTGGCGTTGTTCAGGATCACGCGGCCCGACCCCATGCCGTCCTTGATGAAATTGGTCGAGCCGGTGATGTTGGCATTCACCACCAGGTTGCCCGAACCCGTGACGTCGAAAACGGTGTTTGTGTTTAGCTGCAGCGTGGAAAAGTTCAGGGTCTGGGTGTTGCTGGACTGCTGCTGGATGTAGGCGGCAGCGCCCACGGATCCACTGGACATCGTCAACGTGCGGTTTGCGCCGTTGATCTGATACGAAATCGCATTGGTCGCAAAACGCAGACCGTTCAGGGTGCGAGTATTGCCGAGGTCCGGCGTCGTGTATTGGCCCTGCGTGCCGTTCGAACCGTCAAAGATTGCGACCGCAGTATTGCTATTGGGCCGCCCGGACGGACTCCAGTTGGCACTCGTGTACCACGAGTTGCTCGTATTGCTGATCCACGTGTAGGTATTCTGAACCGTCGGCGTGATCAAGTACCAGGTGCCATAGCTGCCCAGGCTGGTCGATTTAACCGATTCGGTCGCGTTTCCGTATCCGGAAATATAGATGCTGTTGACGGTCTGGCCTTGTGTGGTGCTCGCCAGCGTGTCGGTACCAAGCTCGAAATTGTTCACGACCAGGGTGCCCGACTGGCTGGCGATCGTACCGAACACGAAGGTATTGGCCGTGCCGGTGGTGCCAAAATCGAGGGTGCCATTGTTGGACCATGAGAGGTTGCCGACTTTTTCGGAGAAGCCACCCAGGTTGAGGGTGCCTCCCGCGATGTTCAGCGAGCTGGTGTCTGCAAGCCGGTTGCTGGCGCCGAGCTGGACCGTGCCTGCGTTGATGGTCGTCGTACCGGTGTAGGTGTTCGCTCCCGAGAGAATCAGCGTGCCCTGCCCGGTCATGTTCAGGTTTCCGGCCGCTCCCGCGCTTGCGCTGTTCTGAATCACTCCGGAGATCGTCGCCGTGTTGCCCGAGTCCACGTTCACGGTAAGCGTCCGGCCAGTCGCGCTGCTGTCCGAAATATTCACGGTGCCGGACTGGGTCGCATTCACCAGGTTCAGCGTGCGGTCGGCTCCGCTCTGCGTGAGGGTTCCGCTCGTGGTTACATTGGAGAACGTGGCGTCACCCTGGAGCGTGAGGATGTTTCCGACTGTGTTGTTGGCCGTCGAACTGAGGGTGCCGCCGTTGATCGTGACCGTGCCCGTGCCTAGGGCGTTGTTGTTCCCGACCGCGACCGTGCCGCCGTTCATCGTCGTGCCGCCCGAATAGGTGTTGGCGCCGGTCAGATTCAGCGTCCCCGTGTCGCTCTTCGTCAGCGCCCCTGTCCCGGAGACCACACCGGACACCGACGTAGTCCCAGCGCCATCGAAGGTCACCGCATTGCCGTTGGTCGCCAGATTTCCGTTGAGATTGAGCTGCCCCGTCGAGCCGTTCTGCACCTCCAACGCGTTGGCGATGGAAATTCCGGCGTTGATCGTGTGCGAGGTCGCATTGCCGTTGACGTTCGAGACAAGCAGCTGCGAGGTGCCCGTGCCGTTCGAGTTGAACTGAAGTTTGCCTCCAGCCGAACTGTTCACGGTGTAGCTATAGGGAGAATCGATCGTGAGTGAACGAATCGTGGGCGAGGTGGACCCGAGGTCGACGGTCTGGCTGGTGGACGCGACCGAATTGTCGAAGCGGATGTCCGCATAGGTCGGGGGAAGGGAATTCCAATTCGTGGAGGTCGACCAGGAGGTGTTGCCGCCCAGGCCCGTCCAGTAATTGGCCACGGATGTGGAAATCGTGAGATCCCGGATTTCGTGGTAATCATTCAACCCGCCGGTGCCGGCGCTGAAGCCAAACGCCAGTTGGTTCGGACGCGTGTACGACGAAAGATCCAGCGACAGCATCAGCGTCGGCGAACTCGACGCCCCCTGCTGCAGGTACACCGAAAGCAGATTCTGCGGCGTGAGAGAAACGATGACCTGGCGGAAATCCGCGCCGGTCTGGTCGGGCCGGGTGGTGCTGTTGGGAATATTGATTCCGGGCGTGAGCGTATTCGTGCCGCCGAGGTAGTTATAGCCGCCAAAATAACCCGAGACTCCATTGATGGTCTGGTAACTGGTGGGATCGTAGGCGCCACGCACTGCGATCGCACTCGGTGTCTGCCCGGGTCCTCCGACACGGCCTTCCGTCGGATTCGAGAAATTGCCGAATTCGTCCAATCCCACGGCAAGATAACCGCCCGCCATGCCGCCGTGCGTCGTGTCTGCGCCCATGTTGGCGTTCTTCTGCGCGTACCCCAGGCTGCCACCGTAGGCGCCAGGCGTGAATGTCGAACCCATCACGGTCGGGTCGTACAGGAAGAACGTGAGACCGTCCGCCCCAGAACCACCCCACGACGTATAGGTAAACTTCGCGTACACCGTCGCACCCGTCGCATTGAAAGACTGATTATTAACCGCGTAGGTGGCCTCTGCGTTCTGATTCTGGGTGAGTCGGAGCCACCCGTTGCCAGAAGTGTCGATGCCGCTGCCCGCGGTCAGTTGAGGCGTGTAGGTGCCACTATCCGAACCAAGCGTCCACCCGGTGCTCGTCGAATTGCGGAAGGTTTCCGTGACCGTTTGTGCGGAAAGCCCCGCGCACAGGACGCAAAAGATGATTCCAAGCAACCCTGTACGGGTCGCCCGCCGACCATACCAAGGTCTGTAGGGGCAATTCATTGCGATCGTTGAAGCGATTGCGAACCTGGGGGATTACCCCTAGTCGTCAACGGCCAATTGAACGCAACGTTCCTAAGTAGAACTACCCGCCCTAGCGCAACTTGGCGCTCTAAAAACGGTCCCGTGTTCGCTGCGCGAGCGGATCCCGCTATCAAGCCAAAAAAAAAGGGCCCGTCGGATGTAATCCGCGGGCCCCAAAGGCTATGAGATTACTTTTCGACCGACAGACGGAAGATGATCGTCTGGTGATAGACCTGCCCGGGCTTGAGCTCGGTGGTCGGAAATTGCGGCTGGTTGGGGGAATCGGGGAAGTGCTGGGACTCCATGCAGAAACCCGTGCGGTACTTGTAGACCACGCCGTATTTTCCGGTGAGGGTGCCATCCAGGAAATTGCCCGTGTAGAACTGAAGCCCGGGCTGGGTCGTGTAGACCTCCAGCACGCGACCAGAGGTGGGCTCCACGACGCGGGCGGCGAGGCTCAGCTCGCCGGGTTTCTTGTTCAGCACCCAGTTGTCATCGTAGCCACCGGCAAACTTGAGCTGCTGGTCGTTCTCGTTGATCCGCGCACCGATTGCAGTCGGGTGGGTAAAGTCGAAGGGCGTGCCCTTCACCGAACGAAGCTCGCCGGTCGGAATCAGGTCGGAATTGATCGGGGTAAAGCGGTCGGCGTTGATATAAACCACGTGATTGAGGATGTCTCCCTTACCCGCGAGATTGAAATAGGAATGCTGGGTCAGATTGAGGACGGTGTCCTTGTCGGTGGTCGCCGTGTAGTCGACCCGGAGTGCGTTATCGTTGGTGAGGGTATAGACCACCTTGACGTTGAGATTGCCGGGAAACCCCTCTTCGCCGTCATGGCTCAGGTAGGTGAGCTGGAGAGCGGGCTCGGCGCCGGGGATGGCCTTGGGCATCCACACCACCTTGTTGAAACCGACCACGCCACCGTGGAGCGAGTTGGGCGGGTTGTTGATCGCCAGGGTATAGGTCGTGCCATCGAGGGTGAAATGCCCCTTGGCGATGCGATTGCCGTAACGGCCGATCAGCGCGCCGATGTAGGTCGTGGAATCCTCGTAGGGCTCCACCGTGTCAAATCCGAGCACGACATCGCCCATCTTGCCGTTCTTGTCGGGAGCGATGAAGTGGGTGACCACCCCTCCGAAGTTGGAGATCTGGACCTCGACGCCATTGGCGTTCTTCAACGTGAAGAGCGATACGGGGGTGCCGTTGTGCGTCGTGCCCCAGGGCTGTTGAGTGATGCTGCCACCCTTGGAAGCGGCGGCGGCTTGGGAGGATGCGATGCTCATGCTGATACCAATGAGGAAAAGAAAGCGGCGAAACGGAAGCATAGAATAAGTCCTGGGTTACGGGGTTACGCCTCAAAACTGCGGCGGGGTGGTGAGGGGTTCGAGAAAAATGCGGCCCATACCCGGGTCAATTCGCGACTCGCTGTACCGTAATGCTCCCCGAACAACACGTCGGCAGGGGAGCGCTTGCCCCGCGTCTAGGGGGCGGAACGTATCCGTTTTGCAAGCGCATCAAAATCCTTTCCCAGCGGAGAATCGGTTTCGATCTTCATCGCCGTACGCGCCCGGTCGAGCGCCTTCAGAGCCGCCTGCGGCTGCCCCAACTGGATGAGATGTTCGACGAAGACGCGCACCACGGAGTCGAAAAGGACGGCACCACCTTCGCCGGCGTAGCGGTCGATAATCCGGTTGTAAGCACCGATCTGAGACGCCAGATCGAAGCGGCCGAAGCCGAGCGCGAGGCGCTGAGCCGCTTCGCGGATGGCCAGGTCGCCTCGGCGGCCTCCGTAGGTCCGGATGAATTCCGCCTGTTCGAAGTCGGCCATGCTCGTCTCCCCGCGTGAGCGAAGGCTCGCGACGAGTGCGTCGGTGAAACGTGCTTCGAGATCGGGATAATGGCGGAAAGCCAGGAGCGCGCGACGCAGGATCGTCTCGGTCGCCGTCGGCGTATCGCCTCGACGACGGGATACGGCCAGGAGCAATTCCCAGGCCTCCAGGTTGCGACTTTCCGCGCGTATCGCGTCCTCCGCAGCCTGATTGGCAAGGACGAGATCCCCGGCCTGAAGGAAGGCGCGGGCAAAGTCGGAATGAATCCTCGATCGGCGGGTGGTCTCCAGGTGCTGGAACCGCTCGCTGAGGAAACGCAGGTCGTGGTCGGTGAGCCAGCCCCAGGTCTGGGGATCGATCGCGGCGCCGGTGACGAGGCGCTGTTCCGCGTAGCGTCCCGCGTCCAGACGCCACTGCCGGTGCTGGTCGAGGTATCCGAACCAGGCATGCCTGCCGTCCAGACCCGCACCCATGAACAGGAGCGTCGGCACTCCCCTCGCCTTCCCGGCCTCACATGCGAAATAGGCCTGATCCACGCAAATTCCTCCGGCCCCGAGAATCAGGGGCAGCGTATAATGCGGGCCGGGCCAGACGGCATTTCCGTTTCTCAGGCGGTCGACTCGGTAACGAATCATCGAATACACCTGGTCGAATCGATCCAGGGGCACGTCTACGATGGTTTGCGACCAGCGGAGCTCCTCGAATGAGGCGGCCACGTCGACCACGAACTTGAGTTCCTCGGGTCCGAGCTGGCGGAGCGGTTGATAGCAGCGGCCCGCACGATCCTGCTCCACAAAGAAGCGAAAGGCCGCGAGCGGATCGGGCAAGGCGCGGACGGGCATGGCGGCCCCGATCTGCGCGTGAGGCCAATACGGAGGCGGTGGAGTGTCGTAGACCAGCGCGATTGCGATCGCGAGCGAGTGATAGGCGGCGAACGTTGCAGGATCCGCGTCATGCAGGCGTCCCAGGATGGCGAGCACCTTCGGGAGGTAATCGTAGGGACTGAGCTGTCCGAAAAACGCATCTAGAAACAACGGATCCTCGGCCAGCGCGACCTGGGCGGAGGGAGACAGCCGGGCCGAGAGCGCCACGCCCTTGCGAATCGTGTAGGTCCGGGGCAGGTTCGCGTGGGCGAGGCCGGCGGATTCCAGGGCCCGGATCCAGGCGGGCACCGCGACGGTCTCGTGCTCCCCGAGAATCCCCGCCCATCGGGCGACGGCGAGCCAGCCCCTGGCCGCCTGGAGGTTTCCGGTCCGATACGCATCGAAGGCCGCACGAGTCAGGATCGGAGCCTCGGCCGACCAGCCGTCCACCCGAGCCGCGGCAGCCACAGCCTGGATCCTCGCTTTTTCAGGCGGCACCGCCAATTCGCCGGCCGGAATCGCATTTTCCGCGGACTGAGCGCGGACCGCGAGCGCGACCAGCGCCATTGTCGCGCCCACCCGCCACGCCAGAATGCGGCCCATGTGCGGGACAGTGAGGCGGGAGGTCATGACCGCGAGCTTGGCCGCGCCCTCGCGCCAGTTCAACGCCTCTGCACTCAGACTCCCTCGGACGGACGCCAATCGACGAGTTCGAGCTGGAGGAGCTTCCGGTCGTTGAAATAGTTCCAGGTTAGTTCCACGGCGAGGTCGACAGGGCTTCCCACCGGCGGCACACGGTCGGCGAACTTCCAGGCCACGCCATGCAGGCGGCGTCCCCGACCATCCTCGAAATGAAAGCGGAAATGGGCCTGCTTGAACACCTCCGGGGCCTGCCTGAAGACGACTCCGCGGATGCCAAACACGGGCTCGGGGTTGCCCTGGCCGAAGGGGTGGAGCCCGTCGAGCTCCTCCATCTGTCGCTCGCGGATCTGCTCGGGCAGCAACCATGCGGAAATGGTGATCTCGCGCTCCGCGATGCCTCCGCCCGAGGCGGTTCCGACCGCCGTCGAAAAGCGGGCACGGAAATTCTCCACATGCTCACGGGGAATCGCAACGCCGACGGCCATGGGATGACCGCCCCAGCTGCTGAGATTCTCGCAGCAGGTGCCCAGGATCTCCACCAGGTTGAGCCCGTCGATGCTTCGCCCGGAACCCTTCGCCATCTCGCCCTCGTTTCCGAGCACGATGCAGGGCCGGTTGTATTTGCGCGCCACGCGTCCTGCGACGATTCCGACCACGCCGGGATGCCAGGTCTCGCCATATAGCACCACGCCGGGGTCGCCCAGATACCGCGTCTCGATGAGCCGCTCGGCTTCCTCCGTGATCTGGCGTTCGATATCCTGGCGTTCCCGGTTGAACGCGTCGAGCTGGCGCGCCGTCTCCTCGCAGAACGCAAGATCGTCGCTGAGCATCAACTCCACGGATACCGCCGCGTCGGCGAGGCGTCCGCTGGCATTGATGCGCGGCCCGAGGCGGAAGGAGATGTCGACGGGCATGAGTTCGTGGCTCTCCTTCACGCCGGCGACGCGCATCAGCGCCCGCAGCCCCGGCCGTTCGCTTTGCTGGAGGATCCGCAGCCCGTGACGCGCGAGAATGCGGTTCTCGCCCCGCAGGGGAACCAGGTCTGCCACGGTGCCCATGGCCACCAGATCGAGATAGTCCCTGAGCTTGATCCGGTACGCGACGGGATGATTCTCGGCGCGCATGAGCTTGAGCAGGCCGTGAACCCATTTGAACACGAGTCCGACCGTGCAGAGATTGCGCCAGCTGTCGTCGTCCGGGGTCTCGTTGACGTGCGGATTGATGAGCAGGGTCCCATCGTCGACGCCGCCCTCCTTGGATCGATGGTGATCGATGATGATCACGTCGACGCCGAGCGAACGCAGGTAGGCGACCTCCTCGAACGAATTGGTGCCGCAGTCGAGCGCTATGAAGAGCTTGGGACACCCGCCTTCGAGTGCGCGGTCGATGGCACTGCGCGAGAGCCCATAGCCATCCTCGGAACGACGGGGAACCACGAAACGGGGATTGAGGCCGAAGCGGCGCAAGATACTGACGAGAAGCGCCGTGCTTGTGACGCCGTCGACGTCGTAGTCGCCGAGGACGACGATCTCCTCTCGCTGCGCGATCGCAGTGCGCAGCCGAGCCGCCGCCTTCTCCAGATGAGCGAGCAGAAACGGATCGGCGAGCTCGCTGAGTCCGGGATGCAGGAAACGCTCGGTGGCCGTCAGCTCCGTGACCCCGCGCCGCAGCAGCAGCTCGGCGAGCACGGGGCTGATGCCCGCCCGACGGCTGAGGGTTTCCACCTCATCGGCCGGCAACGGATGATACAACCAGCGCATTAGCGAGACGAAGGGACGGTTCGCTCAGGCACGCGGGGCCTGCGGCCGGGGGATTGGTCGAAATCCCGCGCGACCGCAGTTGCCAAGCCTCTGGCTTCTTGAATGCGTGCCCGAGGCGAACGGATCGTGATCAATGCGACGCTTTGCTCGTGCCCTGCCACTCGTAAGTGGGGGCCGTGTCGGCGTGAGCCTCGACGCGTTTGCGATCGCCCTTGTGCCACCAGTAGAAGATCTGGGCCGCGATGCAGATCGACGAGAACGTGCCGGTGATGATGCCGATCAGGAACGTGAAGGCCAGATCGCGCAGCACACCGCCGCCGAAGACATACAGCGAAAGGGCCGCGAGGAACGTCGTGACGCTCGTCATCAAGGACCGCGAGAACACGCGCTGGATAGCGAGATTCACCACATCGCGCAGTTTTCCGTCCGGATTGAGCCGGAGCTCTTCACGGATTCGGTCGAAGACGACGACGGTGTCGTTCACCGAGTAACCGATGATGGCCAGGATGGATGCGACCATCGGCGCGTTGAACTGTCGCCCCGAGAGCACGAACATGCCCAGGGTCATGAGCACATCGTGGATGGTTGCGACGACGGCGCCTATGGCGAAGCCGAATTCAAAGCGGAAGGCGATGTAGAGCAGAATCGCGAGCAGGGAGAGGCCGAGGGAAATGATGGCATTGGTGCCGATTTCCTTGCCGACGCTCGGTCCGATCGTGTTTTCGCCCGTTTGGACGAAGTGTGCATTCGGGAAGGATTTTTCCAGGGCGTTGAGCAGCACGGGAGCCTTGCCGTAGGTCATCTCGATCGTGAGCGCCTCCTTGCCGGTCGCGAGATCGGTCTGGTAGGTGGGAGCTATGTCGGGCACCCCCGCGGCGTCCGCGACCTTGCGGATCTCGGCAATGCCGATGTGCTGAGAATAGGACAGCGTGACCTGGTCTCCTCCCGTGAAGTCGATGCCGAACATACGGTCCGAGCGGACAAACAGCGAGGCGACGCCGATGAGGACGATCGACCACGAGATGATGAACGCGGGGCGGCCGATCTTCACGAAGTCCAGCTTCACATTGCTGAAGAGGTGGAGCATCGGGAAACTCTTCACGATGCCGCCTTCGATGAGGTAATTCATGATCAGGCGGCTGGTGATCAGCACGCTGAAGAGCGTGGAGCCGACACCGATGGCCAGCGTGACGCCGAAGCCCTTGATCGGGCCGGTGCCGAAGAAAATCATCACCGCGCAGATGCACAACTGGGTGATATGAGCGTCGAGGATGGTCCAGAAGACCTTGTCGAAGCCTGAGTCCAAGGCGGTCGCCATCGATTTGCCCAGCTTCAGCTCCTCTCGCATTCGCTCATAGATCAGGATGTTCGCGTCGACCGCCATGCCGATGGTCAGCACGATGCCGGCGAGGCCGGGCAGCGTCAGCGTGGCGCCGAAGTTGGCCATGAAGCCGAGGATGATCGCGATGTTCACGAACAGCGAGAACACGGAGACGATGCCGCCCACCGTGTAGTAGGTGATCATGAATCCGCAGACCAGCACAGCGCCGATGATCGACGCGCGGATTCCGCTCGAGATCGCATCCGCCGCGAGCGACGGTCCCACCTCATATTTTTCCTTCACAACCAGCGGGAGATCCAGCGGGTTGTTCAACACGTCGGCGAGACTCTCGGCCTCGCGATCGGTGAAGCTGCCGGAAATCTGGGCGGAATCGCTGTCGATCTCCTCCTTGACGGTGGGCGCCGAGTAAAGTTTTCCGTCCAACACGATGGCGAGACGACCGAGGTGGCCCGTCTGGGTGCCTTCGGCGGCGATTTCGCGCGTGACTTCCGCGAAGCGGGCGCGACCGGCGCTCGTGAACAGGAGGATGACCTCGGGCTTGCCATACATGTCCTGGCGGACAAATGCCTTGCTGATTGCGCTGCCGCCCATCTCCGGAAGGCGTTTGACGAAGAGTTCCTCGGTGGTGACGTTCCCAGAGATGGACTCATGGTCGAGCGTCATGATCTCGTAGCCCGGAGGCGTCTCGACGCCGGGTCCCGGCGTGAGCGAGGGATTCACAAGGCGGAAATCGAGGCGGGCCGGCTTTTTGACCGCGTCGACCACCTGGGGATTATCCTTGGTGGATATGCCGGGGAGCTGAACCTGAATTTCGTCCGTGCCGATGGGGCGTATCACTGGTTCGGCGACGCCGAACGCATTGATACGCGAGGCGATGATGTCGATCGCCTTGCTCAGTTTCTCCTTCTGTTGGGCCGCGTCCTGCCCCTTCAGCGCCTTGGGGTCCACCTGGAGCGTGAAGGACACGCCACCCTTCAGGTCGAGGCCGAGCTGGAGGCGGGCCTTGGAGCGGCGCAGCAGTTCAGTCAGCAGAATGTCATTCCGCTTCTCGATGTTCTTGAGGGTCGATTCGAGGTCAACCTGGGGGAAGAACTGGCTGAGATCGATGTGCTGCTCCTTTCCGATCTTTTCGAGGCCAACGAACTCCGAGGCGGCCGCCCCGGATTTCTTCATGGCAATCGCTTCGTTGAGCAGCTTGTTGAATTCCGTTGGCTTGGCCTTCACGTTGTCCCGGAGATAGGACACGAAGGGTTGGTCTTGGACGGGCACCAGGTTGGACACCGCCCAAGCGACGATGGCCACGCTCAAGATGAGCTTCCAGAGGTTGCGTTTCAGCATGGGTCTATTGGGTTAAAAGGGAGAGGACGGCGCGCCCGCAGGGGAACCGCGCCGTCAAAGGAACGGGGTAATAATCGGACCGGGGCAAGCCTAAGCCTGCGCCGCGGCTCACTTGGCGTCCGTCGAGCCGCTCTTTTTGACGAGCGTCTGGACAAAGCCCTTGGCGACTTCGATCTTAGTGGTATCGGAGATCCGGATGATGAACCGGTCGTCGCGAACATTGGTGATGACGCCGTAGACGCCACCGCTCGTGATCACCTCGTCGCCGACGCCGAGCGAGCTGAGCATCTTTTCATGCTGCTTCTGCTTCTTGCGCTGGGGCGCGATCAGCAGGAAATACATTGCGGCAAACATGAGCCCAAAGAAAAGGATCTGCATGAGGCCGGATCCGGCTTGGGGGCCCTTTGCCTGGGCGATCGGGAGTACGAACGTGTTCAAGGTGACAATTTTCATCATTGCGTGTTGTGAAGATTCGAAAAATGAAACACGCATCTAACTGGTTCCAATTCCCGAAAAGCAAGCCATAAGTCCCCCTCAAGCCACCGCCTTGAAAACAAAATCGTCATCCTCCTGGTCTGCGGCCCAATCCGAGGAGTTGTACGGGTTCAAACGCTGGGGTGCCGGCCATTATTCCGTCGATCCGGAGGGTTTCGTACAGGTGAATCCACGGGTCGAGGGCCGCACGGTCCGCCTGATGGACGTCATCAACGAGGCGCGAGGCATGGGCCTTCGCGCTCCCATGGTCGTCCGGTTCCAGGACACCCTGCGCCACCGCGTGGTGCAGCTCAACGAGATGTTTAAGCAGGCCATCCGCGAGGAAGGCTACAAGGGCGACTACCGCGGCGTATTTCCGATCAAGGTCAACCAGCTGCGCGAGGTGGTCGACGAGGTCATTGCCGCCGGCAAGGACTACGCCTACGGTCTGGAGGCGGGCTCCAAACCCGAACTCGTCATCGCCCTCGCCATGCACGAGGGAACCCAGCGCCTGATCATCTGCAACGGGTACAAGGATCTCGACTACATCCGCCTGGCCCTGCTGGGCCGCAAGCTCGGCAAGCGCATCATCATCGTGGTCGAGCAGCTTTCGGAATTGCAGGACATCATCCGGCTCTCCCTTGAGACGGGCGTGAAGCCCATGATCGGGTTTCGCCTGAAGCTGCAGACGCGCGGCGAGGGGAAGTGGGCGCTGTCGTCGGGCGAAAACGCCAAGTTCGGCCTGAACACCGCGGAAATTCTTTTCGCCTGCGAACAGCTTCGCGAGGCCAAACTCGGCCAGTGCCTGCGCCTGATCCATTTCCACATCGGCTCACAGGTGCCCAACATCATCACGATCAAGAACGCCGTGATCGAGGCGACCCGCTTCTACTGCCAGCTCGAGCGGATGGGGTTTCCCATGGGCTACCTCGATGTCGGAGGCGGCCTGGGGGTCGACTACGACGGCTCGCGCACCAATTTCGAGAGTTCGATGAATTATTCGATGGGCGAATACGCCCGCGATGTCGTCCACAACATCCACGAGATCTGCAAGGCCAGCGGCGTGAAGGAGCCCGATATCGTGAGCGAGAGCGGCCGCGCAGTCGTGGCGGTCCACTCGATGCTCGTGCTCGAGGTGTTTGAACGGATCAACAAACGCGAGTCGCTAGGCCAGCAGCATCAGCCGGAGGTGAAGCACAAGGTCGTCACCGACCTCGAGATCATGCTGAAAAACAAGGCGAAACTCGGCCGCCTCGAACGCTTTCATGACGCAGTCCAAAAAAAGGAGGAGGCGCTCTCCCTCTTTAATCTCGGCTACCTCGACCTGGAAAATCGCGCCGCGGCGGAGCAGCTGTTCTGGCAGATCTGCGAGCAGATCGTGAAGGAAGGCAACGACCACGGCTACCAGCCCGAGGAGCTTCACGAACTCAACCGACTCCTGGCCGACCAGTACGTCTGCAATTTTTCCGTCTTCCAATCCCTGATCGATCACTGGGCGCTCAAGCAGCTCTTCCCGATCGCTCCGCTTCACCGCCTCAAGGAACGTCCGAGCGTGAACGCCATTCTCGTCGATATCACCTGCGATTCCGACGGAAAGATCAGCAACTTCATCGATCTTCAGGATACGAAGGATTACCTCAACGTTCACCCGCTGAACGGAAAGCCGTACTTCCTCGGAATCTTTCTCACGGGCGCCTACCAGGACATCATGGGCGACCTTCACAATCTGTTCGGCCGCGTGAACGAGGTGCACGTTTTCCTGGAGGACGATGAGCCGAATGGATTTTACATCGAAGAGGCGCTCAGCGGCAGCCGCATCGCCGACGTCATCGAGGGCGTGCAGTATCAGCAGGAGGAGTTGTGCCGTCGGATGAAGGCCCAGATCGACACGGCCACCCGCAAGGACATGGTCAAGCCCCGCGAGGGCGTCCGCCTGCTCGAACTCTACGAGAGTGTCATGCAGAGCAAGACCTACCTCGACATCGACCGGAAACCCCAGCGCGAGCGAAGTTGAGGGAAGAGCGGCGCGCGGGTCCGCCCGCCGCCACCCCGGCGGGAAGCAGGGATCACTCCTTCACTCCGCGAAAGGCAACCAGTCGTCGGGCGAGGGCCACGGCGTTGGAAAAGCTCGTGATCGACGCCTTCCCCTGCCCTGCGATTCCAAAGGCCGTGCCGTGATCCGGACTCGTGCGCACGTGAGGCAGGCCGAGCGTGATGTTCACGCTCTGATCGAAATCAATGACTTTGAGCGGTGCAAGCCCCTGGTCGTGGTAGATCGCCAGGACCACGTCGAACTCCCCGCGCAAGTGCCGGCCGAACAGCGTGTCGCCGGGCTCGCAGCGCGACAGGCCGGGGTAACGCCCGCGCAGCGGCGCAAGGATGGGCTCGATGACATCGATTTCCTCGCGCCCGAGCAGTCCCGCCTCCCCGGCATGGGGATTGATCCCGCACACGCCGATACGCGGCTCGACGATTCCCTCGGCACGCGCAAGTTCGTCGGCCGCCGCGATGGAGCGGGCAAAATTGGGCGCCGTCAGCCGGGAGGGCACCTCGCGCAGCGGGATGTGCCAGGTCAACAGCACCACGCGCAGGCGGCCCCCGGAAAACGCCATCGTCGGCTCCCCTCCCCACCTGGCAGCAAAGAACTCCGTCTGCCCGGGAAATTCATAGCCCACGCGCGCCAGCGCCTCCTTGCTCACCGGCCCCGTCACGACTCCGCTGAACTCTCCCGTCCCGCATCCGGCAGCGGCACGCTCCATCGCGGCCCACGCAACCTTGGCGCCCTCCGGGGTCGGCCGGCCCGGTCGCGCGACAAAGGCGCCATCCCCCACGGCCAACTTCGCACCGGTGCCAGGCAGCGTCTCGATCCAGGACTCCGCTCCTATGACCGCGACCCCCTTCGCCTCGTTTGGGTGCTCCGCGAGCCAACGGGCTATGATTTCTGGCCCCACCCCAGCGGGATCGCCGCACGTAAACGCGAGCATTGTCAGGCCCCCGCCTCTCCGGCGCCGGGCGCGCCGCGGTCTGGACGGGCGAAACTGCGCTTCCCCTCCATGAAAAACGCGAGAAACGCCCTGGCCTCGCCACTTCCGAAGCGGCCGCTCTCCAGGGCGAAGCGCGCAGTCTCCCGGATGTTGCCGGGGGTGTAATAAATCTCCCGATACACCTCCTTAAGTTCGCGGATGGTCTCGCGCGGGAAGCCCCGGCGCCGCAGCCCAACCAGGTTCAAGCCCGACACCTCGTCGCGCTCCGCCACCAATATGAATGGACCGATGTCCCGGGTGATCCGCGCGAGGCCGCCGATCATCGCGCTTTCGCCGACCCGAACGAACTGGTGCAGTGCAGCGCCCCCGCCAATAAACGCGTGGTCGCCCACCGATACATGGCCCGCCAGCAGGGCCTGGTTCGCCACGACCACGTTCGACCCCACGGCGCAGTCGTGTGCGAGGTGGCATCCCGCCATCATAAAACAATTGTTGCCCACCGTCGTCGCCCGCCCCTCGTAGATCGAGCGGTTGATGGTGACATGCTCACGGATCACAGTGCCGGCGCCGACGGTGACCGAACTGCGGGTCGCGGCGTCGAACCGAAGGTACTGGGGATCCCCGCCGATGACGGAAAAAGGGTGCACGCAGACCCGGTCTCCCAAAACGGCGTGGCGCCCGATGACCACGTGCGCGTGGATGTCGCAGTCCGCCCCGAGCTGGGCTCCTTCCTCAATGATGGCTGTGGGATGAATCATGGATACGATGAGTTACGCGCAGGACCGAGGGACGGGCAAGGTGCGAGTGCGCTCCCCTCAGCGCGGCTGCGGGGAGCGACGGGGATCCCGCAGGGAGACCATGTCGAGCTGGGTATCCTTGAGCAGATCGTAGTTCTTGAGTACGCGAATGACCTGGAGCGTGTCGCTCTTGCCGTAGTTGCGGTTTGTCTCAACCGAATCAATCAGGTCGATCAACATCGAGCGGAATGAGATGATGGCGTCGACGCCGCGCTCCTTGAGCAGCTCCACACTTTGACTTCGGTACGGCTCGGCGGTGGGGAGGGCCGGCAGCACGAGGACTTTGGTGATGTCGCCCTCGTTGGCGTCGGCCTGCGAGGCAAACAGTCGCGTGGCCTGCTCGAGGACGCTTTTTTCCAGAAAGGCAAAGATCTCGGGGGTCGCCTTCAGCACGCCCGGAGTGAATACATCCGTGTGCCAGGGCTTCACCGCCACGACGGCGCGGCGCAGGTACTGGAGTTCCGAGGGAAAAAGGAAGAAGTCGGGCTTGCGCGAACCGGGCTGCCAGGACGGGTTGACGACCAGAAGGTCGATCTCCTCCTCCCCCGTCTTTTTGCGCGACTGGACCTGATATTTCCGGACCTGGCGCACGAAAAAACCATTTTGTTCAAAATACTCGCGGACTATGCCCTCGTCGATGGCTGACATGGTGGTTGCGCACCACGCTAACCGCCTTCGCTCGGCAAGATCAACCCTGCGTTCTGAGGAAGAGAAGCGAGCCGCGCGAAGAGGGAATCGCGCAGGCTATGGTCGATCGATTAACCGTTTGAACCGGAGGCAACCCAGTGGTGAGTCTCGAATTTCCTCGAGGGTTCCGCACCGAATCCATTGGGACTGACGACAGAAGCCCTGACAGGGCCAGCCCGAGCCCGCTTCGTTTCCTTGGCTGCCTTCTGGCCAATTTAGCCTTCCGCGCCGACGGCGCGGAAGGCGGCTTCAGCGAGAGCGGGAGCGACCGAGTCATCCGTCACCGCTTCTCCGATACGCCGCATGACCACAAAGCGCAGCGCTCCGGCACGGACCTTCTTGTCCCGGGTCATCGCCGCCTGAAGATCGGCCAGGCGCAGGGGCCGGGCCAGGCGCGTGGGCAGCCGGTTTGCCGCAACCAGAGCCTCGACCCGCGCGACGTCCGTGGCGCCGAGATGTCCCATCGAACCTGAAAGCCGCGCCGCGGCGCACAGACCGATGGCGACCGCCTCGCCGTGCAGGTAGATGCCGTACCCCGCGACCTGTTCGATGGCATGCCCGAAGGTATGGCCGAGATTCAGCAGCGCACGGCCGCCTTCCTTCGCAAGCTCGCGTTCGTCCGCTTCCACGATGCGCGCCTTGATCTCGCAGCACCGCCGGACGATCTCCGGAAGATCGGGATGACTGGACGACAGGGAGAGTTTTTCCAGACGCTCGAAGAGCGCGGCATCGCCAAGCAAGCCGTACTTGATCACCTCGGCCATTCCGGCCGCGAACTCGCGGGGGGGGAGCGAGTCCAGCAGGCGGGTGGAGACAAAGACCGCCCTGGGTTGATGAAAGGCTCCGACCAGGTTCTTGCCCGCCCGCAGGTTGATGCCGGTCTTCCCGCCCACCGAGCTGTCGACCATCGAGAGGAGCGTCGTCGGCACCTGAAGGTAATCCACACCGCGCAGGTAACTCGCCGCGGCGTAGCCCGCGAGATCCCCCACGACTCCTCCGCCCAGAGCCACGACTACACTCGTCCGGTCGAGGCGATTCTCCGCCAGGAAATCCAGGACGCGTCCGAAGACCGCCAGCGACTTCGACTCCTCCCCGGGAGTGACGACCAGGCGTGGCGCCTCATTCAGAGCCGCAGCCAGGACGCCGCCCTGGCTGCGCATCAGATTTTCGTCACTGATGATCGCGACCTTGCGGCCCGAGGCCTGGAGGGAGCCAACGAGAAGACCCAGCTCCGGGAGCACGTCCCCGCCGAAGATGATGGGGTAACTGCGTTCGCCAAGTTCGACCTGGAGCGTGTCTGCCATAAGCCCGGCTTGATGCGACAGACGGCGCACGGGGTCAATTAGAAGCGAAACAATCCACGCCCCCTAGGCGCCCTGCCTCAGTCTCGATTTTTGCGTGGCCCTCGCTCGGGCGTCATGGTTTTTCGGGAGTGCGACGGCGGCAACACGTCGATCTTCCATGCCCCTATTCGACGCACACAACCACTTTCAGGACGACTGGTTTGATCCGCACCGCGAGCGCCTGCTCGACGAGCTGCCCCGGCTCGGTCTGGGCGGGATGGTCGTCAACGGCACCTGCGAGTCGGATTGGCCTAAGGTTCGTGAACTCGGCCGACGAGTGCCGTGGATCGTTCCGAGCTTTGGTCTGCATCCCTGGGACTGCGGGAATCGGAGCCCCGCCTGGGAGGAAACGCTCAGCGCGGCGCTTTTGGAAACGCCGGGGGCGGCGGTTGGGGAGATCGGAATCGATCGATGGATCCTGGATCGGGCGCGACCCGACGATCCGCGCCTGGCCGGAATGCGCCGCGCGCCGCTCGATGAACAACTCCAGGTGTTTGTCCGTCAGCTCGACCTGGCCTGTCGGATGAAGCGGCCGGCGAGCATCCATTGTCTGGACGCCTGGGGGCCGTTGATCGAGTGCCTGCGTCGGACGCCTCTGCCGCAGCGCGGCTTTCTGCTGCACGCGTACGGCGGACCAGCGGAGATGGTCGTCGATTTCGCCGCACTGGGGGCCTATTTTTCATTCAACGGAAACTATCTCGAGGAGCGCCGAGTGCGAAACCGCGAAGCCTTCCGTCAGGTGCCTGCGGAACGCCTGCTGGTTGAAACCGATGCGCCCGCGATGCTCCTGCCCGCTCCTTGGCGTCATTTCGAGCTCCCCTCCGCTCCGACAGGCGAAAACATCAATCATCCGGGCAATCTCCTCGGCGCCTACGAGGGCATCGCCCACCTCCGAGGAGCGGCATCGGAAGAACTGGCTGAAACCTGCGAAACCAATTTCCGACGGCTCTTCCTCGGCCAATAGAAGGGGCGGAGTCGAAAACTCAGGGAACGCCCCTGCGAGAGAATGCCCGGCGGGCGGTACCTGCTCCGGGGGGCTGAAATTCCTCCCAACTTTCGCCCTCTCGGCGGTTCCGTCCCCGATTCGCCCCTCCCATCCCCGACTTCCGTCTTGCCCCACCCTTGCCCGCCTTCGTTGAGTAGGCGGATGACCGTTGCCTTCAACCTCGCCACCGCCGTCGAAGCGGCCCTCGCGAAAGCCGCCGCAGCCGCCGGACTGGACGCCGCCGCGTTTTCCCCCGATGTGCGTCCCGCCGATCCCCGCCATGGCGATTATCAGGCCAATGGAGTCCTCGGCTACGCCAAAAGCCGAAAGCTCAACCCCCGTGCAACCGCCGAACAGCTCGTGGCGGCGCTCGCGCCCGAGATCCGCGACGAATTCGACATCGCGATCGCCGGCCCCGGTTTCATCAATTTCACCGCCAAGGCCCACCTGCTGCAGGCATGGGTCGACGCCCATGCGAACCGTTCCGCTCTTGAGGCCGGCGCCGCAGCCTCTTCCGGCAAATCGGGACAGGTATGGATCGTCGACTACAGCTCCCCCAACACGGCAAAGCAGATGCACGTGGGGCACCTCCGCTCCGCGGTCATCGGCGAGGCCATCTGCCGCCTCCTCGCGTTCGGCGGCGCACGCGTGATTCGCGACAACCATATCGGCGACTGGGGCACCCAATTCGGAAAGCTGATCTGGGCCTACAAGCGCCAGCGCGATGACGCGGCCCTCGCATCCGAGCCCCTCGAGGAGTTCGAACGCCTGTACAAGGCCGGCAACAACGCCGCCGAAGCGGACCCCACCGTGCTCGACGAGGCCCGCCAGGAACTCGTGAAGCTCCAGTCGGGCGACACCGAGAATCTCGCGATCTGGCGTCACATCAACGAGGTCTCGCTCGCCGCATTCCAGAAGATCTACGACCTGCTCGGTATCCATTTTGACCTCACGCTCGGGGAGAGTTTTTACAACGACAAAGTCGAGGCCGTCTACGAGTCGCTCATTCGCGCCGGACTCGCCGAGACCAGCCAGGGGGCCCTCGTGGTTTTCCACCCCGAACACCCGCGCTTCAAAACCCAGCCCTTCATCATCCGGAAATCCGACGGCGCCGCGAACTACGCGTCGACCGACCTGGCGACGATCCGGTACCGGACCGAGCACTACCACGCCTCGGGCGCCCTGTACGTCGTCGACAAACGCCAGGGCGACCACTTCGAACAGCTCTTCCTCACGGCCAAAAAGTGGTTCGACAAGGAGGGCTGGACGCTTCCCCGGCTCGAACACGTCGACTTCGGCACCGTGCTCGGCGAGAACAACAAGCCGCTGAAGACCCGCAGCGGCGACAACATCAGGCTCAAGGACCTGCTCGGCGAGGCGGTCGAACGGGCCCGCAGGCTCGTGGATGAAAAAAGCGCCGAATTGCCCGAGGGCGAGCGCGCCGAGATCGCCTCCATCGTCGGCGTCGGATCGGTGCAATACGCCGATCTCTGTCAGAACCGCTCCTCCGATTACGTGTTCTCCTGGGACAAGATGATCTCGCTCGAGGGCAACACGGCAGCCTACCTGCTCTACGCCGTGTCCCGCATCCACTCGATCTTCCGCAAACTCGGCCTGAAGGCCGGAGAGGGCGAGGCGGGCGCCACCGCGCTCGAGACGCCAACCGAGATCGCGCTCGCCCGCAGGCTGGTGAAATTTGCGGACGCGCTCCAAGCCTCGATCGCCCAACTCTGCCCGCACTTCCTTTGTACCTATCTCTACGAACTCGCAGGCGAGTTCAGCGCGTTCTACTCGGCCGACAAGGTCGCCGTCGATGACCTCGCCATCCGCGCCCGCCGTCTCCAGCTGTGCGCGCGCACCCTGCTCATCCTCGAATGCGGATTGAATATCCTCGCCCTGAAGACTCTCCAGCGGATGTAAGCGGGGAGGATCGAAGCGAGGCGCGAGGAGTGCGAATCGAGACTGATTCCTGCGTACGAGGCTGGGCCAAGCCGTAGTCCGACCGCCTGGCATGGCAAATTCCCGCTGCCCGCTCCTCGCTTCCTTTTCGAAAAAGCGGAAAAATCCCGTTGACGCCCCTGATTCCAAGCCTTTTGTTCCGCCTCCTTTGCACTGTGGCTCGGTAGCTCAGTTGGTAGAGCAGAGGACTGAAAATCCTCGTGTCCCCGGTTCGATTCCGGGCTGAGCCACCACTTTGAAAAAGAACGACCTACGCGGGTCGTTCTTTTTCGTTTAGCGACATCGCGGAACACGAGGCTTCCGGGCACTCCCGTTCCTGCACCGCCCCCCGGCACTTGCCGGACTTCATGGGCGGACACCGGCTGGCGGCCGCCATCGCAAGCTCAGGATGCCTCGCCAGGATAACGCAGGCCGATGGCCGCGCGCCACCGATCCAACGTATCCATATTCCCCAGCGTATCCGCGATGCTCATCGCAGGCACCTCGGACAGTCCGGCCGCCAGGGCGCCGGCAAAGGCGTCGGCCTCCAGGGCGTAGAGCGGACCCGCCTTCACCACGATCGACTCCGGCTCCCGCGCCCCCTTGCGATGGAGCAACAGGGTTGCCTCGCCACCGCCCACAGTGACCAGGAACGGCTCGGGCACCAGGAGCCACCCCTCGGACCCGTAGATGCGTACCACGGAGTCCTGGTGCAGTCCGACGCCCGCCGAGACCTGCGCCGCGACTCCGTTCGGAAATCCGAGCGTCGCCGCGGCGTAGACGTCCACACCACTCCCGGCATGCAGATGTCCCACCCCGTCGACGTGATGGGGGTTGATGAAGGGCTTGTTCGACACCGCGCCCGCCACGAGCCGGGCGATGGAAACCGGATAACCCCCGACGTCGAGTATTCCGCCGCCGCCGAGATTCCGGTCGTAAAGCCGGTGGCTGCTGTTGTAGGGAGCGTTGAAACTGAACGTGGCCTGGACCAGTCCCACCTGCCCCAGCTCACCCGAGCGTACGAGCTCGACGATACGCGCCGTCTGGGGATGGCAGCGGTACATGTACCCTTCCATGAAAAGCACTCCTGTGAGCCGACAGGCTTCCACCGCCGCGCGCGCCTCCACCATGTTGAGTCCGACCGGTTTCTCGCACAGCACATGCTTGCCTCGGGCGGCCGCCTTTTCCGCCCATTCGACATGGGCCGGATGCGGCGTAGCTATGTAGACGGCCGCGACCTCCGGGTCATCCAGCAGCGCCTCGTAATTGCCATAGGCCTGTACCGCGCCATGCCTCGCGGCAAACGACTCGGCCTTGGCCTGCTCACGGCTTGCCACAGCCGCGAGCTTTCCCGTGCGACTGCGAGCGACCCCCTCCGCAAAGACACCAGCGATCGTGCCAGTGCCGAGTATACCCCAGGACAATTTCGTGCTCATGAGCTAAGTGTGTCGAATTCAGGCTATACGAAACTGCGTCCTCCGGGAAGACAAAGGCGAAAACCGCCCCGCCCCACTCATCGGCAAAAGCAAGTTTGGGCGTGCCCTCTAATGATCGGATGGGCACGCTCCACGCGATTCTTGAACCGATCGCTCCACCAGCCAACTTCTGACGGCTTTTACCTCCACCGTTGGACATGAAGACTTCCGTCTCCGGATTCCTCCGCAGCGCCTCCGATCACGCCACGCCCTCGCGCAGGGCCTGCCTCGGCCGCCGTGCCGTCGTCTCCGTCCCCGCCTAGCGGTTGCCCTCATGGCCACGATCAATCCTCTTGAACATCGGTACCAGGGCGAACATCCGCTTCGGACGCTCAACTACCTGTACCGCCCCGAACGCTGGCGGATCGCCATCGCGGGGTGCTTCTACGTCGTCAAACACAGCCCGTCGTGGCTGCTCCCGTTTTTTACGGCCAAAATCATCGACGTCCTGGTTCTCCACAAGCCGCTCCAGCAGCTCTGGCTGAACGCGGGCATGCTGGGTTTCCTGCTGCTCCTGAACGTCCCGATGCACACGTTGTACGTGCGCTACATCAGCCAGGCCATCCGCCTCGTCGAAACCCGCCTGCGCTCCTCGATCTGCCGCCGCCTTCAGCATCTGTCGATCGGGTACTACTCTCGCAAGAACGCAGGCATCATCCAGAACAAGGTCCTCCGCGACGTCGAGACCCTCGAACAGATGGTCCGGCAGACCTTCGACAACGGCCTGATGTCGCTGTGCAACATCGGGGGCGCGATCGTCGTGACGCTGATCGAGGCGCCCGTGTTCGTGCTCTTCTTCGTCGCCGTCGTGCCCGTGTCGGTCGTCCTCCTCAAGGCTCTTCGCGGCGCGATCAGCGCACGCAATCGTGAGTACCGCGAGGCGGTCGAAAAAATGGCCGCACGCGTGAATGAGATGACCCAGCTCATGACCATCACGCGGGCCCACGGACTGGAGCAGGACGAACTCCTGCGGGTGAGCTCCAGCCTCACCGACGTCCAGAGCACGGGGCTGCGGGTCGACTCGGTCAATGCACTCTTCGGCTCCCTCAACTGGGCGTCGTTCAACGTATTTCAGGCCGGATGCCTCGTCACCGCCGTCTGGGCCTCGTATTCAGGTTATGCCCACATCACCGCCGGGACCGTCGTGATGCTCGGGAGTTATTTCGCCACCCTCACTGCCTCCGTGCTTTCGCTGAGCAATCTCACGCCCATCGTCAGCAGTGGTTTCGAGTCAATCCACTCCATCGGCGAGGTCCTGCAGTGTCCCGACATCGAGCATAACGACAACAAGCTCGCGCTCGCCTCCCTGCGTGGCGCGCTCAGCTTCGAGCACGTCACCTACCAGTACCCCAGCTCGGACGCCGTGGCCGTGCACGATTTCAGCCTGGAGGTGCACCCCGGGGAAACCATCGCGTTCGTGGGACCGTCCGGCGCAGGGAAATCAACCCTTTTGAGCCTCATCATCGGCTTCATCCGTCCCACCGGCGGACGGATCCTGCTCGACGGACGCGACATGGAGGGCCTCGACCTCCGCACCTACCGTCGCTTCCTCTCGGTCGTACCACAGGAATCGATTTTCTTCGACGGCACCGTGCGCGAGAACATCGGGTACGGCATGCACCAGGTCACCGATCTCATGCTTGAGACCGCCCTGCGCGACGCGAACGCCGCCGAGTTTGTGAATCAGCTGCCCGAGCGCCTCGACGCACGCATGGGCGAGCGTGGGGCACGCCTCTCCGGCGGACAAAAGCAGCGCCTCGCGATCGCCCGCGCGCTCATCCGCGACCCGCGCGTGCTCCTGCTCGACGAAGCCACCTCGGCGCTCGACGCCGAAAGCGAGGCGCTCGTGCGCGAGGCGCTGGACCGGCTCATGCGCGGACGCACCACCTTTGTCGTCGCCCACCGCCTTTCGACGGTGCGCAGCGCCAACCGCATTGTCGTGCTCGAGCACGGTCGCATCGTGGAGATCGGCACCCATTCCGAACTTCTCGCCCGCGACGGCGCCTACGCACGCCAGTGGGCCCGGCAGTTACAGTGATGCCCGAACGGGCGGAGGACCGTTCTCCGTCATTCGCAGTTGTTAAAATCCCCCACGTCGGCGTGTCCCGCCCTGTGCTCCCCCCACCGGTGCCACAGCCCTCTCTGCGGTAAGGCGGGTTATCCCTCACCCGCCGCCTCCCGCCAACCGCGGCGGGTGATTTGCTGGCCGCCCCAGCACCGCCACTCCCCGAGGTCTGCCCGGCGGGTTGGGGACAACCCGCCCCGCCCAAAATGCGACCAACTAGATTCTCGTCGTTACCTCCCGACCCGTCTCCGCCTCACTCGTCGTCATCCTCGGCGGCATCGCTGGCGCGGCCGCCGCTGGTTTTGTCCTTCGGAATGAGATTATCGGTTGTGAGCACGAGCACGGGGTTCTTGGTTTTCACCCAGACCTCCGCTTCCTTGAAATGCTTGGCGGGGACGCTCTCAAGCGCCTCGCCGACCGTCTTGGCCGGCAACAAGCGCCCCTTCCGCGAGGCGTTGAATTCATACACCGCCCTGAAAATCCGCTCGTTGGTCGTGACCGGACTTTCGCTGTCAGGGATCTGCAGCACCCAGCCCGCAAAATCGCGCTTGGGGAACTGACCATCGGGATCGGAAATGAGGATCACGAACTGTTTTTTGACCGCAGGCGGTTTCTCGTCCTCGGCGGCAGCCCGCGCGAGCAGATTCATTTCCTCGACGACGGCGCGCAGGAGCGACGGATCGGCCTTGTTGCGCTTCAGGATCTCGGCGACTTGGTTGATGTCGATTTTCGGCATGACAAACGGGCGTGTTGTGGCACACGAGAGGACACGAATGGACGCCAATGTAAAGGCCGGTCAGAATCCTGAGGAACTCTTCGACGTCGTCGATGAGCGCGATGCCGTGATCGGCAGGGCGCCCCGACGCGAGGTCCACGCCAAAAATCTCCTGCACCGGGCCGTCCACGTGCTCGTGTTCGACACTCACGGCCGCGTTTACCTTCAGAAGCGCTCGATGGCCAAGGATTCCGCACCCGGAGCCTGGTGCTCCTCATGCTCCGGACATCTCGACGCGGGAGAAGATTACGAGACCGCGGTCGTTCGGGAGTTGCGCGAGGAAATCGGCGTCGCCATCACCGAACCGCCTCCCCGCTGGCTGCGCCTTCGCGCCTGCGCCGAAACAGGCTGGGAATTCGTGTGGATCTATCGCCTCGATCACGAGGGGCCCTTCCAACTCGACCCCGCCGAGATTGAGCGCGGCGCATGGTTCACTCCAGCCGAGGTCAATGCCGGCGTCATCGAACGCCCATCCGACTACGCCGAATCCTTTCGCTACCTCTGGCCGCGCGTCTCGCTGGAGCTGCCCGAGTGATCCCGCCTGCAGCTCCGCACTGGATTCGCGCAGTCCGTTCAGGCCTCAGGGGGCCCTTTTTCACTCGGTGGCCGCTGCCATTTGTCACCGACGATAGGGACCTTCGTTCCCCAGCTGCTCCCCACCCGCCGGTCACAGAGATCCTTGATTTCCGCGAACTGTTTCGGGGACAGCAAGCGGCGCGGCACGCGGCGCGTAGCCTCGGCGAGCAGCCGCTCCCAATCGTCCTCAGACGGCGTGTGCGTGAGCCATGGCTGATGATGGCCGCCTTTCCTGGTCCAAGCGACGCTCCCGCCGTGCACTTCCGCAACGACCTGATACTTTCCGTCTTCGGGATCCTTGTTCCACCATCCAAATTCCGTCGCCATAGGGCGAGCTAATGGCTCAGAAGCCCCCGGCTTGGCCAGCGCAAACTCGCGCTTGGCTTTTGCGCAACAGCGTTTTGCCTTGGGGAATGTCCTTTCGATGGCTGGTCTTGGGGTTGTTCCTTGTTTCGCACGTGGTTGCCGATGAGCAGGCCGACCGAATCGCCCATATCCACGTCGCCGCGATCGGCGGCGAGGAACGTCTGAAGGATTTCACGGCACTGCGCGCGTCGGGGAAAATCGCCATCGCAGGCGAGACGATCGCCACCACGCTCATCGCCCAGGCACCCGACCGCGTCTGGATCGAGACTCGCGCCCCAGGGATGCTCAGCACCCAGGGCTACAACGGTAAAGACCTGCCCTGGCAGTTCGTGGTGAGCGGTCACACGAAAACCACGTCGACGATGGACCCTCTCTCTGCCCGGGAATTTATCGCCGACGCCGATTTCTACGACCCACTCTACCAGTCCGCTCAACGAGGGATCACGCTCACTGCCCTCGACCCCATCACCGTGGGCGGGAAGACCTACGACCGGATCCGAGTCACCCACGCGGACACTCCCACCACCGAGCTTTGGATCGATCCCGAGACCTACCTTATCGTCCGGCAAATTCGCAACCGATCCCTGCCCGACGGCCGCCAGATTCCGATCGAGACTAGTTTTTCCGATTTTCGTCCGGTGGCGGGCATTTTGATCGCGTTTCGAATCACCAGTTTCGCCGGCGGCCGGGAATTGCACGAAACCGACCTGGAAACCGTCGAGGCGAACCCGAAGATCCCCGCGGGCCTTTTCGATATCCCCTCGCTCAAGCCCACTATCGCCCCCCTCGCCCCGACGACTCCGGTTCAGTGAGCGGACATTCCCCGGTTCCCGTGGAATTCGGTTGCCCGGGCGAGCTCGCCGCCTCCTGAATGGCGGCCATGGCCCTCTTCGGCACCCTTTCCACGCTCCGCGCCCAAGCACATCTTCATGGTTCGATCGAGACCGGTCTCGCTTACCTCGAGTCCCTGTTTCGCAACGGCTCAGAGGAACGCCTCAGGCTCGCCTCCGTGCAGACCGACGAGACCCGCCGGATCGAGTTGGGCGGCGGTGTGTTCGCCCTCGAACAGGCTTACCTCTCAAAGGATCCCGCCGAAGGACGCTGGGAGTCGCATCGCGCCTACATCGACATCCAGGCCGTCGTAACCGGTGAGGAGTTCATGGGCGTGTGCGACGTCAGCCGCCTCGCGGTCAACGAGGACCTCTCCCCCGGGAAGGACCTGCTCTTCTACCACCCGTTCGAAGGCGGCAGCCGCCTGAGAATCCAGGCCGGCGAGGCCGCGATTTTCTTCCCCGTCGACGCCCACATGCCCTGCCTTCGCACAGGCACCTCCCCGACCCTGGTCCGCAAGAGCGTGGTCAAGGTGCCCGTGTTTTGACCGCCCGGCCGATGTCCCGATGAATTACCTGCACCACTACCACGCCGGCAATTTTGCCGACGTGTTGAAGCATACTCTCCTGATCCAGCTCATCCGCGGACTTCAGCGCAAGGAGCGTGGTTTGCTCTACCTCGACACCCACGCGGGACGGGGTCTCTACGACCTCACCTCGGCCTCCCAAGGCGACCGGCTCGACCGGCAACCCGAGTGGCCCCAGGGCATAGGCCGCCTCTGGACGGCGTCCGACCTGCCGTCACCGCTTTCCGAGTACGTGGCGCTTGTGCGGGCCTGCGATGCCAAACACGGCGGCGCGCCCGACTCGGCATCGCCGAGCCGCTACCCCGGCTCTCCCCTTCTCGCACATGTCCTGGCCCGCCCCCAGGATCGTCTCGCGCTGTGCGAACTTCATACCGACGAGGTCGTCGCGCTCCGCCGCGCCCTCCCACCGTCGCGCCGCCCCTCGGTTCGTGAACTCGACGGCTATTCGGCGCTCCGCGCGATGCTGCCACCGCTCGAGCGGCGCGCACTCGTGCTGATCGACCCCCCGTTCGAAACCCAGGATGAGTACGCCAATATTCTCGATGGCCTCGCGGAGGGCCTGCAGCGCCTGCCGGGCGGGACCTTCGCCGTCTGGTATCCACTCACGGAGCGGGCCCGAAATGAGGATTTTTTCTCCGGACTGCGTTCGCTTCGCCTGCCTCCAACCTGGACGGTCGAACTCACCGTCGCCGACGAGGAGTCTCCGTTGAAAATGCGTGGCTGCGGCTTGCTCGTGCTCAATCCCCCATGGCAAATCGACTCTGAGATCATACCGTGGCTGCCCGCACTAGCCGAGCTTCTGGCACAATATCCAGGCGCCAATGCCGACCTGCGGTGGCTCGTTCATGAGTGATAGAGACCCCCGGGTCGCCAACGGGCTTCCCAGGAGACATAGGTCATCGGCTGGGACCGTTGGGTCTATTGATATCGCAATCCCCGCCCCCTCCCACAAGACTCAGGGGTAGCGGAGAACCCGATTTGCTGGCGCACAGGCACAGGCCCAAGTGCAAATCGCAGGCGACGTTCACGTCCCCTTACAATGAGTCACATCAATCTGCTTTTCCTGCTCGATTCCCAGTGGAAGATTCGTCGCCCCCGCCCGGCGAACAAAGATGGAAACTGGGAGGGCCAGAACGGCGGAGACTTCTTCGAGTTTATCTCCGACCCCAGCCTGCGTCAGATCTACCGCATGGTTTTCGAGCGTGTGAAATCGGAGCAGCGGGAAATTTGCCTGCCCCTTCGTTGCGACACACCGAACCTGCGGCGCGAAGCGTATGTCCGCATCCGCCCGGTGAATGTGGAGGGCGGGGATTATCTCGAGGTTGAAAACGGCACACTTTCGGAGACGCCGCGACCGTCGGTGCCCCTCCTCGATCCCCACACAGCCCGCGACGAGACCTTCCTCTCGATCTGCAGCTGGTGCAAACGCGTCAAGGTGAATGATACCGAATGGGTCGAGGTCGAGGACGCGATCCACCGTCTGAAGCTTTTCGGTCGCCCGACACTTCCCCGGCTTACCCACGGCATGTGTCCCACCTGCTATCACGACTTGATGGCGTCCGTCACAGCCAGAGCACCGCGTCCCTGACCGCGGAAACCGCGTGTGGCCCGCCGCGTGGAGTGGTGTTTGGACCTTGGGGAGATGACGGATGCGTAAGCGTATGAGATCGGAAAACTCGCCATGGAAATCATTCTTGCGCGTCGCCGGAATTTTCAGCAAGGTGCGCGGCTCTTTCAGGGCGCGGTAGCCAAGTGGTAAGGCCGAGGTCTGCAAAACCTCTATGCGCCGGTTCAATTCCGGCCCGCGCCTCCACCTTTTCGATTCGAAAAGGTGCCGCGGCGTAGTCCGTAGGACGAAGCCGGGCCGCATTGCTCCGGTCGCCACGATCTACCCCGGACCTTCGGGACAACACATCACGGCACTTCGGCGGCCTACCGTATCGCAGCCCAGGCACCGCGCCTCTCCGAACACTACATCGGCCACCCCTTCAGGCCCTTTTCGCCGCGGAGGCAAATTTCGCGATGATGCCGTCGAAACTACCGTTGCTGAAGAACACGACCACTCTCGGCCGCGCCGACGTGCGCCCCTGGATCAGATCTGCCGTCAAACGCTCAAGCAGCGCCGGATTGCCGGCGAAAGTTTTTCCCGGAACTCCCTTTTCTGCCAGCTCCCGGACCACCGCGTCCCCGTCAAAACGCTCCTCGGCCTTCAGTTTCTCGGCCCGGTTGACCGCCCCGATATAGACCTCGTCGGCCATCGCGAGCGCCTCGACAAATCCGCCCTGCAGCGTCCGAGTGCGCGCAGTGTTGCTGCGCGGCTCAAACACCGCCGCCAGGCGAGCTCCCGGGAACCGCGAACGGCACGAACGCAAGGTCTCCGCGAGCGCTGTCGGGTGATGTCCGAAATCCTCGATGACCGTCAAAGCCTCGCTGCACAGGAGGATCTCCTGTCTGCGCTTCACGCCGCGAAAACGGCTCAGCGCGTCCAGCGAGATGCCACGTGGATCCGCGTCGGCGCCGGAGCCGGACGCTCCCAGTGTATGGGCAAGCCCCGCGGCCGCCGCAGCCATGGCCGCGTTGCGTGCATTGAACAGGCCGGGCAGTTTCCACGAGATCTCCGCCCACAACTCACCTTTCCAACGCAGTCTGAACGAGGCCCCCTGGAAGTCCTCGGAAAACGCTTCGATTCGCAGGTCGTTGCCCTCGCCCAGCCCGACCCGCACCACCCGCGTCCAGGGAAACGCCCCGAGGGCGCGCAGGGCCTCGTCGTCGCCATTCATCACGATCCACCCGTTCCTCGGAACGATTCGCGTGAGGTGCAGGAACGTACGCTGGACGTCGACGAGGTCGCGGAAGATGTCAGCGTGGTCGAATTCCAGGTTGTTGAGGACTGCAATGCGCGGAGCGTAGTGGATAAACTTGGACCGCTTGTCGAAAAATGCGCTGTCGTATTCGTCGCCTTCGATGACGAAAGGATCCTCCGCGCGGCCCAGATGGTTTCCAGTCGGCGGGTCGACGGGCACGCCCCCGATCAGGTAGCCGGGATCCCTGCGATTTTCACGGAGCAGGAAGGCGGCCAGCGACGTGGTCGTGGTCTTCCCATGGGTGCCGCACACCACGATGTTGTCCCGTCGCTTGAGCACGAACTCATGCAACATGGAGGGGAGCGAAAGAAACGGGATCGCCCTTGAGTCGAGCAGCCACTCTACCTCGGGGTTCCCTCGGCTCATCGCGTTGCCGATCACGACGCAGTCCGGGGCCAGGCGGGCAAGTCTCGCGGGGTCGTAACCCTCGTGCAGTTCGATGCCGGCTTCAGCCAGCACCGTGCTCATCGGAGGGTAGATCCCGGTGTCGGACCCCAGCACTGCGTGGCCCGCCTCGCGCGCAAGCAACGCGGCGTTTCCCATCGCGGTGCCACAGATTCCCATGAAATAGATCCTCATCGCACGGAGGATGCTGGGCAAAGCGGCCCGAAACGGAAGCGGTTTTTGCGGCCCCCCCCCGGACATTCCCGGCACCCGCCTCCCCCAACGCCCGTCCGCAGGAGAATTTTGAATACACGTGGCGTCGCCTCTCAGCCGAGGCACACCGCGTTCCTAATTCCGTCCGAATCGGCCCCGCCCCTGATTTTTCGGAATCCTGAAATCGGGCAGCGATGGGCTGGTCGGTTCGGAGGGCCAGGAGAAGCCGGATCCAGGCGCCGAATCCAAGGGATCGGGGCCCGTCGGTGAAACATAATGAAAATTCTCTTCGCCATGTCCTGCGACGACGCCTTTCGATCCGCTCGAGGTCTTTGCGTTTCCGAGGATCGGTCTGTGCAGCATGCCACGAAGCTCGCGGAGCAACTCGTGAAGTTCCGAATGGCGAAGCCCTACCGTTTCGTTGGCCGCCAGGAGCGTCGAAGCGATCTGCGCACGGGACTCCGCTTCTCGTCGAAGATTCTTCAATGTCGCGGCAAACCGGCGCTCCCGCGGCGAACGGGCGTGGCTTCCTGGCAGGTCTTCTGACTCGTCGCTGCGCTGCCGCTCCACGAATTCCTCCGCAATTTCCTCGAGCGTGGCATCCTGCTGCATCAGTCCGTCGGCCAGAATCGAGAGGGCCGACCTCATCGCCTCCTGCATCAGGACCGAACGCTCGAGCATCGATGCCGCATGGTCCACCTTCGCCACGCTCGGTTTCAGCAAAAATCGTCTGCAGATTTCCCAGGCCCCCATCGTCCAGACCAAGGACAACGTGACGACCATCGCCGCTTCGATCCAGGGCTGGCCCACGATGAGGCGATGCGCACCCATGCCGAGCGCCATCACGCCCAGGCTCGCCGTGAAGAGAACCAGCGCAGCCCGCGTAAACCCATTCAACGATCTCCAGGTAGTCTGCATGGTCCGAGTATGCCTGAAGGTCCGGCGCCATGTGTCACAGCGCCGTCACAAGCGCATGCGCAGTTTCCACCGCGAGGACTAGGTACAAACCCGCGCTTTACCCACGGCGAAAGGGGGATATCCTGCCGGTATCGATGGCAAGGATCCTCATCGTTGAAGACGAGCCCACCACCCGGATGCTGCTTCGGACCGTGTTGCAGTCGGGGGGCCACCGTGTGTTCGATTGTCGCGACGGAGCCTCCGGCCTGCAGATCGCCCTGCACGAGAAGCCCGATCTCGCCATCCTCGATGTCAATCTGCCGGGCTTGAACGGCTTCGAACTTTGCACGGCCCTCCGCCATGCCCGTTTTGACGGCGGCATCCTGCTGGTGACCGCCCGGCAAACGATCGACGACCGGGTGGCTGGGTTGGGAAGCGGTGCCGACGATTACCTCTGCAAGCCGTTCGATATCCGGGAACTCAAGGCTCGCGTGGCGGCGCTGATCCGCCGAAATGAGCGGCGCGTCTCCAAAGAGCGCACCTGCACCCTCGGGAAAATCGAGGTCGATCTCGGCCAGAAGGTGGCGCGCCGCGAAGGCATGCCGTTCTCGCTGACGAAGACCGAATGGTCCCTGCTCGAATTGCTTCTGCAAAACGAAGGGCGCCCAGTCAGTCGCGCAAAAATCCTCGACGCGGTCTGGGGTTACGACAGCTCGCCGACCACCCGCACCGTAGACACCCACGTCTACCGCCTCCGCCGCAAGCTTGGCGACGATGTCGGCGCACTGATTCGCAATGTGCACGGGGAAGGCTACGCCCTCCGCCACAACGCATCCGAAGAGTTGAGCTAGCCCCGCGGCCAGTCCTCACACCAGGCTCGCTGGATCGACGTCGAGAATCTCGCTCATCCCGTCCGGCCAGGGAAATTCGGCACGCAGCCGCGCGAGATCGACCGAGACACGCGTCACGCTCCCGACGAAATACCAGAGCTGCCAGCGGTACTCGTCCTTGATTTTCTCGATCGGGGCTGGAGCCGGCCCTCGCATCTCGATGCGCCCATGCAGCGCCTTCTCCACGTGCCGCGCCCATTGCTCCGCGACATAGGCCAGCTTCTCCGGATTGGGTCCCCGGAACAGGTGATGGATCAGGTGCCGGGCGGGCGGATACCCAAATTGCGTCCGGATCTTCATCTCGTGCTCGGCGAAGCCGTCGAAGTCGGCCTGGCGCGAATACTGGATGGCATCCGCCTGCG
>JAJXVO010000184.1 GCA_021782105.1 bacterium
GGTGTCGGGCTTGACCCAGGTGAGGGGCGTGCGAGTCAGGTTTCCCGGCAAGCCGAAGTAGGGCCAGCCGTCCTTCCACGTGATTGGCGACAGACAGGTGAGGCGGCCGACCGAATTGTGGTCCATCATCGAGAGGCCCCACCACTGGCCGGTCTGGGTCTCGACGATCCCGCCCTGGTGCATTGCCATGGATCCGGTCGCGTCGGGCTGGGGCGGGATGAGATGGATGCCGGGTGTGCGCCCCATCCCCTGGAGACGCCAGCCCGCGCCCAGGCCGAAGCTTTCGCCGGCGCTGGTGGTGACGACCTGATAGGGCCCTTCGGGGCGGTCGGCGCGCGCCACGACCTCGTAGCAGACGGGGTCGTAGTTCGCGCTGAAGATGTAGTAGTGCCCGTTGATGTGATAGAAATGGGAGCCCTCGCCCATGCCGCTGCCGGCGGGGATGATCACGCGGTCGGTTCCGGGCATGATGTCGCTGAGGTCGGGTTTAAGCTGGGCGAAGTGGATCGCGTTGTAACCCCAGACCACGTAAATCTTCCCGTCCTGGTCGAAGAGCACGGACAGGTCGTGCAGGGAGTGTCCGAGCTGCGACTGGGTCCAGGGGCCGGCCGGATTCTTCGCTCGGAAGACCTGGGTGTTTTGTCCATTGACGTTGCTGAAGATGTAGTAGGTGCCGTCGTGATACCGGAAGCACGGGGCCCAGATGCCCTGCCCGTAGATGTTGCCGCCTTCCAGCCGGTACTTGGGCCCTAGGTCGAGGTGCTGGACTGCGTAGGTGACGAAGTCCCAGTTGACCAGGTCGCGCGAGTGCAGGATGGGCAGGCCGGGCATCGCGTGCATGGTGGTGCCGGTGAGATAGTAGTCGTTCCCGACGCGGATGATGTCGGGGTCGGAGAACTCGTCGTAGAACAGCGGGTTTGTGTAGGTGCCGTTGCCGTTGTCGGCCATCCAGGTCTGCCTGGGAATCGGCCGGACGGGCGATGCGGAGGCGGATCGTGGGCCGGCGCAGAGGGCAGCGAGGGTGGCGGCGAGCACAGCGAACCGGGTGCGGTCGAAGAGACGGATCAGGGGCATGGGGATCGTTTTCCAGTTATCGAAGTCGGCGGAGTACCTTGTGCCGTCGATGGAGGGGAGGTTGGGGGCAAGACGCCAGCTTCGTCGCTGTCGGTTCAGTTTTGGAGGAAGGGCTCTGAAGAGCGGGCGAGGGGTGCCGAGTGAAGCTCATGTCGGCGTGTTTAAAAGAGGGTTGGTTTGATACGTTGACTTGGCGGTGGATAGGTCAAACCAACCACGATCGGCGGCTCGCGCCCGACGATTCAACGAGTCGATAGCCCAATTCCCTCTATGACTTTCGCCGTACGCACAAGGCCAGTTCAATCCGGACGGAAGTAAGGCCGGAGTCTTCGACACGATGACGGCATCGGAACGATCGACCTCCGTTACCGGGAGAAGGCGAAGCGCGTCCGTTGCCTGGCCGGCCGCAACCCGCCTTCTTGGGTCCGCCCTGTGCCCAGTGGTTGCCACTCCGACCCTGCCTTTCGCAGCGCGCCGGCGCATGGAATCCAAATCGTTCGATCGAATCCAAATCGCCGGTTTCTTGCATCAGGGGCCGCCGGGCCGATTTTTGAGGGACCGAAGCGGTCCCTGTTTCGTCACTTATGGAAGTCGGAATGCCATGGGGGCGAATAGGGTTTACCTCAAAGGCGAAACCGCCAACCAAGTCCCCGTTGGCGAAAAGAGGGGGAAGGAGCGATTTAGCGGTCGATTCGTCCGAAAACCTGACGATCAAGTCCTGGGTTTCGGCGCCCAAGCGGGCCGCGTCGACCTCCCAATTCCTCTCATCGTCCGACGATCCCAAATTCTCTCCCAAGCAACCTATACAACGCATGCGTACCCAGTCGACAACGCCGACAGGAACGGAACAGAAGTTCGAAGCCAACGAGATGTTTTTCTCCACCACCGACGGGAAGGGCATCATCACCGCCGGCAACCCTGTCTTCGCGAGAGTCAGCGCCTACTCGATGGAGGAGATGATCGGACAACCCCACAACCTGATTCGACATCCCGACATGCCGAGGGTCGTGTTTGAGGAACTTTGGGATGCCATAAAGGCCGGGAATATCTTCCTCGGGTACGTCAAGAATCATGCAAAGGGCGGCAATCATTACTGGGTGTTTGCCTCCGTCATACCCATCAGCAACGGTTACCTGTCCATACGATTCAAACCCTCGGAGGCCGGGGTGCGCGCCGCGGAGGAAATCTATCGAGCGATGCTGGGCGTGGAGAATCAGGGGGACAGGGCGGATTCCCGGCAGAGGGTGCGGGAGGCTCTGGAAAAGAGCCTTCGGTCGAACCATTACAAGAGCTACGAAAGCTTCAGTCGGGCGATGCTGGCTCAGGAGATAAGGCATCGGGATGAGGAAATTCGCAGGAAGGAACTTGAGCTCTTCCCGCGGGAACTGAAGGCGACGAGCGCGGTGGCGATCCAGGAGTTGTTCAGGAAAAGCACCGGTATCTACGACGTCCTTACAGAGCTGTCCAAGGGCCTCGAGGCATTTTCTGGAATCAATCAGAAGATACAGGATAAGGGGCAGGCCATCGTCAGGAATGCCGACCATTTCAGATTCAGCGCCATGAACGCGCATATTGCTTCGGATCCGCTCGGGGCCAAGGGCGCGCCGCTGAGCATGGTGGCCCGGTTCCTCGACACCTATTCCCGCAACCTGTCGGGCAACGTGATCCTCCTCGCTAAAGACATCGAGATGATCGCCCAAGTGCTGGAGAATGTGACAACATACATTTCCACGACCCGCCTCGTCATGGAGATGAGTATCTACTATCAGGCGGAGATGGTGGCGGAGACCGGGGACGAAAATCAGGAAAGGCGCGTATTCAAAATCCTCAAAGACCTGGTCGACGGATTCGAGACCCTCCACAACGCCACCACGAAGGAATTGTTGGCGCTACAGGGCAGGCTTCCGCAGATCACGGGCAAGAACGAGGATCTCCGGAAGGACATCGTAAGCCTTCAGGTTGCGCAGATCAGCGGAATGACGGAGGCCGTGCGGATACCCGAAGCGGAGTCGATACGGACGATGATGCAGGACTTCAGGGCGGAGGTTCAGCAGGCGGTGCAGGAGCTCGAGTACCTTGCGGCCGCGGTTGAGCATTTGCAGGAGGTCACGAGCACGACGCCGCCGAGGATAAACAGGATCCGGGAGGATTTGAACGCCATCCACGCCACCCTGACAGGCCGGATCTGAGAACGGTCGCCCACGCCCCCTGCAGACCGCCCGGTGCGCCGACCAGTGGGGCAGCCTGCCACAGGGGGCGCACGGCGGGGCGATTGGTGGCACGGCTGGGCGGATCAGGGGCTGAGTGTCGATTGCGGGAGTGAAGTGGACTCCGTACCGGCGAGGCGGCGTATCGGAGGATTGGCGACTCTTTCGAAGGTGGATCCCCGAACTGTGGTCTTGTGAGTGGTGAAGGGTGGCATCGGGCTTACATTGCGCGGCGGGGGCGGGGCTGCGTTGACGTAGATCAACCGCGGGCCGGATTTGATTTGTGTGCGTGGCCAGCGAGAAGCCCGGGCGGATCCGGAAGGCGGGGGGCGAGGGCGACGCGTAACGGTCAAGCAGCGTCAGGCCTGCGTTTGTCGACGACCCTGTTTGGATCTGACGTCCCGCTGACCGGACTTGCGCGCCTCCACTATCCCCGTCTCTTGCAGCCGTGTGGCACCCGCACACCTCGGCCGCGGCCACGTCATCCCCCGCTTTTCCCCCATGAAAAATCGTAGTCTATTCCTCGCTTCGCTGCTCGCGCTCGCACCGCTTTCCGGATTGGCCGGAACGGCTCGCATCACGTTGGACATCAATCACGCCGTTGGCCAAATCGATCCGCACATTTACGGCATCTTCATGGAACCGATCGGCCGTGATCAGGGCGCCGTGAAATTCAACACGCTCTACGGTCCGGTTTACGATCCGAAATCCCCGCAGGCGGACAAATTTGGCTTCCGCAAGGACATCATCGACGCGGCACGCGAACTCGGGCTGACGCAGATGCGCTGGCCGGGCGGGAATTTCACGTCGACCTACCATTGGCAGGACGGCATCGGGCCGAAGGACAAGCGCCCGCGCCGCATGGAGCTGGCCTGGGGCACGGTCGAGAGCAACCAGGTGGGCACGGACGAGTGGGTCGAGCTCAACAAGGAAATCGGCTCCGACGACGTGGTCTGCATCAACGGCGGCACCGGCACCCTCGAGGAGGCGGGCGATTGGGTTCAGTACTGCAACGCCCCGACAGACTCGTATTGGGCGGACAAGCGCGCCGAGTACGGACATCCGCAGCCCTACGGAATCAAGTACTGGTGCCTCGGTAACGAGGTCGACGGCGCACCGTGGATTCTCGCGCATAAGGACGCGGACGACTACATCAAGTTTGCCGTCGAGGCGGCGAAGATCATGCGCCACTGCTCGCCGGGCACGCCGCTCCACTTTATCGCCAACGGCTCGTCCTACTACCAGGATAACATGGACTGGGTGAACTGGAACCGGAAGGTGATCAACGGCCTGTATGGAATCGCAGACTACCTCTCCATTCACCGCTACTGGGGAAACGACAAGGATTACTACCGCCTTCTCGGCCAGCACGAGGTGGATCTCGACCGGGCGATCACCATCACCGGGGCGCAGTTGAAGACCGTGCAGGAGGTCCGGCATGGCAAGCCGATGTATCTTTCGGTCGACGAGTGGGCTCCTCCCTTCAACGGCGGACCCCTGTCCACGTTGGTGCTCGCGGAGTATTTCAACACCTTCATCCGCCACGCGGACGTTGTGAAGATGGCCAACTACACGCTGCTCACCTCGATCCTCGGGCGCGACATGAAGACCGGCGAGACCTTCAAGTCGCCGCTGTTCTACGCCTTCAAGCTTTTCTCGAGAAACTGCCGGGGCGAGGCGCTGGACTCCTACGTCAACTGCGGCACCTTTTCGACCGGCGCCGACTATGGCGAGATGCCGTATCTGGACGTTTCCACGGTTTATGACAGAAAGGCGGGCCAGGTTGTGATCAACGTCGTCAACCGCGACAAGAGCGAGGCGATCGCGACGGACATCCGGAGCGTCACGGGCTCGTTTGCCGGCTCCGCGACCGCGAGCGTGATCAACAGCGACGATCTTGGAGACAAGCCCTACACCTATGCGGCGCGCGACACGTATCCACCGAAAACGGACACCTTTGCCGCGAGCGGATCGTCGATGCATTACGTCTTCCCGGCGCATTCGTTCACGCAGATCGTGGTGTCGGTGAATCAAAGGTGAAGGCGAGCGGGTTTTCGCCGGGTTCGGGTTGAACGCCGAGACCCTATTGCGCGTCGGCCGGGCAGGACAGGGGTCTGCCCGAGCCGGCCCAGTGTCGTCGGCTCGCGCGACCTGGACTAGGCGACCGTACTGGGTGGCTCGACGCCGGTGCGGTGCGGGCCGGTCCTCAGCAACGGCCCCGCTCAGGCATCGCCAGAAAGTTTGGCGGGCGGGCTGTCGGCGGGCGGTGATTCCAGGCGAGTGAGGATCGATGGCCCGTGCGACTGTTGGCAGCGGGAGTAGTACTTTAGGTGGAGGGGGGATATCACCAATGTCATCTTGAGATTGCCCGAAGGCTGCGGCGTGGTTCGTGCGTGCCACTTGCTCGAAATCCGTTGCTGTTGAAGCGGGTTGAGCTGGGGCAGCGCCCCATGTCTTCACATTTCCAATACCCCAGCCGGAATCAGTGCGATGCTCGATCGCTCTCGTGCTGCGGGCAGGAATATGAGGCGATGCGGCGCCGGTCTTCCGACGAGTGCAGGACAGCTTGGATGAAAACGCATCGGACAGCAGACCTGCAAATTGTGAGCAGGCTGGCTGACCGGCGGGGAGGTCACGCTTGAGCGGATGCACTCACAGGTTCCAAAAGACCCAGGCGGTCGGCCTGTCGTCCGACCCTGTTCTTCGCACGGCATCGGGTTGGAACACGCCGCCGGCTGGCGTTGAATGGCGATCGAGGCCGGTGTCCATTCACAGTGGGGTGGCGGTACCTGGCGCGGCTGACCCTGTCCGGCGTTCACGTGGCGGGAACGTTCCGTTGGCATACGTGACTCTCGGCGCTTTTCCGCAGCCGCAGGGTTGTCTTGAGTGCTACCTGGCGGCCGTGGAGCGGGCTGAGCATTGGGGGTTCGTCCTCGAACCTGTTTGTCTCAACGATACTCGTCTGCGCGGCGAGTCGCTTGGCGACCTGTTGGCGAGTCGAGGCACGGTCGGCGTGATTTTGGGATCAACGCGGGCCGGTGCCGTAGTGCCCTGTCATATCGACTGGCCAAACCTGACAGTGGCCGCGGTGGGCCGCGGAGGTCGGCTTCGGCCGATTCGGCACTTTGCAGTCGACCGATCCGGCAATGCCCGGTTGGCGGTACGCAAGATTTTGTCGGCGGGGTATCAACGAATCGGTCTCGTTATTCCCGAATCCTGGGACCATTCCGACGAACGGGCATGCTCGCCTGGTTATCTGTCCGAGCGCTGCCGCATTCCGGAGCCTCATCGGATTCCGGTCCTGATGATCGGAGGGGGAAAGGACTCGGCGGGCAACCTGTGTTGCGGCGATGAGGTTGCGTTGGCCACATGGTACCACCGACACAAGCCGGAGGTCATACTGAGCCATAAGCCGCTCGTGTGGAGGGCGCTCGAACAAATGGGGCTTTCTATTCCGCGCCACGTGGCGTTCGTTGATCTGGCCCGAACCCATGGGGGGTCGGGCAGCGCGGGAGTCAGCGAGGACGGCGTTCGAATGGGTGCCATCGCTGCCGAAGAGCTGATCACATTGATGCTCAATCGAAGGACAGACCGTTCGCGGGCCGCGTCCACAACCGTCATACAAGGAATCTGGGAGGACGGGACTTCGCTGCCCCGGAGGTCTGGATTCTGAGCGACATCGACTTTGGTATAGGGTGGGCGGGTGCCTTGAATTCGTGGGGAAGACAGGGCACCCGCCTATATTTCGTATCAGGGAGTCGGCTCCGATTCTGTCGTTGGAGCCTGTTGGAATCGCGTCGTAGCGGCTGCGCGGGGGGCGCGGCGCAGACTAACGCCGTGGGTTGGCGCGGTGAAATCAAGGCCGGGAAAAACCGATCGGCGCCTTGCCCCACCCATTGCCTGCACACGGCCGCGCCTCAGGAGAGCGAGGCCATGTCGATCACGAAGCGGTATTTCACGTCGCTTTTGAGCATGCGTTCGTAGGCGGTGTTCACCTCGTCCATGCGGATCATTTCGATGTCGCTCGTGATGTTGTGCCGACCGCAGAAATCCAGCATCTCCTGCGTCTCGGGCAGGCCTCCGATCAGGGAGCCGGAGAGCGAGCGGCGGCCCATGATCAGCGAGAACGAGGCCACGGCCATCGGTTTTTCGGGGGCTCCGACCAGCACCATCTGGCCGTCGCGTTTCAGCAGGGTCAGATACGCGTTGATGTCGTGTGTGGCGGATACGGCGTCGAGGATGAAGTCGAAGGTGCCGGCGTGCGCGGCCAATGCATCGGGGTCCTTGGAGACGACGACATCGTGGGCGCCGAGGCGCTTGCCGTCCGCGATCTTGCTGGGCGACGTCGTGAAGAGGACGACATGCGCACCGAACGCCTTTGCGAATTTGACGCCCATGTGGCCGAGGCCTCCGAGGCCGACGATGCCGACCTTCTGGCCGGGCCCGACCTTCCAGTGGCGCAGCGGCGAATAGGTGGTGATGCCCGCGCACAGAAGAGGCGCGGCGGCGGCCAGATTGAGGTTCGAGGGGATCCGGAGCACAAAGTCCTCGGTGACGACGATGCTCTGCGCGTAACCGCCGA
>JAJXVO010000185.1 GCA_021782105.1 bacterium
AGCGATCCGGTACACGTCGTCGGAATCGCCCTAGTGGTGATTATGGTGATCGGCATTGCGCTGTACGTCATCGTCGGCCTGGCCGGCTGATCGCCATGAGCTCAGAACCGAAGAGGCTACTTCGACCCTCCACCAGTTCGGGCTAATCGTTGGAAGTCCTGATCGACTACAGCGAGGAGGACGGCTGCTACCTCGCCCGCGTGCCGGCGCTCAAATTCTGCATATCCCTCGGCGCGACCTACGAGGAAGGGGCACGCCGTAACGTGTGGTGAAGGCTGAAATCGCGAGTTTCTCGAATGACTTAACGCGTTGCCTGATCGTTTCCTGCGACGGAATGAAGTTCACGCCGGAGAAGAAGCAAAAAGCTGCATTTGGTTCAAGTGTTTGGGAGTTTAGCGCCCGCTACGCGTGCAACAACCGTGGCAACGCTGGGCATTCATGGATCGGGCAGAACGTCCTTGAACTTGTTGAGAGTGAAGGTTGAGAGCTGACTTCAAATCTTACGCAAGTCATTACCCCTCAACCCTGGTGGACGCTACTGGACTCGAACCAGTGACCCCTAGTGTGTGATACTAATGCTCTAACCAACTGAGCTAAGCGTCCATTCAGGAGGGCGACACGTTTGAACGACCCGCCCGCACGAATCAACACCGTTTTTGGACGGATTCCGCCGCCCGCCAGCCAACCGGGCTATTTCCTCGTGCACACGGGCTTCCGTCGATTCGGGTAAAGCGCGCGGCACAGCTCGCACACCGTCCCATCGCAACCGCGCGCCGTGCAGTGCTCCCGTCCGTAGTGAATGATCCTGAGGTGAAGCTGGTTCCAAGTCCCCTCCGGAAATAGGGTCTTCAAGTCCGCCTCCGTCTGCTCCACGCTCCGCCCATCCGTCAGCCCCCAGCGCTGCGCGAGGCGGTGGATGTGGGTGTCGACCGGAAACGCCGGCACCCCGAAGGCCTGCGACATCACCACCGACGCCGTCTTGTGCCCCACCCCCGGCAGGGCCTCCAGCGCCTCAAAACTCGCCGGCACCTTGCCGCCGTGCTTCTCGACGAGTATCCGCGAAAGCTCCGCGATCGCGGTCGCCTTGCGCGGCGCAAGCCCGCAGGGACGCACGATGCGGTCGATGTCCGAGACGGACACCTTCGCCATCGCCTCGGGCGTGCGCGCCAGCGCGAACAGCGCCGGGGTGACCCGGTTCACCCGGACGTCCGTGCACTGCGCCGACAGCACCACGGCAACGAGCAACGTGTACGCGTCGACGTGGTCCAGTGGTATCGGAGTTTCCGGATACAGTTCGGCCAGGCGCGCGGCGACAAGCGCCGCGCGGGCTGCGCGTCCGGAGAGAAGGGGCCTGCTCATGCCCCGCACAGTGCCGCAGCCACGGCGGGATGCAAACGCGGCCCGCTCACAGCGCCCTCCACCAACGCCCCGCCAGGTAGAGCAGCATCCCCACCCGGATCGCCCCCTCGAAGGTCAGCACCACCAGGACCCATTTGAGCGCCAGCCTCCTGCGCAGGATCGAGCCGACAAGGCTGACCGCCAGCATGCACAGCGCCGCCGCCACCGCGCGTCGTTCGAAAAGCAGCAGCAGCATCCACAACCGCTCGACGAGTATCCCCAGGCTCCACACCGCCGCGCGACCCGACCCCATCGGCAGCAGCCGTGGATCGGTCCCCGCCGCGATCTGCGCCACACCCAGGTAACGCTCCGCCACGACGAGTTGCCATACCTCGAAGACGATCCAAATCAGCGAGACAGCCAGGAGCGTTTCCATCGTGCGCGTCGCTCTCCTCCTCCCACAAAGGCCCGCCAACCGCCATCCCAAACCCCGCCGGCCCGCGGCCGTTCAAAGCCCGAGCAGCCGGTCTATCGCGCGACGGTCGCGCTTGGTCGGACGTCCGCTCCCTTTTTCCCTCTCCAGCAAATGCTGCACGGGCTGCGAGCGCGCCTTTTCAAACTCGGAGGGCAGCGTCCGATCCTCGCAATAACCGGGCACCTGCTTCGCCGAAACACGCCCGGGCGGGCACCCGACGACCACCACACTGCGCTGGACCAAACCCAACTTCACCCCGACCCGATCACCCGGACGAAGGTCGCGGGAAGCCTTCGCGGCGAGATCGTTGACGGTGACGCTTCCGGCGCGGCAGCTCGAAGCGGCCTGCGCACGGGTCTTAAAAAGGCGCACCGCCCATAGCCACTTGTCGAGCCGGGCGGTGCTGATTTCCGATGAGGTGGACACGCGGCGTTTGAAACGCCTCGGATCCTAGCTCTTCGACGGCGATACGTTCAAGTTCGAGTCGAGCCAGTCACCGAGAATGTCTTTTTCGATGTAGAGCTCGTCGGACCGATTGATGACCAGACGGCTCATGAAGTTCAGATCCGTCAGGTTCTCCTTGCCGGAACTGATGACGGCCCCGGTCTTGGAGTTCGTGATCTTGTAGGTGAAGTTGAATCGAGGCGGATAGATGTCCTTGACCACACGGATATTGTCCGCGGGGGGGGTGCGCCAAGGTTCGAATTCGCCGGCGAGATCGATGTCGGTGAACGTGATCTCAAACGAATCTCCCGGAGGCAGGTCGTGCAGCGCACGACGGTCGATGAAGGACTTGAACTCGGCCAATATCGCATCGCGACCCTGGTCTGTGGCCATTACCGAGTCCTTCACGTCCCTGAAATTCTCAGGGTGGCTGAAGACCACTTGGACGCGCGGCTCGGAAGAACTTGTTTGAACGCTTTTTGCAGAGTCCGCAGCAAATGCCGGGGAGACGGAGAGAAGTCCCGTCAGCGCGGCAAACGCAAGGGCTAGGTGTGTCGGTTTCATGGCGGCAGCGACAAGGAATTGCATCTATTGTTCCGGGAGGGACCGGAGGGGAAGTCGGGGGGGTGACAGAGCCTCGGACGAGGGTGATCGGACGCTCGCCAAGGTGGGCGGCAACCGTATGGTTACCCAACGAATATTCGGATTTTCCGCAAGCTTCATGAGTCTCTCCCACCACGTTCCAAGTCCCGAAGAACCTCTTTTCAACTGGTTGACCCAACGCGCCGGCGGGTTGCTGGTCCACCCGACCGCTCTGGACGGCGATCAGGGCATCGGAACCTTCGAACCCGGACCCATCAGCCGATTGCTCGAATTCATGTCCGCCAGCGGCCTCAACCACTGGCAGGTCTGCCCCCTCGGACCGACCGGCTACGGCGATTCGCCGTACCAATGTTTTTCGGCCTTCGCGGGCAATCCCTATCTCATCGACCTGAAAGCCCTTGTGCAGGCGGACCTGCTCGAGGCCGCCGATATCGAGCCGCTCGCCAGGCTGAATCGGGATCGCGTCGACTATGGCCGTATCTGGGAACTTAAATGGCCGCTCCTGTTCAAGGCGCACCGCCGGTTCCGGGAGCTGGGCAGCCCGGTTCTTCGCTACGGAAATTTCGAGTCCTTCCAGATCAAGCATGCCTCCTGGCTTGAAGCGTACACCTGTTTCCGTGCGTTCAAGGATCACTTCAACGGTGCTCCCTGGTGGGAGTGGCCCGCGGAGCAGCGGCGCGCCGGCAGCGCCCTGCAGTCCCGGCTTCGCGGCGACCTGGAGACTGCGATCGAGGCGCACGCCTTTTTCCAATATCTGTTTTTCGGCCAGTGGGCCCAGGTGCGCGCGTCGGCCGCCGCACTCGACATCAAAGTCATCGGCGACCTGCCCATCTTCGTGGCGCTCGACAGCGCCGACAGCTGGTCCCAGCCGCGGCTCTTCGAACTCGACGAGGCCACCGGCCTGCCCACGGCCGTGGCGGGTGTCCCTCCCGACTATTTTTCCGCGGACGGCCAGCTCTGGGGAAATCCGCTTTACCGCTGGGAAACCCACCTGGCCGACGGCTTTGCGTGGTGGCATTCGCGGCTGCACGCGATGTTTGACCAGTGCGACATCGTGCGCATCGACCACTTCCGGGCCTTCGACGAATACTGGCGCATCCCGTCGGGGGCCAGGACGGCGAAGACCGGCGCCTGGATGGCCGGGCCGGGGCTCGATTTTTTCCGCTCGCTCAAGAGCGCCTTCCCGCAGGCCAGGATCATCGCCGAGGACCTGGGCAACATCGGCCCCTCCGTGCGCGACCTGCGCGACCGCGCGGGCCTGCCCGGCATGGCGATCCTCCAGTTCGCCTTCGGAGGCGACGCCGGAAATCTGTATCTGCCCCACAACCACACCGCCAACTGTGTCGTGTACCCAGGAACCCATGACAACGACACGGCCGTGGGCTGGTACGCCGGCGCGGACGAGAAGACCCGCGACCACGTGCGCCGCTACCTGCGCGTGCCCGGCCATGAGATAGGCTGGGACCTCATCCGCGCCGCCTGCTCCTCGGTGTGCCGCCTCGCGGTATTCCCGCTCCAGGACATTCTCTCGCTCGGGCGGGAGGCCCGTTTCAACAGTCCGGGCATGGCCGAAGGCAACTGGCAATGGCGCTACAGGGCCGACGCGCTCGAACACGTGAGCGGCGGCACGGCCCGCTACCTGCGGGAACTCGGCGAACTGTACGGACGCACGCCTCCCCTGGCGGCGGCCAACCTCTGATCCGGCCCGCACGCCGCCTGCGCCATGGGAAAAACGCGAAGGATTCTCCGGCGCACCCTGGCGACAATCGCCGCCGCGGTGGCGATCGCGGCTCTGGCCGCAGGGTTGTGGGTGCACCAGCGGCTCAGCGCCTGCCTTCCCAGACTCGAGGGATCTGCGGCGCTTGAGGGCCTGTCGTCCACCGTCCACATCGACCGCGATGCCAGGGGAGTGCCCACCGTGCACGCGGCCAACCGGCTCGATGCCGCACGCGCGCTGGGCTGGCTTCACGGCCAGGACCGCTTCTTCCAGATGGACCTGATGCGCAGGCGGGCCGCAGGCGAGCTGGCGGAGCTGATCGGCCCGAAAGCCCTGCCGTTCGACACCGCCACGCGGCCCTTTGAGTTCCGCCGATATGCCGAACAAGCCTACCGTGCGCTCCCTCCCGGACAGCGGGCTCTCCTCGAAGCCTACGTCTCAGGCGTGAACCAAGGCCTGCGCGCACTCAACGCTCCGCCCTGGGAGTACGCCGTGCTCCGCGAAGCCCCGAAACCATGGACCGGGCCCGACAGTCTGCTCACCGGCTATTCGATGATTCTCGTCCTGGACGATGCGGGCCGCTACGAGGCCTCGCTCGCGCTCCTGCGCGATCTGCGCGGCAGGGCCGTCACCAATTTCTTCGCTCCGCTGATCGGCCCCGACGACAACGCCTTTGATGGCACCCGAGCCGCGCTGCCTCCCGTGCCGGGACCGGGGTCCATCGACCTGCGCCTCCGTGCAGCCGGGCAGGCCAGCCTCCGCACCACGGGTCGCCACGCCGCGCCCCTGGCGGTGGGCTCCAACGCCTTCGCACTATCGGGAGCACACACCGACCACGGGGCGGGCATCCTCGCGAACGACATGCACCTGTCGCTCGCCGTCCCCTGCACCTGGTATCAGGCCGCGATCGACTATCGCGCCTCCAACGGCCACCGGATCCACCTCGCGGGCCTCACGCTGCCCGGTTCTCCCTCCCTTGTCGCCGGAAGCAACGGTCGCGTCGCCTGGGGGCTCACCAACAGCTTCGCCGACACCTGCGACCTGATCCCGGTGGATTTCCTTCGGGGAAGCCAAACGCATTACCGCACCGGCACCGGGGAAGCCACGCTGGTGATGCACCGACACACAATCCAGGTGCGGGGCGCCCCGCAGGTCGTGATCGACACGCCCTGGACGATCTGGGGCCCTCTGCACGGACGCGACGCGCAAGGCCGGCCCTACGCACTCGCCTGGACCGCCGAGAACCGCCGGGCCATCGACCTTGGATTCGACGACCTGGCAAATGTGGCAACGGTCGCCGAGGCCCTGGCCGTCGCGCAGCGCAGCGGCGTGCCCACGCTCAACTTCGTCGCGGCCGACCGCGACGGTTCGGTTGGATGGACCATTGCCGGGCCCCTTCCCCGCCGTGTGGGATACGAAGGACGATTCCCAAAGGCCCGCTCCGGTGGAGGCGTCGGCTGGAATGGCTGGCTCTCGCCGGCCGAACACCCCTCGGTCCTGAACCCGCCCTCGGGCTGCTTCAGCTCGGCCAACGAACGCCTGTTCGGCGGAACCACGCTGGAGGTTCTGGGCGACGGTGGCTACGAGACGGCCTATCGCGGCGCTCAGCTTCGCAACGACCTCGCAACCCTCGCAACGCGCACCGAGCCCAAGGCGACCCCGGCGGACCTGCTGGCCATCCAGCTCGACGACCGCGCGCTCCATCTCGAACGCTGGCGACAGCTGCTGCTGCACAGCCTTCCGGTGGATGCCACGATCGGCAACCCGGAGCGGACCCGGCTGCGGGATCTTGTGACGCAGTGGCGGGGGCGCGCCGTCGCCTCGTCCGTGGCCTACACCCTTGTGCGCGACTTCAGGGACCACGTCGTGGCCCGGGTGCTCGGGCCCGTTTTCGAGCCCTGTGTCGCGACGGACCCCCACTTCGAGTGGTGGAAATTCCACTACGAACCCGCGGTGTGGCGCCTGCTCGAGCGACGCCCCCTCAACCTCCTCGCCCCATCATACAGAAATTGGGACGATCTGCTGCTGGCGGCCGTCGACGACGTCATCCGCGAGGACCGCCCGCTGGGCCGGGCGGCGTGGGGCCGGCGCAACCGCGCGCACATCGTCCACCCCTTTGCCGCCCTGCTGCCCGGTTTTCTGGCGAGAGCAATCTCGATGCCCGAGGTGGCGCTGGATGGAGACCGGGACATGCCCCGCGTCACCGCTCCGTCTTTCGGGGCGAGCGAACGCCTGGTCGTAGAACCCGGCCGCGAGGAGGAGGGCATCCTGGAGATGCCCGGCGGCGACAGCTCGAATCCGCTCTCGCCGTTTTTCCGCTCCGGTTTCAACGCCTGGGTTGAGGGCAGCCCCTCGCCCCTGCTGCCCGGACCCGCCCGGTACCGCCTCGAGCTCGCGCCGGCGCGGTCCCTTCCTCAACTATCCCACCCCTAAGCTTACCATGCCCCTGCATCTGCTTCAGCATCCCCTTGCCTCGCATCTGGTGACCCACCTGCGCGACAAGACGACCAAACCCGCGCAGTTCCGCACCCTCGCCTTTCGCCTGAGCCAGCTGCTCGCCATCGAGGCAACCCGGGACCTGGCGACCGCCGTCCGGCACATCGAGACCCCGCTGGAGCCGACCGACGGGCTCGTGCTGGCGCACTCGATCGTCGTCGTGCCCATCCTCCGGGCCGGCTTGGGGATGGTCGAACCGTTCCTCGAGCTGTTTCCGGATGTGAGTGTGGGCTACATCGGCCTCGAACGGGATCATCAGACGGCGCGGGCCCATAGCTACTACTGCAAGCTGCCCCCGCTCGAAGCACGGAGGGTCTTCGTCGTCGACCCCATGCTGGCGACCGGCGGTTCGGCCGTGCAGGCCCTGTCGGCCGTGAAAGCCAACGGAGCCGTCGATCCGCGCCTGATCTGCATCGTCGCGGCCCCCGAAGGAGTCGCTGAGGTGGAGCGGGTGCACCCCAACGCCACCATCCATGCAGCCGCCCTGGACCGCTGCCTCGATTCCCGAAAATACATTCTGCCGGGCCTGGGGGACTTTGGGGACCGCCTCTACGGAACCTAGGAATAATGCGCGGAGAGTTGCCTGCCGGCCGAAGCCCGCTTCGTTTGGCGTGAAACTATTCGAATCGTCCATCCTTACCCGATCAATCAGCTTGCATCATAAGGGCCGCGCGCGTCCGATACGACCACCTCATGGCAGCAAGATCGGAA
>JAJXVO010000186.1 GCA_021782105.1 bacterium
GAGCATGCTGGAACTGCGGGGACGCGAACTCCTGAGCTGTTACGTGCCCGGGCCGAAGGGGCCGATGTTCATGAGCCTGATCGAACGGACGGTCGGCTCGGACGTCACGACCCGCACCTGGGATACCGTACGGAAGTGCAGTGTAGCGTGAATCCGAATACAGCGGATGAATGGAACAGAAGGCAACGAAGGAAGCGAAGATGAAGCCGATGCCCTGGAATCGAGGACCATGGATCTGGCTTGCCAGATTTGTGGGCGATCGAACCACATCGGCTAAGATCGGAGGGGAAGCCATACCTCCCGATTGGGAATTCCTTGCGCGAGGCGACTACCAATGACGACCGGGACCCAGATGACAGAACCAGAAATCAGGCACCTTCGCGTGGGGGACGAGCGTTCCTTTCGCGAAGCGGTGGCGGAAGCGGCGGCCGAGGTGCCGCCGTGGCCGTTTGCGTTCGGGTGGAGCGACGGGATGTCGTTTTCGGAGTACGTGGAGAGGGTGTCGGCGTGGGAGCGCGGCGAGTCGTTGCCCGAGGGGTTTGTGCCGGCTGGGTATTATGTCGTAGTCGTCGGGGGCGAGATCGCCGGGCGGCTGTCGGTGCGGTTCGGGCTCAACGACTACCTCGCGGAGATCGGAGGGCACATCGGCTATGCGGTCCGGACGGCGTATCGGGGGCGTGGTTACGCCACGGCGATGCTTCGGGAGGCGCTCGGAATCTGTGCCGGGCGCGGCATGACGCGGGTCCTGGTGACCTGCCATGCGGACAATGCGGGGTCGCGAAAGGTGATTGAACGCTGTGGCGGGGTGTATGAGCGCTCGACGCCGGATCCGGACGGTCGTGCGGAGATGAGGCGGTATTGGGTGACGACTGGCTGACCCGGCTTGGCGGGGGCTCCCGACCGTGCGGAGCGGGTGGAGCGCGTTGACCCTAGGGAGGACCGCGAGTAGAGTGCGGTCGGCGGTTTTCCTCCCCTTGAACTCCATGACGACTGTTGGGACACGCGGAATTTGGGCGGCTCTGACCCTGGCCTGCGGCCTGGTTGCGGGGTGTGCGATCGGCTACCGGCCGTCGCCGGTTGAAATTCAGGCGGCGAGAAAGGACAGCCTGGAAGGGACGAAGATCGATTCGCACGAGGTGAACGGGGCGATCTTTTTTGTCATCACCACGAACCGCAGGATTCCCTGGGGCGCGATCGGAGGTCGGACGGGCGGAGGCGTCGCGGCGCTGGAGGATGCCGTCAAACGTGGCGATCCGTTGCGGTCCTCGTTTGGTTTGGCCTTTGCGATCGATCCGAAGGGGTATCTGGTCACGGCGTCGCATTGCCTCATCGAGGGATCGCACACGTACCTGCTGGGGAAGATCGATGGGCGGGGGGCGGTGTTCGAGCCGCGGGTCGTGGCGAAGTTGACCCGGACGGAGCCGGGGACGGAGTGTGCGCTGCTTGCCATACCGAGGCGCGTGGATGCGTGGCTGAAGCCGGGGGCGCTGCCGGAGCCGGGGAGCGCGGTGGTCGCGGTGAGCTGGCTTGTGAGTCCGGCCGGTGCGCATTTCGAGCGGGGGTCGGTGGTTCACGTGGTGCGGTACCGCGGCGAACCGGAGCTCGCGACCGTGGAGACCACGCTCCCGCTGTGGCATGGCGACAGTGGGGCTCCGCTGCTGAATCCGGACGGGAGCGCGGTGGGCGTGGTGGTCGGGGGGTATCGGGGCGTGCACATGGACGGAAAGGTTTACGCGGGCGGCGAGTGGCGCGGGCAGGGTTTGGCGTGTGCGCCGAACTGGGGTGAAATTGAGAAACTGATACGGGAGGACGAACCTGAGCGGCTCCGGTACGACAAGTCGGATCACGTCCTGATCGACCCGCCCGACAACGATGCGAACAGCCTGCGGCTGCTCCGGACTGCAACGGGGATACGGTCGCGGTAGGGGCGCGGTTGATTTGAACCACAGAGACTCAGGGGTCGCAGAGAAAACAGGTTACAGAATGGAATTGGCACTGACATTCCTCTCTTTTGAGGTGAGTGGCCTTCCGTTCCTTTCGGCCTCCGAACCTGGGATTATGGTGTTGGGGCGGGACGAGGGAGCGGTCAGGGTGGGGACCATGCAGCGACGTCTGTTTGACCACATCGATTTGCGGGTGAGGAGCCTGGCGGAGTCCGGGCCGTTTTATGCGGCGTTCCTGCCGGCGATCGGGTTTCCGGATTTCTGCGAGACGAGCATCGGGGTCGCGTACGACGCGCGGCGGGCGCATCCGAAACCTGAGTTCATCGGGTTGATCGAGGATCCGGAGCACCGGCCGAATGCCACGCGCCTGGCGTTTTGGGCGGAAAGCGTGGAGGAGGTCGATCGGATTGCGCGGGTCGTCGTGGCGGCGGGCGGGCGGAACATCGAGGGGCCGATGGCGTGTCCCGAGTATTCGACGACCTACTACGGACTGTTTTTCGAGGATCCCTGCGGAAACCGCCTCGAGGTTTGCTGCCGGACGGCGAAGCTCTGAGGCAGGAGGAGGAGCGGGGGAGGGACACTAATTCGGAAATTTGGAAAAGCTGAGATTCGGAAATTCAGACGCCTCCGATCTCCGACTTCTGGAGAAAGCTGAAACGCCGAAATTGGGAGTGCGGCAGCTGAACATTACGGCGTGCGAAGTCTTGCTTCGCATTGCGGCGAACCTGGCGCGAGTCGAGAATCTGCACTCGCTAGGTTCAGCGGCCCGCGGGCTCTCCTTTTGTCGAGTGCGGAATCTTGATTCCGCTTTGGACGGAGCGACTCGGCGCTCCGCCCCGGATCGGAGGAGCGACCATTATGGCGTCATTTAGATTCGTTCAGAATCCGAGGCTCCTGACATAGGGTTGTCACCCGTGGGGTGTAGGCTGTCGGCGAACTCACTCATCCATGGCAAATACACTCTGTTGGACTGATATTCCGGTGCGGGACGTTGACCGCTCCGTTTCGTTCTATTCGGCGGTGCTCGGCTCCGCCGTTCAAAAGATCGCGCTCGAGGATGGCACGGTTTTCGGCCTGTTACCCTGCTCAAATTCTGAGCCTTCCGGCTGCCTTGTCACCGGGCCCGATCAGGTGCCGTCGCACCACGGCGCGATGGTTTATCTCAGCGTCGAGGGTCGGATGGATGACGCGCTCGGCGCGGTCGGCAAGGTTGGGGGCAAGGTCCTGAAACCGAAGCACTCGATTGCGCCGCATGGCTTCCGGGCCGTTATCGAAGACAGTGAAGGCAACCGTATCGCGCTGCACTCGCAGGTGGCCTGAAGCGACCGTCACTTTGTTAGTTTTAGGAACGCGGCCGGTCCGCAGGGGCCGGCCGCTGTGTTTCCGGGGTATTCATGGCAGGGATTGGGATTGATGCAAAGCGGGCACCGGTTACAGGGAACGGTGTGACCGACGACGTTCTGATAGCCCGTGCGCGCTCTGCTGCGATCGCCTTTTCCCCGAGTGATGCGTGTTCGGTCGGCGCGGTGGGTGCGGCGATCGAGACCACGGATGGCGCGGTGTTTACGGGCCTGTGCATTGATCTGCCCTCTGGGATGGGTTTTTGTGCGGAGCATGCCGCTGCGGCGGAAATGCTGAAAAGCCGACGGTCGCGGATCGCCTGTGTCGTCGCGGTCACCGCACAGGGGGCGATTCTGGCGCCTTGTGGACGTTGCAGGGAGTTTCTCCTGAAAATGGACCCAGCCAACCGCGATGCCGAAGTTGTCGTTTCCGTAGGCAAGCGGGTTCGTCTTGGTGGCCTGCTTCCGCTGAGCCCGGAGTGACTCAGGTTTTGCCGCCCGGACCTCGGGCCATCGCCTCGATGCGCACGGCGCAGGCCTTGTAGGAAGGCTGTCGCGAGTACGGGTCGAAGCAGCGGAGCGTGAGCTGGTTCACATCGGGGAAGTGCATGGGGAGGAAGACCTGGCCTGGCTGCACCGTGGCAGTCACGAGCACGAAGGCGTTCGCCGTGCCGCGGCGGGAGACGACGCTGACGGTATCCCCGGAATGGAGACCGAGGCGGGTGGCGTCGTCGGGGTGGATCTCGGCGTAGAGGGTCCTCGGGGCGAGGCGGCGGAGGACCTCGCTCTTGTTCGTCCGGGTGCCTGTGTGCCACTGGGCGGAGGACCCGCGGCCGGTGAGGAGCAGGAACGGGTAGGCCTCGTCGGGCGGCTCGGGCATGGGGCGCGGCTCCTCGAACAGGAAACGGGCGCGGCCATCGTCGGTGAAAAACCTGCCGTCTTCGAACAGGCGCCGTTCCGTGGCATTGGGGCACTGGCCGGCCTGCAAGGCGGCCTCGTCGGCCTCGGTCCAGGGCCACTGGATACCGCCGCGCGACTCGAGCTGGGCGTAGCTGGTGATGCCGGTAAAATCGCAGGGCTGATCCCGGGAAAGCTCGCGCAGCAGGTCGAACGCCGCCTCGGGACACGACCAGCCGAGGAACTGGTTGCCGCAGCCCCAGGCGTCGGCGACCAGCCGGAAGATCGCAAAGTCGCTCAGTGCGAGTCCGGGGGCGCGACGGACCTTGCGGATGACGCCGAGCCTGCGTTCGGAATTGATGAGCACGCCGTCCTTCTCGCCCCAGCCGGCGGCGGGCAGCACGAGGTCCGCCATGCGTGCGGTCTCGGTCGTGGCGTAGAGGTCCTGGACCACCAGGAAATCGAGCTTCTCACGCAGACTGCGAAAGCGGTTGAGATCGACCCATGTGTGGGCGGTGTTGGTGGCGACGATCCAGAGGCCGCGTATCTGGCGGCGCTCGACGGACTCGAGGATCTGGTCGTACGCGATGCTCTTGCGGTCGGGGATGAGCGCCGGGTCGATCCCGAGGACGGAGGCCACATGTGCCCGGTCGGATTCGTCGGCAAAATCGTATCCGCCGAGCAGGGACGTGGCATTGCCGAACAGGCGCGACCCCATCGCGTTGCACTGGCCGGTGATGGAGTTCGCACCGGTGCCGGGCCGGCCGATGTTTCCGGTCATCAGTGCGAGGTTGATGATCGCCTGCGCGGTGCGGGTGGATTCGTGGCCCTGGTTCACGCCCATGGTCCACCAGAAGGAAATTCGTTTCCCCGAGGTGACGATCGAGACAAGGCGTATTAGCACCTCGCGGTCGAGTCCGGTTTCGGCCAGCACGTGTTCGGGTGTGAAGGACTGCACGAAGGCGGAAAACTCGGGATAGCCGCGGGTGTGATGCGCGACGAAGTCGGCGTCCACCGCGCCCGCCTCGAGGACGGCGCGGGCGAGACCGTAGAGCAGGACCAGATCGCTCTTGGGTCGGAGGGGCACGTGAAGGGTGGCCGCCATGGCGGTTTCGGTGCGTCGCGGATCGACGACCACGATCTCGGGGTTGCGCACGTTGGCCATCACGCGCTGCCAGAGGATCGGGTGGGCGATGCAGGGGTTGGCGCCCACGAACACGAGGGCGTCGCTCTGCTCGAAGTCGTCGTAGGTGAAGGGCGGCGCGTCGAACCCGAAACTCTCGCGGTAGGCGACGTGGGCGGTGGCCATGCACTGCCGGGTGTTTGAGTCGACGTCGACCATGCCCATGCCGAACTTGGCGAGTGCGCCGAGCAGGGCCATTTCCTCCATAGCGATCTGCCCGGTGCTGAGGAACGAGAGGGCGGCGGGACCGGCCTCGCGCTGGATCGCCTTGAAGCGGGACACCATGGTTTCAAGGGCAAGCTCCCAGGAGACCGGCTCGAGTGCGCCGGTGGCGGGATTGCGTAACAGCGGAGTGGTGACGCGGTCGGGTGCGGAAAGCGGGGTGAGGGCTTCCCAGCCCTTGGGGCAGGCCATGCCGCGGTTGACGGGGTAGGCGGGATCGGCGCTCAGGTTGATCGCCTCGCCGTCGGGGCCGAGGTGGGCCTGGAGCGAACACCCCGTGCTGCAGTAGCCACAGATGGATTTCGCGATACCTGCGGGGGCGAGCTTGGACGGCACACGTCCGAGTCCGAAGGCGCCAGGCGACTGGACGAGTTCGGCGGTGAAGGGACCGGACTGGGCTTTCAGGAGATTGAGGAGCGGTGGGCGCATGCTGAGGACGGAGGTCGGAGGCGGTTCGGCTTTCGCCTTTGTCGAGGCTTCGGCGAGACGATGTATTTTCGGTTGGGCGGCGGCCCCTTTTCTAATCGAGAGATAGTCCGGCTTCACTTTCAGTTATGTCGTGACGCCTTTCCGTTTTGGAAAGGCGACGGGTCAGGGACGGGCGATGCCGGGCATTTTGGAGGGATCGACGGCTTTGAAGAACAGGGTCCGCTCGAACAGCTCGCCGAGACCGAGGAGGCCGAGGCCGGCCACGGGCAGGCCGAAGCACCAAGCGCTGATTGCGAGAATGGGGAACGCGTGCCTGGCGAGGTGCTGGGTGCGGAGCGGACCGTTGAGAACTCGCCTCGATGCGGGCACACGGGATGCCTGGGCGAGTTCGAGCGCCAAGCGGACGAGGGAAACGGTCGAGAAAGCGAGGACGGCAAACGACGAGGGCCGGTGCAGAGCCGCGACCGCGAGCGCCCCCATCGCGACCGTCGACCCGAAGCGCGCGAGCGTCCAGGGGAGGCGCCAATAGTGACGCGGAGTGACGGAATAGATCATCACGGATGACACCACGCCGGCCACGCCGACGACGGCGGCGAGGGGCCCGAAGACGGCAGGCGAGGCGAGGGCGGAGAGGGCAAGCAGGGGAAGATAGGCGCCGAACAGCAGGATCTCGCGGGAGAGCCAGGAGGTCCGGAGACCGAGGAAGGTGCGCCAGGCGCGCTCGGGGCGCCCCAGGTGAGCGACGCTCGCGAGCAACCCTGCGGCTGCGAGGAGCAGCGCAGGGACCCGGGCGCCGGCAAGCAGGGCGCCCAGCGAGAGCTGCGTGCCGACCAGCATGAAGGCGAGGGGGGCGTGGCCGTGCTGGACGATGGTTGCTCCGGCGTCGGCGGGGTGCGCGGAGTCGGGAATTGGTCGGGCCGAGACGTAGCGGGAGGTTGGAAACGTGTGCCCGGGTGGAGGCGCGGCATCCAGGAACGCAGAGGTGTCGACCCGCCGGCCGGAGCCGGCGTGGACGGTGACGACGCGGATCGCGCTGGTGGGGCAGGCCTGCACGCAGGCCGGCGCCTCGCCGTGGGCGAGGCGGCCGTGGCAGAGGTCGCATTTCCGGACGATGCCCAGGCGCTCGTTGTATTTGGGCACATCGTACGGACAGGTGAGGATGCAGTACTGGCAACCGATGCACTGGTCGTCGAGGTGGCGGACGATGCCGGTTGCGGGATCCTTTTCGTAGGCGGCGACGGGGCAGCCGTTGAGACAGGCGGGATCGGCGCAGTGGTGGCAGGCGGAGGTGATGGTCTGCTGATAGGGCAGGCCGTCGGCGGATCCGAGGATGAGGCCTACATCGCGCCAGGTCTCGTTGTCGTCGAGCCCGTTGAGGGAGTGGCAGGCGGCGACGCAGGCTTTGCATCCGGTGCAGGAATCGAGATCGACCTCGAACGCGTACTGCTCGCCGGGGCCGGGCGCGCCGAGAGGGATGAGATCGCGGTAGACGCCTGCGAGGGCGGGTTCGGTCTCGTGGTTCCTGGCGAAGCGGGCGACGGGGGTGGCGAGGCGGCCCTGTTCCGCGAGCAGTGCAGCGAGGAGCACGGGACCGGACTCCTGAGCGGAAGGGGGGGCGATCGGCTCAATAGACATCGCGGCAGTAACGCTTGTCCTTGGAGAGCGACTGGACGCGGGCGGCGGCCTGCTCGGGGGAAAGCCCGCCGGCGCGGGCTAGCACCTCGCGCAGCGCGGTGTCG
>JAJXVO010000187.1 GCA_021782105.1 bacterium
TGGCGCGGCGCGCCTCGTCTTCGGTCAGCGCGCGCACCTGCGCCGCCGTGGTCAGCGTGGGGTGCGTCGTCGGCATGTCCGCGCCCAGGCGATGCACGCCGAGGGCCAGACAGGCCATCAGGAGCCACCGTAGTTTGGGTCGGTATCGGTCACGGACTATCATCATGGCTGGGGTGCGCCGGGGCGGAACAATAGGTGGGGTTTCAGGCTTGGCAACCGCCCGAACGCGGAGTTGTGAGGAGCACCGGCGCGACCCTCGATGGGGGGGAACCAGAAGCATGCACCGTCCCGTCCACTGGAGGTGCTTCCTTTGACGGCAAAGCCGGGCGCCCCCCCCTGAGCGGGCGCCCGGCTCCCCTTTCGGATCCGATTAGAATTGAATCGTATTCGTGAGCGACCAGGTGGTCGGACTCGGAATGCGCACTTGCGCGATGGTGCCGTCAGGATTGGCCATGGTCGGGATCAGGCTGTCGCTTGCGAACAGGTCCCGCACATTGAGCTGAATCGACCACGTGATTTTTCGGGAGAGCCTGCGCTGATAGCCGATCCAGGCATCGTAGTTCGCCTCGCTCTTGCCGTAGATGGGATTGTTCACGTCGGTGACCCAGATCTGGGCTTCCGAGTTGTACGTCGGATAGTAGCCGATGGCGGCCTTGTCCTGCCAGCGGACCGCGCCGCCGATGTTCACGTTTTTGAGGAATCCGCGTGAGAACGTGTAGTTGCTCACTAGATTCCAGCGCCATTTCCTGAGTTCGTTGACGGCCTGGCCGTTGCTGGAGATGAGGTTCATGTAGGGGCCGTAGACCGCAGCAGCCATGCGACCGCCCAGGGTGTCCGCGGCGCCCGAATACGTCGTCTCGCCGTACCAGTGGCGGATCTGGCCAAAGCCCGTGATGTTCCAGTAGTTCAGCTGCGAGACTGGGATGGTGTTGTAACCGTCGAACCAGAGGGCCTTGTTCTTGGCGACGTAGGCGGCCCAGTCCGAGAGGATGTTGCTGCGCACGGCCATGACGCGGGAGGCGTTGAAAGTCAGACGCCAGTTGGGGGTCGGGTTGGCGGTGAGCTCGAACTCGACGCCCTTGGAGACGAGGTCATTGGTGAGTTTCTCGCCGGCGGGCGAGTTCTGTCCCCAAATGCCCCAGTCGGTGGTGCCGTCCTGCTTGAACTGCATCGCATTCCACCAGGCCTGGTCGAGCGGACGCGACCACTGGGCGTCGGTGCGGGCGGCAAACCACAGCTTGCGATAGGCGAGCTCCTCGTTGTCGAGCGGCGGGGCGAGATAGGGAGTACCGGTCGAGGGATTGATCGTGCCCTGGGCGACGTATTCGGAATTGCCCGGAACGGCCGCGCGGCGGATGCGCAGGGGCTCGTTGAGAAGCTGGGCGATGTTGTTGCGCCAGTCGGTCGGGAGCGGTGTGTTGGCGACCGTCGTGTCGTAGGTGCCGAACATCCACTTGTTCACGAGAGACTCGGGCGTGGTCTGCTGCCGGTAGGTGCCGGAGGTCCAGGTCTCCATCTCCATCGCGTTCATGGTGCGCGCGATCGCCGCCTTGTTCCAGTAGAGCATTCCCGAGGGATCGCTCACGGTCGTGTTCTTCTGCGTCGTGGTGTACCAGGTCGCACGGAATGAATATCGGTTGTCGTTCGTGGTTACGAGGAAACCGAGGTCCCGAGTCTTGCCCGACGGCGCGTCCAGCTTGTTGCCATAAACGTCCGTGCCGACATCCGAGGGACGGAAGCTGCTGGACTGGTTGAAGGTCAGGGCGACGTCGATACCCTTGGGCATCTCATAGCCAAGCATCTCGAGGAGCTGGCGGGTGTGGACGACCACGCCCCAGCTGCGCCGTTGTTCGTCGGCGGTGAGCGGAGTGGTGCCCGTGTAATTCCACTGGGGGCTGTACGGCATGGGCGTCTGGTACTGATCTCTCACCAGCGAACTCGGCTTGTCCCAGCGCCGGTAGGAATCCTTGCGCCAGCCAAACAGCCCGTCGACGGAATCGTTCAGGAACTTGCTCTGCCAGACAAACGACCTCGAGTTCGTGTCGTCGTAACCCTGGCTCGCGCCGTTGTACAGGTGATCGATATTGTTCTGCCAATTGACGACGTTGACCGTCGCGGTGTGCCAGGTCTTCGCGATGGAGTCCCACACCAGGGTATTGCTCGTCGGTGCGGGAGTCTGGACGGCCGTGATGCCCTGGATCGAAGAACTGGGAATGGCGCCAAAGGTCGGAACATTCTGCAGTGTGCTACCGAGGTAATGGATGCCCCACCAATTGTAGTAGGAGGAGTCCGACAGGAACGCGTTGGCGTAGGTGTTCACGTCCCAGCCGTACAGGGAGAAATAGCGGTTGAAATCCTCGTAGCGCTGGCTGGACGCGTTGCCGGTAAAGGTCTGCTCTCCGATGAGTTTGGTGAGGAGGCTATTCCTGCCCGTGTAGTCCTTGAGATTGAACTTGTAGTAAGCCGAGATCCGGTAGGATTCGCGATTTTCGAGCGACTGCTGACCGGAACTGGGGCCGTAGATGACCGGGCGACCGACGTTGGGATTGGCCGAGCCGTCGCGCAGGAACGCGTTGACGTCCACGGTCACGCGATCGGTGGAAATCGCGTTGGCGTAACCCGAGCGGTAGCTTTCCCTGTAGTAGGCGCCGTTGATACCGAAACGGCCGTCCAGGTAGCTTTGGGTCGCCTCCAGCTTGATCGAATCGAAGTTGTTCCACTCGCTTTTGTTCGGACCCTGGATCGTCTTGTCCGTGAATGCCAGGGGACCGCTCAGGATCATCTGGGTCGGCCAGAGGCTTGAGCCGAAACCGCTGAAGGTCTGCCCGGTCGACTTCTGATAATTGCTGATGATCTGGGAGACGGTCGGGTTGTTGGCGTAATAGCTCGCCTGGTCCTTGATCCAGGGGCCGCCCTCGGTCCAGTTCGCATTCGTCACCCCGCTCAGTCCGCCCCAGGGCTCGCCATCCCGCTGACGATAGGCATCGAGGCCGCCGCTGCCGATGACGCTGCTGGTGGGGTTGGCCCAGATCGTGCCGGGCGAACCATTCCACCAGTCGCGCGCCGGCGCTCCAGAAAAGTAAGCCGATAATTCGGGATGCTGAACACCGTTCGGATCCTGGGGAATTCCGTTACTCGTGAGCGGATTATACATCAGGTACTTGTTCAGCGGACCAAACCAGTTGGAGATGAAGTCCGCGGGGGTCACCGCAACAGGCCGGTTGCCGCTGATGCGACCCGACTCGCCGACGGCGTCGATCTGCGTGAACACACCGGCACCCAACGCCGGCTGCCAGCGGAGCGCTCCGTAGAGGCGCTTGTCGTGGTTGAACGTGAACTGCTGGCGGTATTTTTCGTCGTCGTTCAGTCCGATGAGACGAAGACCGAGGCGGTTTTTCGCCAGCGTCATGTCGGTGTCCAGGACCTCGCGCTTGGAGCCGTAGCTGCCGATGCGCACCTCGGCGGATCCGCCGGTCCGCTGCAGGTTGGGCGTCTTGAGGGTGTTGTTGATGATGCCTGCAGGGCTGCCCAGGCCGAAAAGGATGGAATTGGGACCGCGCTGAATATCGACGCGCGACGTGTTGTACGCATCCATCGGAATATTCGTGGGAAAGTAGTCACGGGTCAGATCGGCCGTGTCGAGGCCGCGCACACGCGTGCCGCTCTGGGGGTTGACCAGCATCCTCGCGCGGTAGGAGCCATCATCGGCATTGCCACCGTAGTAGTTGCCGCCGATGCCGGAAACTTCGGTGTCCGTCTGATACACCAGGATGTGCTGAAGATCGGTGGCGCCGGTGTCCTTCATGAATTCCGAGGTCACCACCGAGATCGCAGAGGCGATGTTCTTGAGGGGCGTATTCAGGCGCGACCCTGCAAGAGACGAGGTGGCCGCGTAGCCGACGTCCTTGCTGCTCACGACTTCAAACGGAGACAGCTGGATCGTGCTGTCGTCGGTGGTCTTGTCTGCGCTCTTGTCGGTGGTCTTGTCCTGGGTCTGCGCCAGCGCTGATGGCGAAGCCCATGCCGCCAGTGCGGCAAGGGTCAGGAGTACACGCAAGAGGTGTGGGATGGGGGTATCGTGGTTCGTTCGTGCAGGCGTCATGGTGTGTCAGGGGAATAGGTTCGTAGTGCGTGGGGGGGGTTGGGGTGGACCGAGCGAGCAGGCAGAGCAACGACTTCACGAGAGCACTTCCTTCGGCACAAAATCGTCCTATGGAGCTGTCGGGAGTTGATACGGGCCTGTTGGGATAGGGTTAGGTCGCAGCACAAGCCGAAGGTAAGAGGGGGATCTCCGTGTGGGGCGAAGAGCGAACCGCCGGCAGCTAAGTGTTGGACCGCCGTCATCCTAGCCCATCGGCGAGGGTTCCTGCTATCACCTGATTGGGTGAATCGCTCAGACTCGAGGACCCGGGCTCGGGGCTCGTTTGCGAGCCGACCACAAGCCGATTCATGTCATTGTAGATTCTGGCTCCGTAACCGAAACGCTGAGGCGATCCAGCAAGGATCAAGGTGTGGAGACCGTCCTGGCCAACCCCGTCCATTTTGTCGCAGGGATCGACCAGGGCCGCGCACTCGTTGCGAAATCGCGGCGACGCGTCGTCGCCTATCCGGCGTCCTGAGGCCGCGTCGGTCCGTTCAGCTTCCGCCGGAACTCGATTTCATTGCCTCGTCAGGCGGAACAGCCGGGCGCCGTGGAACGGGACGAGCGGCGTCAGTTCGCCCGAGGCTTCGCCGAGATCCTTGTGCGTCCAGAGGTCGTGCACCTTCACCGGACCCTGGAGGCCGAGGTCCGAGAGCGGAACATTCACGGTCAGGCCTGGACCACTGTCCGTGTTTTGCGGCGCGCCCACGACCGTGAGGATGCGCACTGGGCCACCGCCCGCCCCCTTGGCGCCGTCGATCGCGGCAGTCGCCTCGAAGCGCACGGCGCCGGAAGGAATGGCGTAGTCGATCACCGCCGCCGCCTGAGCGACGAGGCTCGGCAGGGCGCCGCCCGCCTCCTTGCGAATAGTCGCGCTGTCCCATTGCGCATCCGCGCTCAGCCAGGGACGCTCCGTCACGCTGCGCACGGAACCGTCGGCAAACACGAAACGCGGGGCACGCCAGACAACCTGGGAAAAACCATCGCGGTCCGCCACGGGTCTCGCGACAAGGACGAGAGTCGCACCCCCGCGCAGGTCCACGTCGATCTTCGCGGCGGTGGCCGGATCGGCCGTCACGACTGCCGGGGGCTGGCGCGTATTCGCCTCCGTGAGCGCAAGACGGTCGCGGGCGTTGAACACGGCGAGATAGGTCGAGCCATCCGCCGGATCCTTCGCCGTCCAGGCAATGAGCCCCTCGTGGTCGAAGAGCGGACCGTTGTCCGCGCTGTGCTGATCCACGGCCAGCACCTCGTCGTTGGTCAGAAGCGAGCGGGTGAAGGGATCGAGCTGCGTCAGGTCGCCTCCGAAGATGAGCGGCGAACGTGCGATGGACCAGAGCGTCATGAGCGTGACCTGCTCGTCGGGCGTGAAGCGCGAGGTGCGGGAGTCCATCATAAGCCTGCCGAGCGGCAGCATGTCCGCGTCGGGCCAGGCGCCGGGCTCGCGCCAGCGGTTCCACAGCGAGAGGCGGCGGAACTGGTCGCGCAGCGTCAGCCACCGGTCCCAGAAATCGTCGCTGATGCGCCACATGTTCGCGTGCGCCCGGACATGCTCCGCAGCGCGGATGTCCGTGGCCCCCGGCGACAGGCTCAGCACAATCGGACGTCCGGTCCGGTCGATGGCCTTGCGGATCGCCTCGACCTCCCGGATGTTCTGGAAATAGGGACGGCTCAGGTCGTCGACCTTCACAAAGTCCACGCCCCAGCTGGCGATCAGCGAAAAGACCGAATCGTAGTAGGCCTGCGCACCGGGCTTGGCCATGTCGACGCCGTACATATCCGGATTCCAAGGACAGGTGTGCACGCGGTCGGCGATGTCGCGGGCGTGGTAGGGCGTGCCCAGGATGGGCAGGTTTTCCTCGACGGCCTGGCGTGGGATGCCACGCATCAGGTGGATGCCAAATTTCAGGCCCAGGCTGTGCACGTACGCGGCGAGCGGAGCGAAGCCGCGTCCTCCGGCAGCGGACGGAAAGCGGGAAACCGCCGGGAGCAGGCGCCCGTAGCCGTCCATCGAGAGGCGCGCGCCCTCCTTGTAGCTGTGTCCCTGCGCTCCGGCCTCGTACCACTGGATGTCGACCACGACGTATTGCCAGCCGTGTGACTTGAGCTCGCGCGCCATCACGTCGGCCTGCGCCTTGGCCTGCGCCTCCGTGACGCTCGTGCCGAAATTGTCCCAGCTGTTCCAGCCCATCGGCGGCGTGGGGGCCCAGGCGTGGAAATCGGAGGCCGCGGGAGCGGCCGTCATCCCGACGGGGAGCAGGCCGAGCGCGAGCGTGCACGCGAGGAATTTTGGAAACGACTTGGGGCGGGTCATGAGGGGGGGCATGGCGCCAACAGCCTCCCAAGTTCAATCAACGGATTCAACCCGCGGTTGATCCGATTCTGCGTGACCGAAAAGCGGCCTCGCGCTCCTCCCACATTGTCCGGAGCCCCGGTGGAGGAATCGCGGCGATGCCGCTGCGACCTCAGAGTTCTCCCGGATTGCCGGGAGCCCAATGGATCTGGAGCGCCTCGAAGTAGGCCAGGTCGTGCTTCGGAGGCTCCACTCCAGCCGGAAGCGGACGGTGCGAAAAGGTCTGGAAATAGAGCAGGCAGGCGTCGCGCCACCAGCAGGCGTCGCGTTCCTGGATTTTCAAGAGGGAGGACACATGGTTGAAGGTTTCGGGGTCGATCTCGCCCTTCATGCTCGCCCATGTCTTCTGCCATGAGCGCACGTTGTCGACGCCGTGCTGGTAGTGCAGGCAGAGCTCGTCCCAGAGCGTGCGGCCGGAGCTCATGCGGTGGCCCCATGGCACGTGGTGAAACCACAGCAGGAACCGGTCGGGGCAGGTCGCGAGGTCCGCCCACTTCGCGGCGGCCTGGGGCGCGTACTGCGAGAGCGCGTTCGAGCCGGTCGCGGTGCGGTCGAAACCCAGGCCTTTTGCATCGGCCCGGTTGTAGTAGACCGGGTTCCAGTCCGCCCGCGACAGGTTGTCGACCCAGGGCCCCGGGCCGTAGTGGTTTCCCGTGGACATGATGTGGTGCAGGCCGAGAGGCATCTCGTAGTCGACCACGGTCTCGCGGGACTCGAGCAGCATCGGCACGAGCTTGCGGGCAATGTCGGGATTGGGACCGAAGGTCATCCGCGTCCACTCGCTGGCAATCTCCGCGGAGCTGACATCGTGATTCCATGCCAGGCGCCCGAAGGCATACCAGTTGGCCTGCGCGAGCGGATGGCCGGTCCAGTCGCGGTCCGTGCCGGTGTTGGCGACGCCGACCATCAGGCTGATCGGATTATGGTTCACCGAGCCGTCGACGATGCGGCCGACGGTCGCGCCGGGACCAGGGCGGTAGGTGTCGGACTTGAGCACCTCACGCCACATGGGGGCGAGGAAGGCCAGGCAGGTGCCGTTGCCGAGGTATTCCTGGGTGATCTGAACCTCGAGCCCGAGGTTGGTGCGCGGCATCGCGCCGAACAGCGGGTGGAAGGGCTCGCGCGGCTGGAAATCGAGCGGACCGTTTTTGATCTGGATCACCACGTTGTCGCGGAACTTTCCGTCGAGAGGCTGGAATTCGCTGTACGCCTGTTTGCAGCG
>JAJXVO010000188.1 GCA_021782105.1 bacterium
CGGGCGGCGAGAGCGCCCCCTTCTCGATACCCCTGACCGCCGACTTCGGCAGTTCCAGGAGCCGCACCGAGCGCGTCACGTACTTGACCGACTTGTCCACGCGCTTGGCGAGGCCCTCGATGGTGTGCTTGCCCTCGTCCAGGAGCCGCTTGAACGCGCGCGCCTCCTCGATGGGTCCCAGGTCCGCGCGGTGGAGGTTCTCGAACACCTGGACCTCGGCCAACGTCGGCTCGTCGGCCTTCACCACGCGCGCGGGAATCTCCGTCAGCCCCACGGCCTTCGCGGCCCGCAGTCGGCGCTCCCCGGCCACAAGCCGATACGTCCCGTCCTTCTCGCCGCCCGTCACGATGATGGGCACGAGGACGCCCTTGTGCCGGACGTTCTCCGTCAGGTCCTTCATCGCCTCCGCGTCGAAGTGCTTGCGCACGTTCTCCGCGACCTCCACCTTGCCCACCGGGATGCTCCCCATGAACACATCCTGCACGGCGTTTCGCGTCTCTTCGTTCTTGCTCATCGTTTTCTCCTTGGTTGGTTTTCCGGGCCTGACCCGGCTCGGGGCCCCGAGGTCGCCCTCGGGACCCCTGGTCGATTCAGGCCGCGACGGCCCCCTGGGCCGCGAGGCGCTCCTGCGCGTGCGCGATGGCATCCTTGGCCACCTGGGAGTAGGCCGACCCGTCGAAGCCGTAGCGCTCGGCCAGCGACTTGAACGTCGGCCAGTTCAGCAGGACCAGGTCCTCGGCGTAGGCCGAGCCGGACTCGTGCTCGAAGCCCCAGACCTCGCAGACGGGAGTGCGCGTGTGCGCGTCCGAGACGATGATTCCCGGGAACGCCCCGGTGTGGACGAAGTCGCCCTTCTTGAAGCCCATCGCTTTGGCGGTGTTCATGTGATTCTCCTTGCGGTTGGTTTCCGGTCCTGGACCGGCTCGGAGCCCCGGAAGGTCCAGCCTCCCGGGGCCCCTGGTCGGTTCAGGCGGCGGCGACGGCCTCCCGCTTCTCGCCGTGCTTGGCGAAGAAGGCCTGGATGTCCGGGAAGTGCGCCAGGATGAGCCCGGCCTTGACCGTCCCGAACATCAGCGGGCTCTTGTCCTCCGCGTGGCGGTGGAGCGCCAGCACCGGGTGGCCCTTGTACTCGCCCTCCTTGACCACGCCCTGCATGGGAGCGGGAGTCTGCGGCTTCTGCGTCGAGGCGTCCTTCTTCTTGCTCATGTTCTTCTCCTTGCGGCTCTTGGTTTCAGGTGCCGGAACCGCCTTCGAGCCTTTCGCGTCAGAGCCTTCGTGCTTCCCGCTCCGCCGCCGAGTCTCGTAGGTCTGGTCCATGTCGCACCTCCACCCGCCCGGAGGGCCGAAGGCCGCGAGGAAGCCCGCCGCGGCGAGGAATAAATGGCTGGGTCCCCCGGCAGGGAGGAGGCCGGCGGAACGGGCAAGGCCCTGGAGCGGCCGAGGCATCGCCGAGAGGGGTGACCGTTTATGCCGCAGACGCGGCGGGCTTCACTCGTGCGGCCTGAGAAGAGGTGAGACTTGGACAAGACCGCAGTAGGGAGGCGGCGGAGCGGGAAGTGCCGTGGCAGGAGGAGAGAGAAAAAAATCCCCGCCGCCGAGCGGTGGGGATTGTGGAGATCTCGGGGACCCGCGCAGCCGTACGCGTGGGTGGAGCGTCGGCGGACCGTCCGCCCCCGCAGGGCCGAGATATCCAAGCGGCGGTGGGAACGGTGGGCAACCCGCAGGGTTGTCCACGGTTTCCACGGACGCGGCAATACCCACCGCAACCGCCGGTCAGCCGCCCCGGGTTGCCCCGGGGCGGCGACACGGACGGCCCGCGTCAGATGATGCCGTGCTCCCGGAAGGAGAAGAACCCGGACGCGCTCACGACAACATGATCCGCCAGCGGGATGCCGAGTAGCTCCCCCGCGCGCTGTAGACGCCGGGTCACGTCGCGGTCCTCGGAACTCGGCGTCGAATCTCCCGACGGGTGGTTATGGACGGCCACGACGGCGGCGGCGGCGTGCGCGATGGCCGGGGAGAAGACCTCGCGCGGATGGACCAAGCTCGCGGACAATGTGCCGATGCTCACAGTCTCCAGATGGATCAACTGCCGCCGCGCGTTCAAGCAGAGGATCAAGAAATGCTCTTTCTTCGCCTCTCGGACGTTCGCCGGAACGATTCCGGCAACGGCTCGCGCGCTGTCGATCACCGGGCGCGGGTCCATGTTGCGCATCCGCTTCGCGTACTCGTTCAAGGCCGACATCCTCGCCGCATCGCGTCCGTTCGTCGCCGTCGGGGCGCTCGCGTCGCGCACCATATCGGCGGCTTTCTCGACCGGGACAGCCAGGGTCACGGCGACAAGTTCGGCATCCGTCAGGGCTTCGGGGCCGCGCGCTTGAAGACGCGAGAGCAGGCCTTTATTCCGGGTCCGGGTAGTTCCAGTTAGGGGCGACTCGTTCGATTCCGGGCTCGCCGTAGCCGCCCCGCTGTCCGCCACGACGTTCACGTAGGTTTTTTTCATGGTGTACCTCCGACCGCCCGGAGGGCTGAGTCGCCCCGAGGACGCGCGCTGGGCGAGGATTAAATGGGAGGCCCCCCGGCGGAAACGCGGACGCGGGAGCGGGCAAGGTCCCGGAGCGGCCGTGGAGCTGCCGAGAGGTGGGGACCGTTTATGCCGCAAGCCCGGCGCGCGTCGCTCCTGGGGCGACGAGCCGAGGTACACCTTGAAAATAACCGGAGCCTAAGGCGGAGTGGCGGACAGCGGGGCGGTGTCGTGGACGTGCCGCCGGCGGCCGTTGCCGTCCGAACAGATCGAAGAATCTAGTTCGGATCCCGCTCGGCGCGCCGCCCAGCGCCGAGCCAAGCACCCCGCCAGGCTCGCGGCGAGAGCCGCGGCCGCGGACGGGGTGCGCCTGCCGTGATTGTGCCTCGGCCACATGGCATCCACGGACGCCGCACTATCCACCGTTTTTGTTCGAAAGCCGAAAGGTTGGGCATCTTGAGAAATGAGATAATCATCATGCTGACCGTATCCGGTCAGCACAGAAGTATGAACGTCGACATAAATCGAGTGACCGGGATCGTCATCAAGAAACTCCTACACAACGCTGCTGTGGGAGCGTTAGTCATCATTCCCGCGACTGCGCTCTTGGGATTCTGCCGCGTCGCATTGCCCGCGTCTATGACGCCCTTAATTAACCGCACTCTGCTTGCGCTTATTTATCTCGCGATTTCCTATCTAACCGTTTATTCCATTTTCGCCGTCATTAATTTTTATCTCCTCGCCAAGCATCTTCCACGAATAAATTCGGGAAATTCTGCGCCCCCCTCGCAATGATCGAGATGATCCGTCAGCAGATGGAACGGGAATACGCCCTCGAAGAGGCGGGGGCACTCTCGAAATTAAAGACGTCTCGGATGCGCTCTGCGGCTCATTACTTAATCTTCTTATGCGCCGCGGTGATAGCCTATGCACTGCTATTCACCGTTGCCACAAGGTCTGACCTTGGCAATTTCCAATATTTGGGTTGGCTGTTAGCGTTGATCGCAATCGCCGTAAGCGAGCAAGCCCGAACCGATGTAAGAACTCAAGACAAAGTCATCAGTTTTTTGGAAAAAGCAGATCGGCGCCTAAATTTTGGGCTAAGGACGGATTTCCTTTTTCTCCACTTCTGGGCTTCAGTCGCCTTCCTTTGGCTCCCGCTGTTATGGAACCTGACGGGGTTTTTCTCACACCGACACTGGATTGAGCCTAGCACGACCGCATTTGCCCCGATCAAGGAGACTATCAATCAAGCGATAAATTATTCGGCCGGTCTTCTTGGCGTTCAGCTCACCTTATTCACCTTCATCCTGGGCACAGTCCTCGGGCGATACTCAGGGAGATTAGCCGGGACAATAATTCGACATCGATCCATATTTTCTCTCGTGATTTTTGGTCTCGTCTCGCTGACTCTTCTCGGCGCCGGACAACTTTGGGGACTACCGGATACCCTTATCCGCACTCCGACTCTCATTACCATCCTCTGCCTGCCAGCGCTGGTTATCACGGTATTCACGACTCTAAGCTGCATTCAAACCGAGAGTGCAATTCTATATTTCGGGAAAACGGAAGCTTTCAAACTTCGTCGACAGTTCAAACCACCTTGGCCACAGAATGACAAAGAAAGCTGGTTCTGGAAATCCCTCGTGTACTACGGCCTATATCTCCGGGATGTCGACAATTTCAGTCCCCTGTCAGTGCCCCAGAAACCAATCAATCGAGCAACGCGCGCATGCCGCACGTTATTTAATGCTGCGAACGTATCTTTGCAAGCTGGGCAGGATGAAGCTTTTGAAGCCAGCCTGACCGCGATTCTCTTGATAGCTGCCGGCTATACCGAGGGGCGAACGAAATATTTTGCTGGTGACGATTTATTTTTCTCTTTTCTAAATGACCAAATGGCAGCAGTGATAGGTGCAGCGGCAAAAGCTCCCAATCAAAGCCTAATCTCCACAGCCGTTAAAACATCAGGAGTTCTGGGACTTCTCAGCCTCCAGATCGGCAACCTGCCCGAAACCAAAGAAGCAGGTCACGATATAGCCAAAGGACATACACTGGTAATCTTCTGGATTGGATTATTAAAAGAGTCCTTCTTAGCATCCCACAGACTTCAACGAACTTCCGCTCCGTTTGAAGCCCTAACCCGCTTAAAAGCTATCGCTTGCACGGCGCTTGATTCGGGCTTCGCTGAAGTAGCTTCGTTAACATACACATCGACTATTCGGGAGATTCAAGCCACTTGTATCACCGGCAAAGATAGCTACTACACGACCATTGCATCGCAATGTTTGAAAGATCTTTTGAGCGTATGGTACTACCCGATTTTGCGCGATAAATGCCATCTTGGAATTCACCATACGCACAGACAAATGGCATCCACCGTTCTGGAATTAGCCAAATCACAGATCTTGTTGCGACCGGGAATCAGTTTTGATTTTAGCGATGTTCCAAATACACTGACCGGCAAAACGGCCAGCGACACGGTCATTCTCCAGGATGTCTTTTTTGCGATCGCCTTACGAACAAGAAAAGAGCCGTGGGAACATCGCGCCTGCGTCCAGCAACTAAAAGAAATTCTCGATCTCAACTCGGAAATCGGCTGCATTGCTGCAGCCGCTGGCCAGGGGCTCGCAGAATACTTTTCAACGTCACTTTTTGAGATGGCGTATGGGGTTTTTCGGGGAATTCCAGACCTCCCGAGCGAACTCCAAGACGAATTGGAAGGTTATGTATTCGAGGCATGGTCGGCCCTTTCTCGCGGCCAAGCAAATGCCCCCTATTTGACTGCTCATCAAAGTCGTGAGGCCATGTTTGCAGTGCTCGGACTCGCAGCAGCCAATGTTGCATCCTCTCCACGGGAGGCGATGAAACTGCACCTTCAGGCTGCGATCGGATCGATCCTCACCCAAGCCAAGACAAAACTCGCCATTAGGCCCTACGTCGATATGGATGATGATTGGGCATATCTTCAGTTAACTGGCGCTTGGGCGAAAGAACTTCTCAAAGACGCTGTCCTCGCTGAGGAAATCGCGTCGACAATTACGCAGGGGAAGCCATTTCGGACATCATCGGGTCTTTACACCGGCTCTTCGACGATTTTGACCAGTCTAGGTTATCCCGAAGTCTTCCCCCACAACGATTTTCATTTCCCACCCCTGAGAAACATCCGCAGGTACATTTCGAAAGACCAGGGCAACGAATTCATCGCACTTCAGAACAGTGCAGTTTCAGATGCAGTGCTATTGGCCTTTGCTTGTGACATTCGGGAACGCCGCCGTGCGCTGAGAGCGGCCATCGACGCTGAGAACGATGGACCTGAAACGAAACAGTCTTCGCCTACAACCTCCAATGATAATCCGGCGCCGCCTGAGAAATAATGTTTCGGGGGTGGGCTGTGGGCTGGCAAGAACGGCCGTTTCTGGGGTTGTAGCCGCTTCCCCCAATGCCGCAAGACGGCGAATACCTTACTTGATGCCAAGGGGCAGAAATTGAAGCCGTAGCAAAGTGTAGGCATGCACCAACCGGCCAAGCGCAGAATCAAGTCCATTTTAGGGGCAGTTCAAGGCTCTTCCCTGTAGACGCGACGTTCATTTTGGCCGGAGGCTGAGGAGCAATCAACCCATCCAGAATTTCCCACGCTGCGCGATCCAGAAGCTGCAGGTATTTCGTCACGTCATATTCCAGACCGTTCTCCATCAAAGCCAGCGGCTTTGAGCGCCAGTCTTTTACCTTGTCGGCGGCGTTGGTGATGACGTACCGCACCGTCTCCCCGGGGTGAAGGACGACGCCCGTCGCCGCGAGTTGTTTAGCCGCCAACGAAGAGACAGTGTCGTGCACGTACTCCTCGGGCGATTTGGACAGGTTGAAGCTGATGGCGAGCTCATCGCCGGTGACACGGCCCTCGCGAATCCGTAGGCGATACTCCTCGACGATTTCCAGCAACGCGGGGACCACGAGGCGCAGATCGGCACCGGGACTAACGCGCGCCAGGCATTCGAGCATCTCGCGCTGAAGGCTCTTAAACAATGCGGGCGTGTCGTGCCGGCGCGCGGCGATGCCGCGAATCTTCAGCTCACCCGTCTTGAACGCGCCGAAATAACGGCCCGGTACGCCTGATCGGCTGTCCTGCTTCGATGGACAGTAACGAATCCACTCGTAGACGCCTTCGAGAGCGAGGGGGCACTCCGCCTCCTTCTCGATGGCGCGACGAAGTTCCTCGAGGTCCGCGCCAGGACCGATACTAATCCAGATCGCGTCTACGAGAGCATGAAGAAGATGAAAGCCCCGGCGCTCCACCGCGTCCTTCGCGCGGAGCAGGACCTCGCGCCCCCAGGCTGTCACACACTCGTGCGCCTCGATCTTCCCGAAGCGCGCGTTCTTGAAGCCTAAGTAACCGAAGCAGCAGACCAAAGTCCACTTGTGGGCGTCGGCCCGCGCCTTGTAGACCGCGGCGCCGGGGCCGCCAGCCTTGTAGAGAGCCTTGTAGCGCGCACGCTTCTCCAGGATCGGCGCGAGGACGGAAGGGACCAGTCCGCGGCGCTTCCGACACAGGTGATGGCCGATCTCAGGAACGATGTTCTCCGGACAGCAAGCGCAGTTCACGGTCTCCGGAGAAATATTGCGCTGAACCATCATCTCCGGATACATCGAGGTGAAGTCGAACTCGGCGACGTTGCGGTGCCAGCCGACCTCGGGCTCGTAGACGAGTCCCCCTTTGTCGGCGATGAGCAGTTGGGCCGCCGGGCGGAAGTCTTCGGCCTGCTGCTTGTCCATCGGGATAAGGACTCCGTTCTTCCACGCCCAAGCCATCTGCATCGAGCTGAGGCTCGTGCCGATCGTGCAGCGCGCGGCCCGCTGCACCGGAATCTTCGCGATGCGCGCGATCTCGAACAGCCCGGCCATGTCCGTCTGGCCGATCATAAAGCTGTTCTTTACATCGAGGTGCCAGCGACCGAACAGGTAGCGCGCGCCGCCCTGGTAGATCGTGCGGCCGTAAGTGAAGAAGCTCCGATCCCCCCGCCCGGCCATGCCCCGTTCCGCGTCCCGGGAGAAATCGACGTCCACCCGATGCTCTTTGGCGAGACGGTCAAGCTGAGGTAACAGCACGCTGTCGCCCCATTCGGTCGTGATCACGTCGGGGTCCCACTCACGCAGGCGCCGCACAAGGGATTCC
>JAJXVO010000189.1 GCA_021782105.1 bacterium
GCAGCCGACCCCTCCAAGCCACGCCAGGATGGTTCGGATCGTCCGGATTGCCCCCGGATTCACTCCGTCCCCTGTCTGCAACCCAATCTGACCGTCAGGTGCCGCGGCGTTTGTGCCGCTCCGTCCCCCTCCCCAGGGTCGGCAAATCACGCGCCCCGTTCTCCCCTCGCCCGCCCCCCGTCATGAAGTCCGCCCTGCTGCCCATTTTCGCACTGGTTTCAGCCCTGTGCGCCGTCTCCGCCCCCCTCCGGGCCGCTTCCTCCACGTCCGAATTGCGCCAAGCCGCACCCAAACCCCTTTTCCGCGATCCCGTCTGCGACGGCGCCGCCGATCCCATCGTCGTCTGGAATCCCCAGGTCCGGTGCTGGTGGATGTTCTACACCAACCGCCGCGCCAATGTCCCCGGCCTGCCCGGCGTCACCTGGGTCCACGGCACCAAAATCGGCATCGCCCAGTCCGCCGACGGCGGCACCACCTGGACCTATGTCGGCACCGCAGCCATCGACCTGCCTCGGTCCATCGGCGGCGAACACCCGACCGAGTGGGCCCCCGAGATCGCAACCACCCGCGACGGCGTCCACCACCTCTTTCTCGCCGTCGTTCCAGGCGTTTTCGCCGACTGGCATCATCCGCGCACGATCGTCCATCTCACCAGCACCGACCTCGTTCACTGGAGCCACGCCACCGCGCTCACGCTTTCCTCCGATCGCGTAATCGACCCCTGTGTCCACGCGCTGCCCGACGGCACCTGGCGCCTCTGGTACAACAACGAGGCCGACCACAAATCGATCTACTACGCGGACAGCCCCGACCTGACCCACTGGACCGACCACGGTCGCTGCGAGGGGCTCGGTCATCGTCCGGGCGAAGGCCCTTTCATCTTCACGTGGAAGGGCCGGGATTGGATGCTCATCGACCACTGGCACGGGCTCGGCGTGTATTGGTCCACGGATTTCACCCACTGGCACGCCCAGCACGACGACCTCCTGGCCAAACCCGGGCTCGGCACCGACGACCGCGTCGTCGGCAATCACCCCGGTGTAGTCGTGAGCGGCGGCCGCGCCTTCCTGCTCTATTTCACGCAACCCGGCCGCACCCACCCCCCGCGTCACGGCGAACAGGATACCACCGACTGGCGGCGCAGCTCCATCCAGGTCACCGAACTCAGGGACCACGACGGAACCCTCTCCTGCGACCGCGACGCGGCCACCTATGTGGCCTTAAAGCCGCCCGCCGATCCCGACGCGCCGCGCGATTGATCGAAGGTCCGTCATGAAACCCGCCCCTCCCCTCCTCCTCGTCGTCGTCGCCCTAGGGCTCTCCCTGCCCGCCGGCGCCACGCCCCTGCTTTCGTCCGCCCCAGGCCCCGGCGATTTTCCACTGGTCGTCTCCGGCCACGCCTCCCCCTTCCTGATCGAAACCACAGCCAACCCGGCTGTCTCCCGCGCCGCCGATGATCTCCGCGCCGATGTCCTCACGGTGACCGGCGTGAAGCCCCCGATCGAACACAACCTCCCGCCTGGGGCTCCGCCGACCCTGATCGTCGGCGTGGTCGGCCAAAGCGCCCTGCTCGACCGCCTCTCCGCGTCCGGAAAAATCGATCTCACACCGCTGCGCGGCGCGTGGGAAACCTACCTGATCGAAGTCGTGCCACAGCCGTTCCATGGCTGCAACCAGGCGCTCGTGGTCGCCGGCAGCGACCGGCGCGGCGCGATCTACGGCCTGTATGAACTCTCCTCCGCCATCGGCGTGTCGCCCTGGCATTGGTGGGACGATCTTCCGCCGCAAAAGCGGCCCTCGCTCTCGATCGCCGCGGGAGCCCACCGCTTCGGGCCACCCTCGGTCAAATACCGCGGCATCTTCCTCAACGACGAGGACTGGGGCCTGCGCCCCTGGGCCTCCCACACCTTCGACCCCGCAACAGGCAACATCGGACCGAAAACCTACGCGAAGGTCTTCGAGCTCCTGCTCCGCCTGAAGGCCAATACACTCTGGCCCGCCATGCACCCGGGCACAAAACCCTTCAACGCCTTCCCCGAAGACAAGGTGCTCGCAGACAACTACGGCATCGTCATGGGCTCTTCACACGCGGAACCGATGTTGCGCGACAACGTCGGCGAGTGGACGGCTCCGCCGGGCAACTTCAACTACGTCACCCACCGCAGCGAGGTGCTTCGCTACTGGGAGCAGCGCGTGGCCGAAAACGCCCGGTACGACAACATCTACACGCTCGGCATGCGCGGCATCCACGACTCCGCGATGCAGGGGCCGAAAACCACCGCCGACCGCATCCGCGTGCTCGAGCAGGTCTTCGCCGACCAGCGCGCCCTCCTCGCCAAATACGTCAATCCCAACCTCGACGCCGTGCCCCAGATGTTCTGCGCGTACAAGGAGGTCCTCGACCTCTACCGCCAGGGCCTGCGCGTGCCCGGGGACGTGACGATCGTCTGGCCCGACGACAACTACGGCTATATTCGAGACTTCGCTTCACCCGCCGAACGCACCCGGCCGGGTGGCTTCGGCGTGTACTACCACCTCTCGTACCTTGGCAGCCCGATGGCTTATCTCTGGTTGTGCTCCACGCCGCCTGCGCTCGTCTGGGAAGAGATGTCCCGGGCCTACGAACATGGCGCCGACCGGATCTGGATCGTCAACGTCGGCGATCTCAAGCCCGCCGAGATTCCCCTGCAGTTCTTCTTGGAGCTCGCCTGGAACGTGCACCGCTGGGGGAACGATGCCCAGCCTGCCTATCTGCACGCCTGGGCCGCTCGGAATTTCGGCCCGGCTAGTGCACCCGCGATCGCCGACATCCTGATGGATTACTATCTGCTCAATTTCCAACGCAAACCCGAGCAGCTCCAATGGTGGCTCCCCCATCACCCGCGCCGCCCCAGCACTCTCACCGATCCCGAGGTGCAGGCCCGGCTCGACGCCTACCGCTCGCTCGCCCGCCGCGTCGGGGCACTCCGCGCCCGCCTCCCCTCCCGTCTCCAGAACGCATTCTTCGAGCTCGTCGCGTATCCAGTCCTCGGATCCGCGCTGGCGAATGAGCGTTTCTTCGAGGGCGAACGCGGAAATCTCCCCGCCGCCGAAGCCGCCAACCGGCACCTGGCCGATCTGACCCGCACCTACAACGAACGCATCGCCGGCGGTAAGTGGAATCGCATCATGGCACTGGAGCCCGCCGACGGCCAGTGGTCCTCCATGCGCATCGCGCGCTGGGCGCCGCCACCCCAGCCGCGTGCGCCCGTCCCGCCTCCGGCGCCGGGGACCTATCTCGCCGCCGACGCCTGCCGCTTCTCGGCGAACCTGCCGCGCGATGGCATCGCCTGGACGGCCGTGCCGGGACTGGGCCGCTCCGGTGATGCGATGACCATTCTGCCCACCACCGCCCCCGAGGTGCCGCTGGCCACCGCACAAGCCACCGCTCCACGCCTCGATTACCGCCTCGCATTCCCCCGCTCCGGCACCTTCGCGCTCGAGGCCTACCTCCTTCCGACTCATCCCAACTCCGGCTCCAACCTCCGCCTCGCGGTGGCCCTCGACGACGGCCCGCCCCGTCTGCTCTCCGTCCAAGAGCCCGATGGCGGCCCGGTCTGGGCCAGCGGCGTGCTCGACGAGGTCCGCATCGCCTCCCTCCCCCTCACCGTCCCAACCCCAGGCCCCCATACCCTCCACGTCTACGGCATCGCACCCGGTGTCGTGCTCGACAAGCTCGTCGTCGACCTCGGAGGCCTGACCCCGAGCTACCTGGGACCGGCAACGCAATAACCCCCCGGCACACTCCTCCCCTGCGCATGCGCCTCCGTTCAAGACTCGCCGCAATCCGACTTTCCCCGGCACCCTCACACCCGACCCCAAAATGATACTCGGCGTACGAGCCCACGATTTCGGCAAACTTCCCATCGACGCACTCGCCGCGCAGATCGCGGCGCACGGCCTGGAGTCGATCCAGCTCGCCCCGACCAAGGCAATCGCCGGATTCGACACCGACGCAGGCCGCCTGAGCCCGGGCTTCGCTTCCGGCGTGCGCGACGCCTTCGCACGCCGCGGAATCCGGATCGCCGTGCTCGGCTGCTACATCAACCTGGGCGACCCCGACGAGGCCCGCCGCCGTCCGCAGCTCGCGCGATTCAAGGAGTACCTTCGCTTCGCCCGCGATTTCGGCTGCAGCCTCGTGGGCACCGAGACGGGCTCGCTGAATGCCGATTTTTCGCGACACCCAGAAAACGGCGGCGAGGAAGCCTTTCAGATCGTCCTCAGAGGCGTGCGCGAACTCGTGAGGGAGGCCGAAAAATTCGGCGTCTTCGTCGGCATCGAGGCCGTCGAACGTTACGTGATCTCCTCGCCGCGGCGGCTCCGGCGCCTGGTCGACGAGGTGGACTCTCCCAACCTGCAGGTGATCTACGACCCAGTGAACCTCCTCTGGGCCACGAATTGCGACCGCCAGGATGAGATCCTCGAAGAAGCCCAGGTCCTGCTCGGAGACCGGATCTGCATCGTGCACGCAAAGGATTTCTCCGCCGAGGGCGGTTCCTTCAGGGAGCTCCCCGCCGGCACCGGCGAACTCGACTACGGGAAAGTCCTTCGTTGGGTCAGGGAACACAAGCCCGGGGTCGACGTGCTGTTGGAGAACACCGATCCGTCGGGCATCGCGGATACCGTCTCGTTCATGCGCGCAGCCTACCGCGATGCATGAACGTTCACCGGGCCGCCGCCCGGTTTTTCTTCGCACGGCTCGCCCTGCCCCTCTTTTCAACCGCGCCGGGCGCCGTCATCGCGGCCGCGGATTCGGCCTCTCCCTGCATATGTCGGGTCAGACGCATCACCTCGACCCCTGCGAGCAGCACGATGCCGATGCCGTGCGTGTCGTTGAGATTCCACAACAGGTCGCGCTTGTAGTACTCCGAGGTGAACGAAAATTCCGAGCCGCGGCACACCCCATGGACGTTGCCCAAACGGTCGATCGACGTGCGGTTGAGCGCCTCCCAGGCGCGGTACACGGCCGCAAGGTACGGCGACGCATCGTCGAACCAGCCATGCCGCACCCCCCGCGCGAACGCACAGGCGAACATCGAGGTGCAGGAGGTTTCCGGATACGAGTCGTGCTCGTCCAGCACCTGATGCCACATGCCCCGCGCGTCCTGCTGCGCGAGCACCCCGGAGCAAAGCTCGCGGAACATCGCCACCAGCTCGCTCTTCCGCTCGTGGTTCGCAGGAAGCACCGCGAGCAGCTCCGTGAGCGCGAAAAGCACCCAGCCGTTCCCACGGCCCCACGCCACGCCCGTCGCAAGGTTGCGAGTGAAGTCGTAGACGTGCGACATCAGCCTCTTCTCCGGGATGAAGAGCCGCTTGCGGAAGCCCACGAACTGCCGCGCCGCGTCGTCGACGTAACGCACGTCCCCGGTCAGCTGGAAATACCGGCACAGGAAGGGCACGCTCATGTACAGGTCGTCCGCCCAGAGCGTGTTCTCATGGAAGGTGTGCATGAGGTTCTTCCGGAAAAACGTGCCGTCCGGGAGGCGCACCTGCCGGTTCGCGATGTAGTCGGCGACGTAGTCGACAATCTCCCGCGCACCCGGAATCTCGGCCTCCTTCATCACCTCGAGCAGCGTCGATCCGAAGGAACCGCAGTCGTCGAGGCTGTCGATGCTCGTAAGCAGGTGATGAACGTTCGTCGCCCCACCGTACTGCTTCCGATCCCACAACGCATAGTCGAAGGTCTCGCCGCAGTAGCGCATGTGGCCGACGATGTACGACCGCGTCTCCTCCGAGTCGATCAGGTGCGCGCTGTGAAGGAGTCCGTAAAGGGTCACTCCAAGCGGATAATTCCAGCGCCCATACAGCGGATTCTCGTTGTAGATGCGAACCCACATGGACGGCGCGTCGAGGCGCCAATACGTCTCGCCCTTCAACCCCCTGACGAGCGTGTAGAGACTCGGACTCCGCGTGAGGTCGGGCCCCTGCTCCCACGACAGCGGTCCGGCATAAATCCAGGGCAACGCGGGCCCCTGGAGGTTGCAGGGGCTTGAGAAGGCGACCGGGCCCGCAGGGCTGCGCAGCACCAGGTCGAAACCCCAGTCGCGTCCCCGGCACTCGGTTTGCACCCTCACGTCATGCCAGCCAAAGGGCACGGTCACGCGGACGGAAAACTTTCCCGCCTTCCCCGAGGCCAGCACGATCCGGTTGGCAATCGAGATCCGAACCGGACCCAGGCTGTAACCACTCAGGTCATACTCAGCCTCGCCAGGTCGTAGGAAGGCGCCACGGGTCCAGCCCTCCGCGACGGCGCCTTCGATCAGGCCGAAAATCCGCCTGCATTGACCGTGCGAAAGCTCCTTGCGCGTCCACTGCGATTTAGGCAGCCACACGATCCCGGTGTCCTCCTCGCTCATGCCGTTGCCTGGAACAAATGACAGTTCCTTGGCCTGCGGTTCGCTGAATAGCCACCCCTCCTGCCCGGCCCGATTCGCCGTCGGCATGAGGAAATAGTACGGCTGCTTTCCAAGCCAGGTTCCAAAGACCCCGCCAAAGCCCGCCTTCGTCTTGGCAAACCGCATCACCAGATGATTCCAGCCGGGCTCCAGGCTCACCCGCACTGTCTGCCTCACCGTCGGGTCCCGCTCCTCGACGACCGTCGAGCTATACAGCCGCTGCTGGTTTCGATACAGCACCGTCGGACACTGCACCGTCACGGCAAACTGGATCTCCGTACGCCCCTCCGACCAGATTCTGGCCCACGCATAGACAAAGGCGCCCATCGGAGCCGTCGGAAATTCCCGATTGAAGTCCGCCTGGTAGCGATAGTCCGCCCCGCGGACTATGCCCTCGTTGACGTAGGCGCGAAACGTCGGCGGCTGGGCCGGATTCTGCCCGCGGTAACGCCTGACAATTGCCTCGAGCGTCATCGGTACCCGCATGTCCGCCTGCGCGAACATGCTTTGGTGATCTTCAAAATAGAAGCCCATGGAAAGAGTTGAGTTGGAAAGGATGGCTGGCCAGACGCGGCTGCGCAGTGCGGTGGTGGCGACCAAGGATCAGCCGGGCCACGGAAGGCACTCCGGAGCGTGGACAGAACGGAAGAGGGTTGGGCTGGAGCCCCGAATTCATGATCTCCTTTGATCTCAAAGTTGGCCCGTGACCTCAACGGGCACACGATTCAGACCGTCCGAATTGCCCAACTTAGGCACATGCGGGGCTGTCATCTGAATTGAGGACGGGACAGTGAGCATGGTGTCCGGCCTAGTCGCCGCGGGCCGGCAGCACGTTTCCGATCAGGGCCAGGCATTCGATTGCGGCGAGTCCCCACTGGGCCGTGTCGTTGCTCGACACCCATGGCGCCTCGTCGACGGGCCGCAACACCGCCGGGCCGGCGACGTGGATCGTTTCGAGCGGTCCCGGCGGCCTGCGATCCCCGTGGTAAAACTCCTCCCACGCGCGGCGTGCCAGCGCGGGGTTGTGCCCGAGGCTCGCCGCATAGGCCGTGAGCCTCGAATGCGCCTGCCGTAGGCTGTGGTCGTGTATCCCCGGCCCAAGTACCTGCTCCTGCTCCATCGGGGACGCGTTGTAGAGTTCGCAATACTCCAGCCAGGCTTTCCGAAACGCCGGTTCGTCCAGCAGTTGGTTCAGCTCC
>JAJXVO010000190.1 GCA_021782105.1 bacterium
CGACTCTCGCGTCCAAAGGCGGAATCGAGATTCCACATCGATCCTTTGGAGCGAAGTTCCGAAGGCTACGCGCTAGTCGAACGGGCACCCCGCTCCTCGCCTATTTCCCGGTGGTTGCTGCACGGCTCGGTGTACGTCCCCGCCGTTTTGGGTGGCATCCATCGGGTGGAAGTGTGGCGCAGCGCATCTGCGAACCTTTCTGGATTTTCCTGCGTGCGAAAGGCTCGAAGGGGTGGAAGGCTGGGCGCGATGAACCGAACGGACCGGCTAGTCGCGATGGTGATGCACCTGCAGGGGAGGCGCGTGGTGCGCGCGGAGGAGCTGGCGGAGCATTTTTCTATCAGCCTGCGCACGGTCTATCGTGACATCGCCGCGCTCGGCGAAGGAGGGGTGCCGATCGTGGGTGAGGCGGGCGTCGGGTATACGCTGGTGAAAGGGTATCATCTGCCCCCGGTGATGTTGACTGCGGAAGAAGCGGGCGCGCTGTTTACCGGTGGGGAGCTGGCCAAGAAACTGACCGATGGCTCGCTGGACGCCGCGGTTGACAGCGCCCTGTCGAAATTGCGCGCGGTGTTGCCGTCGGACCGCAAGGACCACCTGGAACACCTGGCGCGTGGGACGGTGATATCGGGCATCCCGAGGGTGGCGGAGACGGGCCGTGAGGGGCCGCCCTGCCTGGCCGTGATCCAGCAGGCGGTGGCGCGCCGTCGCGTGCTGGCACTGGTCTATCGGAGGCGCAATCAGGAGGACGAGACGTTGCGTGAGGTGGAGCCCATGGGCGTCGTTTTCTATGGTGGCCAATGGTACCTGGTGGCGTGGTGCCGGCTGCGGGACGATTTGCGCCATTTTCGCGTGGATCGCATCCAGGGAGCGGAACTGCGAACGGAGGCGGTGACGCCGCGCGAGGGATTTTCGCTCAGTCGGCACATCGAGGCATATGCGATGAAAGGCGACACGTACCCGGCGACCGTCTGGTTCTCCAAGTCGGCGCAGGACCGTGCGGCGCGCGAGAGTTATGCGACGCTGGCGGCGCAGCGGGATCGCGATGGCGGAACTGAGTTCGCGATGCTCACGTGGTCGTACGACTGGTTGGCGCGCTGGATAATGTCTTTTGGAGGCGAGGCGATGGCCGTGGAGCCCGCGGTCCTGCGGGAGAAGGTGGCGACCTTGGCAAGAGCGGTGTCGGATGCTCATCAGGAAGCATCCGCCGGGCTCCTGACATAGGGCTGTCAGGAGTGCGTGGTAGGATGCATGCATGTCATCCACCACCAGTCCCTCCACCGTTCGTGCGATTGAATTCGCGTTCACCGGATATCCCGTCACCGACCTTCCCCGCGCCCGCGGATTTTACGAGGGCGTGCTTGGGTTGAAGACAAGCGCTGTCTGGCAGGACGGCGACAAGGGTTGGATCGAGTACGACCTGGGCGGTCACACGCTTGCGATCACCAACGGCGCGGAAAAGTGGAAGCCGAGCAACGAAGGTCCGGCGATTGCGCTGGAGGTGGAGGATTTCGACGAGGCGGTCGCGGTGCTGAAGGCGGCGGGGGCGCACTGCATGGTCGAGCCTTTCGCGAGCCCGGTCTGTCGGCTGGCGGTGTTTCAGGATCCGGATGGAAACGCGTTCGCGATCCACAAACGCGATGCGCACAAGCACGACTGAGCCGTTGAGAGGAGAGTCCGTGTCCGGCGGGCAGGGACTCCAGCGGAACGCACCAGAATCCATGTTTCCTCCGTATCCGATAATTCCTCACGGCCTTTGGCGGCGGGCGCTTCGTGCCGCAGCGGACGCGGACGCGCCGGTGGCCGATCCGAATTCGGGCGAGGCCCGGCGGCGGGTCGTGATATTTGTTGCGGCCAGCCTGGACGGGCACCTCGCGTGCCGGGACGGGTCGATTGACTGGCTTCCGCAGTCCAAGCCGGGAGGGGAGGACTACGGCTATGGAGCGTTCATGAAGACCGTGGACACGCTGCTGATGGGGCGGAAGACGTACGAACAGCTCCTGTCGTATGGCGGGTGGCCTTATGCGGGCAAGCGGGGCATCGTCTTCAGCTCGACCCGCCGGAGTGGTGGCGCGGACGGCGTGGAATTTGTGGACTGCGACATTGCGGCGTACGTGCGCGATCTGAAAGCGAGTCCGGGGTCGGGGACGATCTGGCTGGTGGGAGGCGCGGAGATCATCGCGGCGTGCCTGGGGGGCGAGGTTGTCGACGAGCTCGTGATGTCGATCGTCCCCGTGCTGTTGGGGGAGGGGCTGCGGCTGTTCCCGGAGCGGAGCTGGACGACGGGACTGCGGCATCTGCGGACGAGGGTTTTTCCGGACGGTCTGGTTCAGCACGTCTATGCGTTGCGACCGACGGTCCATCGAACCTCGGCGGGGCCGCTGAGGGTGGATTACGGACGAGACTCGGGTGGAACCGGCGGCGCCCCTGTCATGAATCGGGCGATTCAAGGGGAGGAGGCCGCCGTAGGAGTCAGCCTCGGGATCTGTGCGTGGCGCCTAGGGGAGGGGAGCTGATCTCTGGCTGACGGGGAGGCTCAGTACTCGCGGGAACCCGAATTGAGCTTTTGGAGGAGCCAATTGGCGGCGGTGCCGGAGGAGGGTTGGTGAAGGATGTCGCGGAGGCGGGCGGCGTCGGCGAGTGTCTTATCGCGTCGGGTGCGGTCGTAGAGACAGTGGCGGAGTTCGACGGCGAGCACGCCGGGGTGGGCGCGCTTTTGGATAAATTCGGGATACATGGGCTGCTTGAGCAGCAGATTGGCGATACCGATGTAGTCCGTTTTGACCAACATGCGACCGAGGGCGTAGGTGCCGGGGCTGGTTTTGTAGACGACGGCGCCTGGGATGCCGGCGAGGGCGCAATGCATGGACATGGTGCCTGAGCTGGTGAGCACGGCGGAGGCGCTCACGGGGCTGCCGGTTGGGCGGAGCTGGACGTTGGGCGGGGGGGAGAAGGAGGTGAGGGTAGTGCGGATGGACTCGCTTGGGTAGAGCACGACGGCCTCGCGGGGATCGCGCAGGAGAGCGAAGGCCTTGAGCAAAGTGGGGAAGATACGTTTGACGGCCTGAGTACGGCTACCGGGAAGCAGGAGGATGGGGCCTGCGGGGTCGAGGGAGACTGGGGGGGCGTAGGTAGGGGCGACGAAGGGGTGGCCGACAAAGGACACGGACAGATCGGTGTCGGCGTAACAACCGACCTCGAAGGGAAAGATCACGGCGAGGGCGTCGAGATTCTCATCCATGGCGAAGCGCCGGTGGGGTTTCCAGGCCCAGATTTGGGGGGAGATATAGAACAGGGTGGAGCAGGAACCGCCGCCTTTTTTGGAGATGCCTCGGGAGCGAAGCGCCTTGGCCAAACGCAGATTGAAACCGGGATAATCGACGAAGCAGACCGCGCTTGGGCGGTGGGTCTCGATCCACTGGAGGGTGTCGTTGAACAGGCGGCGGAAGAAACTGAGATTGGAGAGGACTTCGACGAACCCGACGACGGAGGTGGAGGTGAGATCGTGGAGCAGCTGGGCGCCGGCGGCGGCGAGCTCGGGTCCGCCGAGGGCGGCCACGGACAGCGACGGTGAAAGGCTGCGTGCTTCGCGGATCATCGCGGCGGCGTGTTGATCCCCGGAGTGTTCGCCCGCGATCACGAGCAGATCGACCTTGGGGGACAGTGGGGCAGGGAGGCCGTGATAAGATGCGGAAAGGGAAGACATCAGGGACGATCGGGAATGGATCCTAAATATCGCGATTGGGTAGAACCTAGAGACAGCCGAATTTGAACCACGGAGACACAGTGGACACAGAGAAAACCACTTATGGGGAAAATTCGCATCCAAGACGTTTCACCTAAGGGGGGCGCCGCGCTGGCACCTGATCCTCGGGCTTTCGGCTCCGTGCCCTCTGTGTGCGGTTCGATTGCGATAAGGTTGAATTGAGAGGCAACGAAGGGAACGACGAACATCGTTGATTGGAACACCTGGGGAATCGACCGGAACGGGGAGCGGCAGTGTGAACCCGGACACCGGAACGAGGAGGGGGGGCGCCGACGGGTCAGGGAATCTTCAAGCGCTGACCGGGTTTAAGGGCGTTCTCGCCCTGGAGCAGGTCGAGGTTGGCGTTATAGATATCCTGCCAACGGTTGGGGGTGCCGTAATAGAGGGTGCTGATGCCGGAGAGGGATTCGCCTGCGGCGACGACGTGGTAGCGAGGCGGGGTTTCGGCGGCCTGAGGGCGGAAGGGTGCGGGGGTGATGGGGGCGCCGGTGTCGGGAGTCACAGGGGTGGCGGCGGGTATAGGCGCGGCGGAGGGATTGAGCATCCGGGTGGCGGCGGCGATCTGATTGAGGGTGGCCTGGGCCTGATTGAGCCGGTTGGAGAGGGCGACATTCTCCTGCTGCAATTGGGCGATGCGGGCGCTGCGTTCGCGGTCGAGGGATTGGAGCTGCGAGGAGAGGCGGGCGTTGTCGGAGCGCAGGCTGGCGATATCGCGTTGGGCGGAGGAGAGGCCTGCCTGGGCGGCGCTGAGCTGGGCGGGGAGGGCGGCGAGTTGGGCGACGCGCTGTTCTGCGGCTTGGCGGGCGCGGTCTGCGCCGGACAGGCGTGCGAGATCGCGTTGAGCGGCGGCGAGCGCGGCGTTTTGGGTATCGAGCTGCTGCTGGAGTTGGGCGGCCGTTGCGGTTTGCTTGTCGAGGGCGTTACTGGAATCGGCGAGTTTGGACTTCAAGTCGGCGATCAGCTGTTGGAGCTGTGAGGCGGCCTGATTTGCCTGAGTGGCGGTGGAGAGTTGCGTGCGGAGGGTGGCGAGCTCGGCGGTGCGGGTGTCGGCGGATTGCTGGAGTTGGGCGAGCTGGGCCTTGAGCGAATCCTTCTCCTTGGAGAGCTGATCGTTGGACTGGGCGAGGTCGGCGATGGCGGAAGTCTGCTTGTCGAGGGCGCTGTTGGAATTGGCGAGCTTTGACTGGAGATCGGCGATCTGCTGCTGGAGTTGGGAAGCGGAGGAGCCGGCCTGGCTGGCCTGTGCGAGCTGGGCCTTCAGGGAGGCGTTGTCGGAGGAGAGCGCGTTGTTGGATTGGGCGAGTTGGGCGACGGAGGAGGCCTGGGTATCGAGCTTGGACTGGAGGTCGGCGATCTGCTGCTGGAGCTGGGCGGAGGAGGAGCTGGTCTGGGTGGCCTGTGCGAGCTGGGCCTTCAGGGAGGCGTTGTCGGAGGAGAGATCGTGGACCTTGCCATTGAGCTCATCGAGCTGGGCGCGGAGGGTGGAATCGTCGGGGCCTCTGACGTCGGCGAGGGCGCGGTTGGCCTCGGTCAGAGCGCGATTGGCTTCGCGGGCGCTATGGAGTTGGGAGGAGAGCGCGGCGAGGTCCTGAGCGGCGTGTTTACGGTCGTCCGCGAGCTGCGATTCAAGGGAACTGAGCTGATCGTTGAGCGTGGCGATCTGAGCCTTGGAGGCCTGAGCCTCGGTGGAGGAGGCGAGCGCGGTGGCGGCAGCGGCCTTGGCTGTGGCGAGGTCCTTGCGGAGTCCGGCGATGGTGGACTCGCGGTCGGCCAACTGGCGGGCCAGATCGTTGGCGTGTGCCTTGAGTTGGGCGAGAGCCTGAGTTTCCTTGAGGGATGGGGCGGGGTTGGTGGCGGCGAGGGTGAGACGTTGATTTTCGGCCGAGAGGGAGGTGATGCTGGCCTGTGCCTTGGTCAGGCGGTCGGACAGATCGTGGAGGGCGGTGGCGGTCGACGCGTTGGATTGTGTGAGCGAGTCGCGTTCATTCCTGAGCCGGGAGTTGTCGGCCTGGGCGTCGGCGAGTGCCTTTTTTGCATTGGCGAGCTGATCCTGGAGGAGGTTGGCGTCGGTGGGAGAGGAGGCCTGCTTCTTGAGTTGATTGGTGAGACTATCGACCTTGGTGGCGAGGGAGAGATTACTTTGGGCGAGGGTGGCCTGGAGCTGACTGAGGCGGGTGTTTTCGGCCTGGGCGGCGGAGAGTCTGGCCTCGAAATCGGAGTTGGTGCCGGAGGACGAGGGGGAGAGGGAGCGGCCGGCGTGGAGTGCGGCGATCTGGGCGCGTGCGGTGGCGAGCTCGGCCTGGAGAGCGGGAAGGTTGCCGGAGAGGGTGGGTGCGCCCTGCTGCACGGCGGCGAGCTGGGCGGTGAGCGACTGAATGGTGGCGAGGTCCTGCGAGTGCTGCTTAAGAGCGCGGTCGAGGGCGGCCTGGGTGGCTGCGGAGGCGGTTGCCTGGGTGGCGGGGCTTGGGGTCTTGGCCTCGAGGTCCCGGAGTCTTGCGTTGAGGGCGTCGACCTGGGACTTCAGGCGGCCCTCTTCGGCGGAGGCGTTATCGCGATCGACGGTGGTTTTGGCGAGACGGGCGCGGACCTCCTCGAGTTCGGCCGGTTTTGGGGCTGCCGCGAGTTCGGCCTGGGCGGTGGCGAGCTGGTTGCGCAGGAGATCGAGGGCGGGCGAGACGCCGGAGGGGCCGGGCTGAGTCTGGCCGCTGTAGGCGGCGAGCTGCTGATGGAGGGACTGGATCTGGGCGTCGTCGGCGGAGAGGCGGGATTGGGCGTCGTTGAGCTGGAGCTGGAGATCGTCGATTCGACGGGCCCAGGTGTCGCTGACGGCGAGGTCGCCCTTCAGCTTGTCGACGCGTGCGGACAGCTCCGTATTGATTTTCTCGAGACGGGAGGTGTAGGCGCGTGCGTTGGTGAGCTGGACCTCGAGGGAGGCGATGGTCTCGCCGGGTTTGCCCTGGGCGTCGGGGACGGAGACGGGTGGGGGGGCGTTGAGGGCGCGGGCATCGGCGAGCTTCTGCTTGAGATCGGCGACCTGCCTGCGCATCTCGAGAATCTGATTATCGGCGTTGGAGCGGACATTCTCGATGTCCTTGACGAGCTGATCGCGCACGGCGCCGGCCTCTCGGGCGGCCTGTTGGGCGAGATCGAGTCGCTGCTTGAGATCGGTGACGTCGGGAGAGAGGGAGGGGGGCTGGGCGGCCTGGGCGGTGGCGAGCTGTTTTTCGAGGGAGGCCTGTTGGCTCTTGAGGGCGTCGACCTGCCTGGCGAGGTCGGCGTTGGCCTGCTGGAGTTTCTTTGAGAAGGCGTCGGCGTTGGCTGCGTTGGTGGAGGCGGCGATGAGGGTGGACTGGAGGGCGTTTTTCTCGGCGTGGGCCTTGGCGAGATCGGAAGTGAGTTGGGCGAGCTGTTGGACCTGGGCGGGCGAGGGCTGGGAGGCGGCGGTGGAAGCGGCGGTGGCCTGGGCCGCGGCGAGTTTGCTTTTGAGATCGGCGACCTGGAGGGCGAGGGCGTCCCTGGACTGCTTGAGTTGAGTGGAGGCGGCGCTGGCGGTGGTGGCGGCCTGGGCGGTACTGGAGAGTTTGGTCTGGAGGACGTTTTGGGCGGCGCGGGCGTCGGCGAGGTCTGCGGTCAGCTGGGCGACCTGCTGTTTGAGGGCGGGGACATCGGCGGCGGTGGTGGCGGCCTGCTGGGCGGTGGCGAGTTGGGACTGGAGGGAAGCGACCTTGGATGACAGGGCGGTGTTGGCGTCCTGGAGAGACTTCAGGGTGGCGTCGGAACTGGTCGCGCTGGTGGTGCTGGCGTC
>JAJXVO010000191.1 GCA_021782105.1 bacterium
TTTGAGGCGGCGGCGAAACAGGATCCGACGAATCCGACCGCGCATCGAAATCTTGGAGACTCCCTGCGGGGCCTCGGGCACCTTACTCAGGCGATCGCGGAGTACCGGAGGGCGTTGCGCCTGCGGCCGAACGACGCGCTCACGGAATTTGGAATGGGGCTGGCGCTGCAACAGGCCGACCGGGCGCCGGAGGCGCTGGCGGCGTACATCCGGGCGGCGCGCATCAGTCCGGATTTTTCAGAGGCCCATCTGCGTATTGCGCTGATGATGCTGGATCGTGAAAAACTCGATGAAGCCGTGGTGCACATCGACCGTGCGCTCGAGACGACGACGTCGCCCGCGAGCATTCATCGAATCTGGGCGGACGCCCTGGCTCGGCACGGGTACTACAACGATGCGATCGACCACTACGAGCAGGAGTTGCGGCTGAATCCGCATGATGCGGAGAGCCACGCGGTGGTGGGAGCGCTGCTGTGGATCACGGGCAAGCATGCTCAGGCGATCTCGCATTGGGAGACGGCGTTGAAGCTGGATCCGACGATCCCGGGCCTGGCCGAACGGCTGAAGGAGGCGCTGGAGGCGTCGGAGGCGTCGGGAAGCGCGTCGCCATGAGCGGCGATCGCGGCCGGGATCAGGCGTGGGGGACGATTGTATCGAGTTTGCGGAGACCGTCGAGGATCCGGCCCAGGTGGGCGAGGTCGCGAGCCTGGAGGGCGCCGACCCTGTCGAGCGCGGCGGCGTAGGCGGGGGTCGCCCGGCCGCCGGCGAGCAGCGCGGTGTCAGGGGGAAGCAGGGAGCGGAGCCGGACCAACTCGTCGCCGAGCGCGGGATCGTCCTCCGGGTAGACGAGGCTCAGGGCGACGGCGCGGGCCTTGTGCTGGAGGGCGGCGCCGGCGATCTCGGGGGCGGGGAGACTTGCGCCCAGGTAGATGACACGCCAGCCGAGGTTGGAGGCGGTGGCGCACACCAGCAGGGCACCGAGCTCGTGAAGCTGGCCGGAGGGTGTCACAGCCAGGAGCACGGGGGCAGCGGAGAACGGCGCGAAGCTGGTGGAGGAGCGGGCCAGGAAGGTGCGGAGCACGGCGGTGGCAAAATGCTCGTGGGCTGCGGTGAAGGTGCCGTCGCGCCACAGGTCGCCGACCTCGCGGGCGAGCGGTGCGACGACGCGCTGCATCATGCCCTGCAGGCCGAGTCGGACGACGGCGCGCGCCAGCTCGGATTCGAGTGCGGCTGCGTCGAGGTTGCGGACCGCATGGATACAGGCGGAGAGGAAGGGAGTGGAGGCGGAGTCCGGCGCCGGCGCGCCGGTGCTCCCGCTGGGAGCAAGATCGCGGACGAGAGCCCTGAGCGCCTCGGTGGGCAGACGGGCGATCGTGCTGATGCTGCGTCCCTCCTGGGTCAGACGTGCCAGCAGCCGTAGCCGCTCGACCTGCTCGGGTGAATAGAGGCGGCGGTTGGTGTCCGTGCGCAGCGGCGACACCGCTCCATAACGCTTTTCCCAGATCCTTATCACATGGGCGCTCAGGCTTGTCTGCTGCGCGGCGGTTTTGATGGTTAAAGGAGCGTCATCCATGGAAGTAGACAAAAATTAGACACATCACGGATTCTTGTACAACCGAAGAATCGAATTTCAAAGATCAGGGGCTAAATTGATACCTAACAAATTAAAAACAAGCAGGATAAAAATCAACCGACTAGATATTAGACAAAAGTTTGACAGCTGATAAAAATTGAGACAAAGTCTAGACAACATAAGCGCCGGGCCATGCTGATCGCTGCTCTGCAGTGGGGCAGTGAGGTCGGTCTCGAATTGATGAAAACCTTTACGTACCAAGACGAGCAGTGGATTCCGAGGCCGAGGGCGGAGGTATTTTCCTTCTTCGCGGAGGCGCACAATCTGGAGGCGATCACGCCGTCCTGGCTGAGGTTCGAGGTGCTGACTCCGGGCCGGATTGGGATGCGGGTGGGGGCGTTGATTGAGTACCGCCTGCGGGTGCATGGAATTCCTATTCGCTGGCAGACTGAGATCACCGCGTGGGAGCCGTCGCATCGTTTTGTGGACGAGCAGCGCCGGGGGCCGTATCGACTTTGGCGGCACGAGCACACGTTTTTCGAGGCCGACGGAGGCACGCTCTGCCGTGACGGGGTGAAGTACTGCGTGGCGGGCGGGGCTCTGGTGAATCGGCTTTTTGTGCGGCGCGACGTGGAGCGGATTTTTGCCTATCGGCGCGAGGCGCTGGCGGCGCGGTTTTTGGGGAAGCCCGATTCGACCGCGCTGCGAATCTGAACCGAATCCTGCGATGAACCGACTGCTGATGATTCCGCTGACCGTGTTGGGCCTGAGTGTTCTGGCCGGATGCGCCGCCGTGCGCGGCGGGTATGAGAGTGCGCCGTACCGCCTGGTGCGGTCGATGAAGGGGATGGAAATCCGCGAATATCCGCGGCTCGAGGTTGCGGAGACTCGGATGGGCAATGGAGCGAACGGAGGGTTTGGCCGGCTCTTCCGGTACATCTCCGGAGACAACGCCCAGGAGCGGCGCATTCCGATGACCACGCCGGTCCTGATGCAGGGCGGTCGGATGGGCTTCGTCATGCCGGCGGCGAGTGCCGTGGCGTCGCTGCCCAAGCCGTCGGATTCCTTGGTCGCCCTCGTGTCGATCCCTGGCGGTGAATTTGCGGTGTTGCGGTTCAGCGGCGGGCGCACCCGGCAAAACGAGATCGTGGCGGAGCGGCGGTTGCGGGAGCGCATGACGGCCGCGGGACTCCAGGCGGATTCGGAGCCGATTTTCGCCTATTTCGATCCTCCCTGGACGCCATCCTTCCTGCGGCGAAACGAGGTGATGATCCGCATCGCCGCCCCCCGGTCATGAAGGTTCCGGCCCAAGACCTCCGTCGGCCAGGCGTGCTGCGCCGCTTTTCCTGGAGCTCGATCGTGCAGTGGTTCGACGCGGGCCACCTGCCGGGCGGGGCGGAGGCGCTACGTTCGGAGCCTGACGGCATCGACTGGGTGCGCTGCGTGCCGTTCGTGCTGCTGCACCTGGGGTGTATTGGCGTGATCTGGGTGGGCTGGAGCTGGACATCGGTCGCGGTGGCGGCGTGCGGCTATGTCATCCGGATGTTCGCGGTCACGGCGGCGTATCATCGGTATTTCTCGCACAAGAGCTTCAAGACTTCGCGGTGCGGCCAGCTGCTGCTGGCGTTGTGGGGTGCCACGGCGGCGCAGCGCGGCCCGCTGTGGTGGGCGTCGCACCACCGCCACCACCACCGGCATTCGGATCACGAGGAGGACGCCCATTCGCCGCATGTGCACGGCTTCTGGTGGTCGCATATCGGCTGGATCACGAGCCGACGGAATTTCCCGACCGACGTGTCGCAGGTGAAGGACCTGGCGCGGTATCCGGAACTCGTGTTCCTGGACCGCTTCGACATGCTGGTTCCCGTGCTTTACGCGTCGGCGCTCTGGGGCGCGGGCGCCTGGCTTCACGCGCACGCACCGGCGCTGGGCGTGACGGGCGGACAGCTCGTGGTGTGGGGATTCTTCATCAGCACGACGGCGCTGTTTCACGGTACCTCGTGCATCAACTCGCTCGCGCACCTGATCGGCCGCCGGCGTTTCACCACCGACGACGATTCGCGCAACAGTCTGTTGCTTGCGTTGGTCACGCTCGGCGAGGGCTGGCACAACAACCACCATCGGTATCAGGCGGCGGCGCGCCAGGGGTTTTATTGGTGGGAGGTCGACCCGACCTACTACCTGTTGCGGGCGCTTTCGCTCACCGGCCTGATCTGGGAACTGAAGCCCGTGCCTCAAGGCATTTATGACGAGGCGGAGCGCCGCGCGCCGGACCAGGAGGATCGCGCCGTTCCGATTTCCCAACCCGCGAAGGCGCCCACGCGGACATGACGCGGATCGCCATCATCGGAAGCGGCATCTCGGGCCTCGGCTGCGCCTGGCTGCTGCACCGCGACTTCGACGTCACGGTCCTCGAAGCGGACGACCGCGTCGGAGGGCACAGCCACACGGTGACTGTGGACGAGCAGGGGCGCAGCGTGCCGATCGACACGGGGTTCATGGTCTTCAATCGCGTCACGTATCCGAACCTGGTGCGTCTGTTCGAGGTGCTCGGGGTTCCGGTGAAGCGGACGGACATGTCGTTCAGTGTGCGCTGCGGTCCGCACGGCCTCGAGTACTGTGGCAGCAGCCTCAACCACCTGTTTGCGCAGCGGCGCAATCTCCTGCGTCCCTCGTTCTATCGGATGCTGCTGGCGATCGACCGTTTCAACCGCGAGGCGGTGGCGGCGCTCGACGATCCCGCGCTGCGGTCGCTCAGCCTAGAGGAATACGTGCGTCGTCGCGGGTACGGGGACGATTTTTTTCATCTCTATCTCATCCCGATGAGTTCGGCGGTGTGGTCAACGCCGCCGGAGCGGATGCTTGAGTTTCCGGCGGCGAGCCTGCTGCGGTTCTTCCACAACCACGGGTTCCTCGGCCTGCACACGCAGCATCCGTGGTGGACGGTGGAGGGTGGGTCGGGGGTGTATGTGGAGCGGCTCATTGCACCGTTCAGGGATCGCGTGCACCGGGGTGCGGCGGTGCGGCGGATACGCCGGATGGACGGGGCTGTGGAGGTGGCGACGGACCGGGAAGTGCAGCGATTCGACAAGGTGGTGCTGGCCTGCCACGCACCGGAGGCGCTTGCGCTGCTCGGCGACGACGCCACGGCCGCGGAGCGGCGCTGGCTCTCGCCGTTTCGGTATCAGCCTAACACGGCGATCCTTCACACGGACGCGTCGGTGATGCCGCGCACGCGCCGCGCGTGGTCGTCGTGGAACTACAGGCTCGACTCCGAAGCGGCCCGGCTGGGCGGCGGCAGGGCGGCGGACTCGACCCGGCTGGCGACGTCGACCCACTACTGGATGAACCGCCTGCAGGGCGTGTCGCAGCGGACCAACTACTTTGTCTCGATCAACGGAGGCCACCTGGTCGAGCCGTCGCGGATCCTGAGGACCCTGTCGTACGAACACCCGCTCTTCGACGGGGCGGCGGTGGAGGCGCAGGAGGCGCTGCCTGCGCTGAATTCGGGTGCGCGCGGCGGGACTGAGACGTATTTTGCGGGCGCCTGGCAGCGGTATGGATTTCACGAAGACGGCCTGTTTTCCGCGGTTCGCGTGGCCGAGCTCCTGCTCGGGCGGGATCCATGGAAGGGGAGGGCGGCATGAGGCGGGATCGTGAATTTCCGGCCACCGGCGGCTCGCGCCTGTATGCCTGCCGCGTACTGCATGAGCGCCTGCTGCCGAAGCGGCATCGGTTCTGCTATCGCGTGTTCTACCTGGCGATTGACCTGGATGAACTTGGCGCGCTCGGGCGCCGGCTTCCGCTCTTTTCGGTCAACGCGTCCAATGTCTTCTCGATCCGCGAGTCGGACTACCTGCCCACGGGAGAGCCGGTGCACCATGGCGCGGAGCCTCCGGCCGGCGTGCCCGCGAGGGCGGGCGTCACGCTCAAGGAGCGTGTGCTCGCGTTTTGCGCGGCGCGCGGCGTCGATCTTGGGGACGGGGCGCGGGTGACGCTGGTCACCCTGCCCCGGATGTTTGGCTACGCATTCAACCCGGTGACGTTCTACCTCTGCAGCGATGCCGTGGGCGGGCGGCGGTGTTCGATCGCGGAGGTGACGAACACCTATCGCGAGATGAAGGCGTACTTTCTTCCGGAGATCTCCGGAGGCGCGGGCGTGCCGGTGTTCGGGGCGCGGCTGCCGAAGCATTTCTACGTGTCGCCGTTTTCGGGGCTCGACGTGGAGTTCGACTTCCAGGTGCGGGAGCCGGGGCGCACGCTCGCAGTGAAGATCGACGACTTCGACGGCGGGCGGCGCACGCTGCACTCGACGCTCACTGGCGAGGCGCGACCGCTGACCGGGCGTGCGCTCGCGGGCAGTCTGTTCCGGTACCCGCTGCTCACGGCGCGGGTGATCGCCCTGATCCACTGGCAGGCGCTGCGCCTGTGGCTGAAGCGCGTGCCTCACATTTCCAAGGCATCGAACCCGGAGCTGCAGCGCGGGCTGCGTCGCCCGCATCCCTCCATTGCAACCCGATTCCACGCATGAACACGATCTCCCGCTCTGACTCCTTTTCCGAGGCCGGCGCTACGGCCGCCGGCGGTTTTTACGCGAAGCAGGTTCTCCGGGCGCTCGGGCGCATGCCGGCGGGCCGGCTGGAACTCGGACTGCCCGACGGCTCCGTGCGCATGCTGGGCGGGCGCAGGGACGTGCATTGGCACGAGCGTGCGAAGGCGCCGGCGGCGCTGGCGATTCCCGAGTGGGCGGCGATCGGCGTGCGCCGCGCGGTCTTCTTCGAAAAGTGCGCGCTGTATGGCGACATCGGATTCGCGGAGTCGTACATGGACGGCGATTGGGAGACGCCGAACGTGGCGGCGGTGATCGCGTGGTTCCTCCTGAACCTCGATGACGCGCCGACGTTGTCGGGGGCGCGGGTCCGCGCGGCGGGCCTGAACCTGATGCGCGTGGCGAACCGGATCGGTCACCTCCTGCGGCCCAATTCCCGGGCGATCGCGGCGCGCAACATCCGGGAGCACTACGACCTCTCGAACGAGTTCTTCGGACTGTGGCTGGATCCCTCGATGATGTATTCCTCGGCTCGCTGGGAGCGGCCTGGCCTGTCGCTTGAGGAAGCGCAGCGGGCGAAGAACGAGGCGCTTTGCCGCAAGCTCAGGCTCGAGCCGGGCGACCACGTCCTGGAAATCGGCACGGGCTGGGGCGGCTGGAGCCTGCATGCGGCGCGCGAGCACGGCTGTCGGGTGACCAGCCTGACCATCTCGGAGGAACAGGCGCAGCTCGCGCGGCGGCGGGTGGAGGAGGCGGGGCTGGGCGACCGGATCGAGGTGCGGCTTCAGGACTATCGCGACCTCGGGCCCGTCGAACGCTTCGACAAGCTCGTGTCGATTGAGATGCTCGAGGCCGTGGGGCACCGGTACCTCGACGCGTGGTGCCGCATGGCGGCTCGAGTGCTCAAGCCCGGCGGCTTGATGGCGCTGCAGTTCATAACGTGTCCGGATTCCCGATACGAACAGCTCAGGCGCGGCGTCGACTTCATCCAGAAACACGTCTTTCCGGGCTCGCTCCTGCTCTCGGTCAACCGGCTCAACTCGCTCCTCGCGAGGCACGGCGGCTTCGTGCTGAACGACCTGGAGGATCTGGGCCAGGACTATGCCCGCACGCTCGCGGCCTGGCGGGAGCAGTTCAACCGGCGCCTGCCGGAGGTGCGCGCGCTCGGCTTCGACGAGCGCTTCGTGCGCAAGTGGACATACTACCTCGGCTACTGCGAGGCGGCGTTTGCGCTGCGCAACATCAACGTGGTGCAGACCGTGCACACGCGTCCCAACAACCTCAGTTTTGCCTGAGGGCGTCGCCATGATTGTCGCGCTTCGCACCTTCTTCGTCGCGGTGTTCGTCACAATGGTGGCGGTCACGAGCTGGGCCGGATCGCAGGTGGCGCTGTGGGCGATCCCGGCGTCGGT